>JBKEAI010000092.1:0-7061 GCA_047972145.1 Microthrixaceae bacterium
GATACGCCTGGGCGGCACGACGCAGTGTGGCGTCATCCCAGGTGGATGACCGGCGCGCTGTGCCTCGTCGGTCGAGGTGAGCCGACACTGTGCGTTGATGCACACCGAACCAGCCGGCCAACTCTGCCAGGGTTGCACCCTGCTCGGAGCCTTCAACAAGACGCTTGACCTGGCTGGCCTCCAGGCGTCGTTGCACAGGGTTCGAAAGCTGTCCCCTTTGGTCTGGAGCATCCCGCCCGAGGCCCCCGAACGGCTCAGAACTGGCTCCATGGGGGTGGCCTCGAGGGTGCTCTGAGCGGCGCGACCCCTGTTCTACAACGGATCTCGCCGCTTCGGGAGGGTTTGAAAGCCGTCCCCAAAGGTCCACCCTCGGGTTCGGTGGCAACCGCTCGTGGCCGACAAGCGGCCATGGTGAAGCTTGGATGACTAGAGCGAGCCTTGGGGTATTACCCATTCGTGGTGGGCGCCACCGACCTCAGCAAGGCGTTCGAAGTCGGAGTCGTAGTGGAGCACGACGAGGTTCGTGTGCAACGCCGCAGCCGAGATGATGAGATCTGGGATCGGTATCCGGTGTCGGCCTCTGCGAGCCAGCTCGTGCTGGAGGTCGACTGCGGTGTCGAGCACATCGGGTGTGATGGGTGCCGTGTCGAAGCTATGCCGCTCTTCGAGGATGGACTCGTAGTCGTTCAGGTTCCTGCCGCTGTACAGGATTACGAGATCCACGATCGCACATGTCGCTATCTCGCCGTCTTCGATCATCGGACCGAGCCGCTCCCTGACGGACCGCACCGGAAATCGGGCCAGTGCACTCTTGTCGGCAAGGTAGCGAGATCTCAGAGCCACGCCCCCGCCATGACATCGGGATCATCGAGGTCAAGGTTGCGCAGTGAGCTCAACCGGTCGACATGACGTCGCCTGTGTGCCGCCAGCACCACCTCCTCCAAGGACCTGTTGACGGTTTCCTTCATCGTGGAGGCACCGAGAAGCTCGGTGGCTTGACCGAGGAGGTCGTCATCGATGTCAACCAGTCGCTTGCTCATGCGGCGGAGTATATCCATCTGCACCCAGGTTGGATATACGAGCGGTTTCTCCACGGTCCCCGCGTGGTCGCTCGGTCGGGGCTCATGGGGCCCGCGCCTCTCGGTGTCTACCTGCCTGCCGCATCATCGACGAGCGTCCGCGCGAACGCCCACCATCCGCCGACGAGCATCGACCAAACTATGGCGACCACGAGTAGCCATTGCGGCGCACCGGTCAGGCCGTAGACGACCCAGACGATGCCGCAGAGCAGGCTGAGCACCAGCCCGATCGTGGTCCCACGGCTTCGGCCATCCCCCTGAGACCCCTGATTGGACATGTGCCAGCACCTCCGTCGGTCGTGACCCTAGGTCGATCGGGTGCTCCATGCAGTGCGGAGCCCATCGGCGCAACGTTCTGCGATATGTTCCGCGAGGTGCCTCAGGCCGAGTACTCGATCGCGGTGACGACCACCGACTCCGAAGCGCTCGCTTCACTCATCGCGGCGGACCTGGTCGAGCGGCGCCTTGCAGCGTGCGTGCAGGTCGACGCCATCCGGAGCTTCTACCGCTGGGACGGCGAGGTACGCGACGAGCCCGAGAACCGGCTGACGATCAAGTGCCGCACAGCGGACTTTGCCGAGGTCGAGCGCAGGATCACCGAGTTGCACACCTACGACCTGCCCGAGGTTGTGCGGATGCCCATCGACGGCGCCAGTGCTGCCTATCTTGGATGGCTCGAGTCGGAGACGTCCCGCCCACGGTAGGTTCGGCTGTATCGGGTGTGCTCACGCTCCGTCTGACGCTCCCGCCCATGCCAGCCTGTGGAGGGATACTCTCTGACCTCCCGGCACCGAGAGGCCTCATCTCTCGGTGCCGCAAGGGCCGCCGAAGAGATGGCCAGACCAGAAGGGGAGACACCATGAGCGACGATCCGACGAGGACTCCGCAGTGGGGAGGCCTGACCTCCGCTGAGGCGCAGTCCAACGAGAAGTGGTGGCCGAACCAGCTCAACCTTCGCATCCTGGCCCAGAACCATCCGGCTTCGAATCCACTCGGAGGTGACTTCGACTACGCCGAGGCGGTGGCGGGTCTGGACTTCGACGCCCTCACCCGCGACGTGGATGCGTTGATGACCGACTCACAGGACTGGTGGCCGGCGGACTGGGGTCACTACGGCGGACTGTTCATCCGCATGGCGTGGCATGCGGCGGGCACCTACAGGGTCCGCGACGGCCGTGGTGGTGCGGGCAACGGCTCCCAACGATTCGCGCCGCTCAACTCGTGGCCCGACAACGGCAACCTCGACAAGGCCCGGCGGTTACTGCTACCGATCAAGCTCTCCTACGGCCGGGCGATCTCGTGGGCCGACCTGATCGTCTTCGCGGGCAACCGGGCGCTCGAGACGATGGGGTTCTCCACCCTCGGCTTCGCGTTCGGGCGAGCGGACATCTGGGCACCCGAGGACGACGTCTACTGGGGACCGGAGGACACCTGGCTGGGTGACGAGCGGTACTCCGGCGACCGCGACCTCGCGGAGCCACTCGCTGCGGTGCAGATGGGGCTGATCTACGTGAACCCGCAGGGTCCCAACGGGGTGCCCGATGCGCTCGGGTCCGCACGCGACATCCGCGAGACGTTCGCGCGCATGTCGATGAACGACGAGGAGACCCTGGCGCTCACCGTCGGTGGGCACACCTTCGGCAAGATGCACGGCAACGGACCCGAGTCCGCGGTGGGTGCGGAACCCGAAGGCGCAGGGCTTGCGGACCAGGGTCTCGGGTGGATCAACTCCAACGGCACCGGCAAGGGCGAGTTCACGTTCACCTCGGGCCTGGAGGGGGCGTGGACTCCGACCCCGACGCAGTGGGACAACTCGTTCCTCGAGACCCTGTTCGCCCACGAGTGGGAGGTCGTCGAGTCTCCCGGTGGGGCGAAGCAGTGGCAGCCGCGCGAGGTCAAGGACGGCTTCTGGGTTCCCGACGCCCACGTGGAGGGCAAGATGAACCCGCCGGCGATGACCGACGCCGACATGGCCCTCATCGTCGATCCCGGTTTCCGGGAGATCGCGCAGCGTTTTCGGGACAACCCCGACCAGCTCGCCGACGCGTTCGCGCGGGCCTGGTTCAAGCTGTTGCACCGTGACATGGGTCCGACGACCCGCTACGTCGGCCCGCTACTGCCCGCCGAGGACTTCATCTGGCAGGACAACGTGCCCCCAGCGAAAGGCTCCGCGCTCACCGAAGGTGACATCGCCGAGTTGAAGCGCGACGTGTTGGAGTCGGGGCTCGGCATCGGCCAACTCGTCGGCACCGCCTGGGCATCCGCGTCGACGTACAGGCGCACCGACTACCGCGGAGGCGCCAACGGTGCACGCATCCGACTGGAACCGCAGGCCGGTTGGGACGTCAACGTCAGTGCCGGGGTGGCACCGGTGATCGCGAAGCTCGAAGAGGTCCGCGACGGGTTCAACTCCGCCGGTGGGTCCCAGGTGTCGCTCGCAGATCTGATCGTCCTCGGTGGCACCGCTGCGCTCGAAGCCGCAGGAAAGGCCGCCGGCCACGACATCAGAGTTCCGTTCCATCCCGGACGCACCGATGCGGACCAGGCGAGCACCGACGTCGAGTCCTTCGGTCACCTCGAACCCGCCGCCGACGGCTTCAGGAACTACGTGGCCAAGGCCGGCCCGGTACCCGCCGAGCACATGCTGGTCGACAGGGCCTACATGTTGAACCTGTCGGCACCGGAGATGACGGCTCTGGTCGGTGCGATGCGCGTGCTCGGGGCCAACGTGGCAGGGGATTCCCGCGGAGTGCTGACAGATCGCGTAGGGGTGCTAAGCACGGACTTCTTCACGAACCTCGTCGACATGGGAACCGAGTGGCTTGCGGTCGGAGAGGCGGCGACCGGCGAGACGTCGGACAGTTTCGAGGGCCGCGACAGGGCCAATGGCGACAAGCGTTGGACCGCGAGCCGGGTCGACCTCGCGTTCGGCTCCAACGCCCAACTGCGCGCGATCGTCGAGGAGTACGCGGCCGAAGGTGGCGAGGTCGCCTGGCTCGACCACCTGGTGGCCGGCTGGGTGAAGGTCATGGACAACGACCGCTTCGACCTCGGCCACTAGCGGGCTCGATGTCGACCGGCACCACATCGGCATAGCGAGGCACAGTGCGCAAGCTCAGCGGCCAGGATGCGGCATTCCTCTACGGAGAGACGCCGAACTGGCACCTGCATGTGAGTGGGTTGATGGTCCTCGACGCGCAGGCGGCTCCAGATGGGTGGTCCTTCGAGCGCTTCCGCGAGATCCTCATCTCGAGGATCCCGGAGGTGCCCCAGCTCCGCTGGCGCTACGTGGACGTGCCCTTCGGCATAGACCGGCCGAGTTGGGTCGAGGATCCCGACATGGACCCCGACTTCCACATCCGCCGTGTTGCCCTGCCGCGTCCGGGGGGTGACAGGGAGCTCGGCGAGGTGGTCGGGCGCCTCGTGTCCTACAAGCTCGACCGGTCGCGGCCGCTGTGGGAGGCCTGGTGCATCGAGGGGCTCGAGGGTGGGCGGGTAGCGATCCTCCAGAAGATGCACCACTCGATCATCGACGGCGTGTCGGGTGCCGGACTCGCTGAGGTGCTGCTCGACCTCGAACCGACGCCGAGGGAGTCCTCCACCGAGCTGCGCGACGAGATAAAGGCCGAGCGCGTGCCGGGTCAGGGCGAGATGTTCGTGCGCGGTCTGATGCACTCCGCGGTGCGTACACCGGTGCGCGCAGCCCGTTTCGTGAACCAGACGGTGCGCCAGGCCGTCTCCGCGGTCCCGGTGCTGCGTGGCGAACGGCCGGTGAGCCTGCCCCTCACAGCACCTCGCACGGTGTTCAACACAGATCCGACACCGCGGCGCGAGTTCGCCAGCGCACGCTTGGAGCTCGAACGCGTGAAGGCTCTCAAGGACGCCTCGGGGGTGAAGCTCAACGACGTCGTGCTGGCCCTGTGCTCGACGGCGCTTCGCAGCTACCTGCGTGAACACCACACGCTGCCGGACTCGACGCTGATCGCGTCGTGTCCGGTGTCGATGCGCACCGATGGCGACGAAACGGTCGGCAACAACCTGGGCAATATGTTCGCGAGCCTCGCCACCGACATCGACGATCCACTCGAGCGGCTGATGACGATCCACGAATCGACCAAGTCGGCCAAGGAGATGCACCAGGCGATGGCGGCCCACCAGATCATGGGCCTCACCGAGACCACACCTCCCGGGCTGATCACGTTGGCAGCACGCATGTACACCTCGGCCGGGCTCGCGTCGCGCACCCCTCCGGCTGCATCGGTGGTGATCTCGAACGTTCCCGGACCGCCATTCCAGCTCTACCTGGCGGGTGGTCCCCTCGAAGCGCTCTATCCGATGGGGCCGCTGCTCATGGGCATGAGCCTCAACATGACGGTGTTCTCGATCATGGAGAGCCTCGACTTCGGGATCATGAGCTGTCCCGACGTGGTGCCCGAGCCCGGCTCGATCGCAGCAGCGATCCCCGAGGCGCTTACGGAGCTGGAACAGGCTCTCTGACCCGAACGTTGCACAGGGCCTGGATCGTCCTGGCCTGGAGGTCCTGCCCGGATCGTTCTTTGGCTGGAGGTTCTGGCCCGGTTGGAACCGAACGCCGGTCAGGGGAGTGCAGCGTCGATCATCTCGACCATGGCCCCGGTGCCCATGTGGGTGACGTGGCCCTGGTCCACCCAACGACTGTTGGTGGTCGCCCAGTGTTCGATCAGGGGACCGGCCTGGGTGCGCGGGTCGAGGAGCCTGTCGTTGAGGCCCGCGAGCACGTGGAGTCGCTGGGGCGGGGTCGCAGGGGTGAACGAGAGCGGTGAGACGACCGAATGGAGGCGGCGTGAGGAGACGTCCAGGTGCATGAACGACGCCTCGCTGCGCATCTCGTGGGGGGTCTGTCGGTGGAACAGCTCGGGGAAGTCGACCGCCGGAACCAGACCGAGGACGCCGTCGAAGGGCTCGTCCAGCCCGGCCACGAGGGCTGCCACACCCCCTCCCAATGACAGCCCTACCAGTGAGATGCCGGCCGGGTCCTGCGAGCGCACCCACTCGAGTGCGCAGCGCACGTCGAACGCGGACTGGGCGAGCCCGTGGATGTTGTCGAGCGTGTCGAGTGTCGGAAAGCCGCTCGTCGCGCATTGGCGCGGCCGCCGCGAGGCGTGCAGGGGCAGCAGCGGCATGATCACGTTGGCCCCGAGGTCCTCGTACATGTGGCGCACCCGGAACACGCGTTGGTCGACCAGCAGCCTTCCCTGTTCCGTGCCGTGTACGACGACCACCCACGGTCGCGGCTGGTCGTCGTCATGGCGCAACAGCCACGCGGACGCCCGGTCGTTGTGGTCGTATCCCTTCCATCGGTCGGTGCCAGGTTCGAGCGGGTCGGGTTCCCATGTGCTCGTCCAGCGGAGCTGCTTCCACGGCATACCTGATCGTTCCCAGCGCCTGACCGACACCGAGTGGACGTCGGCCGGGTATTGGGGTTCGCGGTGGTAGCTGGATGGGTCGTCCAGCCAGCCCTTGGATTCGAACACGTCGAGGGCTGTGCGCACCTCTCCGGTGATGCGTTCCCACGCCTCGGCGGTGGGTGGTTCGCGGGTGATCTTGAAGCCGGCCAGCACCACCTCGTCAGCGACCACCGAAATAGCCGCGAGGGGGGAGGTGCCCGGTGTGGGCAGCCCGGCGGCGCGGTACCGCCGGTTGCGCCGCCACACCGCTGGTGGCGTGAAGTACGCAGCCGAGCGCAGGAAGGCCCGCGGTACCGCCGCCAGCTTGATCCCCGCCTGTGGCGCCGTCGGCTCGCCCTCGGGTGGTGGCTCGGTGATCTCGTCTTCGATGGTCGAGCGCATCGGTCCCCCATGTGCCTCACATCGCAGCGTCAGCTCCGAAGCGGCGGCTCCACGGTACCGCTGCGAGGTTGCATTCGGGTGCTCCCGACGAGTGCAGTGCGGCCCGACAGCGCGTGCGGCGGCCCCGGGGTCCACGGTGCGGTGCGCCGTAGGG
>JBKEAI010000109.1:0-24812 GCA_047972145.1 Microthrixaceae bacterium
CCGCACTCCATCGATGGCGAGAGGCGCGCGATGCCTCCGAGGAGGCGAGCGGAGAGGCGCACCGACCCATGAGGCTGCGGCCCGAACCACGGGGCGTCGCCGAGGAGACCGGTACTTGAGAGCAGGCTCGGTTTCCCTAGCCGTCCAGAGGCTCAGCAAAGATGCTCAGCGAAGATGCTCAGCGACTGTGCGCGCCAGTGCAAAGGTGCGCGGCGATGCTCAGCGCCCGAACAGGCCGCGCCGGGTGGGCTGATCCGACTTGGCGCCATCGCTGGCGTCCTGGGCCGACGGGGCGGGGGTGGAGCGGGGAGGCGCGGGCGGTGCCGGTGCAGGCGGTGCCGCGGCCATCGGCTGGGGCACCGGCGGGGCCTCCGGGGCGGCGGAGGGCCCTGAAGCACCGAGCGGGACAACCGGGGCATCAGGTGGGTCACCGGCATCGGTAGCGGGACCCGCCGCGGGTGACGAGGTCTCACCCGTACCGGTGGTCAACGCCTGGAGCTCCACCCGGAAGTAGGGCCGCATCTCGAACTTCACCTCTTCGAGTGCGAAGATCCGGGCGTTGGTGACATCGCGTTCGTTGCGGAGCTGCTCCACGAAGTCCACGGCCGACTCGAGCGAGTCGAACTGGTTGTATCCGGGGTTGCCCCCCGGTGCTTGGAATATGACCATGTGTGACACGGAATCGTCCTCCGGAGAATGCGTTCGGCACAGTGTAGGCGCGGCACCCGCGGCGATACCCTCGGCGCGCGACACACCAACGTGCGGGCACAGATCGGACACCGGGTTGGACTCGACACGTGAGATCGTCAAAGCGGGCCACCGTGGAGACGCCGCCGCGATCCGCCCTGAGCTGGCGAGCGGGAACCCCGAGCATCGCGTAGCGGCACTCGGTGCGCTCGCCCGGATCGGTTCGCTCCACGCCGGCGAGTTCGCGTTGGCCGCACATGACCCCGACCCCAAGGTGCGCAGCCGCGCGGCGACCATCGCTCCGAAGGCGTTCGCTCCGGGTGAGGAGCTACCGATCATCGAGCTGACCCGGCTGCTCGGCGATCCGGAGTGGAGCGTCGCCGAAGCTGCCACCTGGGCACTCGGTGAGCTCACCACCGCCGAGCCGGGATCGCTCCGGTCGGCCGCTGCCACGGACGCGGTGGACGCACTCGTGCGGATGACGACGGCGCACGTAGACGCGCTTTGCCGGGAGGCAGCCGTCGCGGCCCTGGGGTCGATCGGAGTCGACTCGGGACTCGACGCTGTGCTCACCGCCTGCGGTGACCGGGCGAACGTGCGTCGCCGTGCGGTGCTCGCACTCGCCGCGTTCGACGACCCCCGGGCATCGCAGATGTTGGCCGAGCTCACCGGTGACCGCGACCTCCAGGTCTCCCAGGCCGCCGAGGACCTCCTCGCGATCGAACGCGGCGAGCCCACCTGAACATCCTGGCGACAGGCTGGAGTCCCACGCCGGGGTGACCACAGCGACCGTGGGCACCGACCCCATCAGGGGGCCATGGCCACGCCCACCGACAGGAACCACCGATCGGGTCACCGGCAGTCGACACCGGCAGTCGACACCGGCAGTCGTGAGCACCGGCGGTTGTCACCAGCAGTTGACACAGGCAGGCACCACCGGCAGTCGACACCGGACGCGGTGGGGGCGGTGGCCCTGAGGCCACCGCCCCCACAGGACGACTCGAGTGCGCCAGGGTCAGCCGGCGAGCTGGTTGGACTCCCCGTTGCGGTTCACCACCGGCTTCAGCTCGTCCCAGCCACCGTTCGCGTTGCGCTGCGCGATGCGGAAGCCCTCGAGGCCCCACGGGTCCTCCGCGCCGTCGGTCTTGATCTCGATGTCGGGTCGGATCAGGCCGAACGCCGGCTGGTCGAGCGAGAACGCGGTGTTCATCACACCGGCCCGGTCGACGGTCTGCGCATTCTCGACCAACATGCCGAAGTAGGTGCCGAAGCCCCACCCGACCGAGGTGATGCCACCGTTGAGCTGGGCCTCATCGAGACCTGCTGCGGCACCCTTTTCCTTGAACTCCTTGACCGCTTCGTTGTCGGCATCAGCCGGGTCCGCCGGATCGAGGGTGGCCTGGGCCTGGATGACCCCGACGTCCTTGCCACCGGCGATCGACATGGCGGTGTTGCCCGCGCAGGTCACCGAGATGTAGGTCTCCGGTGCCCAGCTCTCGGGGATGTAGGTGAGCGTCAGCGGGCACGGCGTGCCGCCGATGCCCACGATGAACACATCGGCCCCGGTCTGGCTGAGGGAGGTCACCGCCGCTTCGGTGGTGGTACCCGAAGCCGGGTTGTAGCCCTGCTCGCCGACGATCTCGATGTCGGTGCCGTTGTCGGAGTTGGAGCGTTCGATCGCCTTTTCGAGCGCACCCTTGTACGCCTGGCCGAAGTCGTCGTCCTGGTAGAGCAGCGCGATCTTGGCCTCGGGACGGGTATCGGCGATGTAGTCGAGCCAGTAGTTGGCCTCGAGCGCGTAGGACGGCAGGCCCGAGATGTACCACGGGTACTGATCGGCGTCACCCCAGTTGGGCGAACCGGTCGCCAGCGCGAGGTTCGGTACGCAGTTGTCGTTCAGGTAGTCGCGGATCGCGAGGTTGTTCTCGGTGCCGATCGCGCCGACGATCGCGAACACGCCGTCCTGTTCGACGAGCTTCTGAGCGAGCGCCGGGGTCTTGCCCGGGTCATAGGAGTCGTTCTCCTTGACGAGCTCGACCTGGTAGCTCTTGCCGTCGCCACCCTTGATGCCACCGTTGTCGTTGACCGAGGTGACCCACGCCTCGAGGCCGGTGGTCACCTGGTCGTAGATGGCGTAAGGCCCGTCCGCGGGGCGGATGGTACCGATCTTGATCGTGTCACCTTCGATGCCGGCGGTGCCCTGGTAGTTGTCGCAGTCGAGATCCGGGTCGATGAACGCGCCCGAGGCCTCGTCACCGCCCGAGTCATCCGCGCTGGTGGTGTCGCTGCTGTCGGAGTCATCGGAACTGGACCCCGAGTCGCTGTCGCGGCCGCAGGCGGCTGCGATCAGCGTGATGACTGCCAGCAGCGCTGCCAGTCGCTTCCATCTAAGGTTCGTCATTGAATTCCTCCTGGTTTCGGGGTTCCGACGGTACTCATCGGTCTGGGCTGGCCCGCACGGTCAGCTCACCGGCTCGGTTGGGGCGGGCGCCTCACCATTGTGCATGGTTGATGGACCCGGCGAGCGTCGCGCGGCGATCCGAGCCCTCATATCGTTGACCTGGCCGACGATCCCGTTCGGTGCGACCAACATCTGCACCACCAGCAGCACGCCGAGGATGACCGGGGTGGCGTTCTCGAAGTTGCCGGGCAACTCCGGTGCGATCACATCCGTGAAGAGCCCGTAGACGATCGCGCCCACCGCGGGACCGAGCACCGTTGCGGACCCGCCGACGACGATCGCGACGAGCAGGTAGATCGACACGAGCAGCGAGAACGACGTGGGGTTGACCCGGGGGTTCCCGTTGAGGAGTGCGAGCATCCCGCCTCCGATGCCCGCCACCGCGGCGGACACACCGAAGGTGATGATCTTCACGCGCGACACGTTTATGCCGGAGGACTCCGCTGCGATCTCGTTGTCTCGGATCGCCACGAGTCCGCGGCCGACCCGGGAGCGCACCAGGTTGGCGATGACCAGGAACACCACAGCGGTGATCGCGAGCACGAGGAAGTACCGCCACTGGTCGTCCTCGAGGAACCCGAAGGGTGATTCCCAACGGATCGGACACTCGGGTCGACCCCGCCTACAGCCTTGCTGTGGTACGACGAGGGCCAACCCACGCCCCCCGCCGGTCAGCGAGGCGAACTGTTCGACGATCGCGGGAAACAGAACCGCTACGGCGAGGGTCACCAACGCCAGGTAGAGGCCCTTGATCCGCAGCGCCGGCAGGCCGATGGCCACCCCGGCGACAAAGCACACCGCGGCTGCGATCAGCACCGTGAGCAGCATCGGCACCGTCGAGCGCGTGACGATGATCGCGGCGGTGTACGCGCCGAGCCCGTACAGCGCGCCGTGGCCGACGGAGATCTGGCCGTTGTAACCGGTGAGCAGGTTGAGCCCGGCAGCCGCGACCGCGATGCACATCCAGGTGATGAACTGGTTGATCCGAAACGGCGCGAAGCTGAACGGCACCGCGATCAACAGCACCGCGACGACGGCACCGAACACCCAGCCGGCCCACTTCCTCGAGCCGTTCATACGCGCTGCACCACCTTGGAGCCGAAGAGACCCTGGGGCCTGAACAACAGCACGGCGAGGATCAGGATGAACGCGGGGGCCAACGGCATACGTTCGAACGTCGACACGTACTGGGGCACGATCGAGGACAACACGCCAACGACGAGGCCGCCGATCACCGCTCCAAGGATGCTGTCGAAGCCACCGAGGGTGATCGCGGCGAACCCGAAGATGAGGGTCAGTTGCATCAGGTTGGTGCCAAGCCCCAACTGCGGCGCGGTGAACACGCCCGCAACGGTGCCCGTGGCAGCGGCGAGACCCCAACCGAGCATCAGGATCCGCGGCACGGGCACCCCGCACAGCGCGGCCGAGTCGGAGTTGGAGGCCACCGCCCGCATGGCGAGGCCGATCTTGGTCCGCTGGAAGAGCACCAGGAACAGCGCCACCATCGCTGCGAGCACGACCATGGAGCCGATCTTCTGCCACTGGATCGACACGCCGGCGACGGTGACCTGGCCGGTGCCGAACACCGGTGGAAGCCGCTTGTCGACCGTGCCCCAGATCAGCTGTGCCGCCCCATTGAGCGCCAGGAACAACCCGATAGTGACGATCACGACCGCGAGGGGTTTCTCATGTGGGTCACCCAACGGCGACACCGCGACCTGGTGCAGCAGGATCCCCACCAGAAAACCGCCGACCATGCCGCCGAGAATCGCCAGCCACATCGGCACACCCGCGTTCCAGATCGTCCACACGATGAACGTGGAGAACATCGCGAGCTCACCCTGGGCGAAGTTGAGCAGCCCGGTGGAGCGGTAGATGACGACCAGTCCGACACCCAACATCGCGTAGATCGCCCCGTTGCCGAGGCCGACCACCAGCAGCTCGAGGAAGTCGTTCACAGCAGGCCACCTCCATGCGCACCCGAGACCGCCGATACAGCCCCTACCGCCGATACAACCCCCACCCCAGCCATTCTGTGGTGCGAGATGAGCCCAGGAAGCGATCCTCGCACCACAGAACGGGATATGGGGGTTGGGGCGGCGGGGATGGCGGGGATGGTCATGGTCACAGGCCCAGGTACGCCTTCTGGATGGCTTCGTCTGCTTGGAGCTCGGTGGCGGAGCCCGACGCGACGATCGAACCCGCCTCCAACACGTACGCACGCGCCGCGAAGTCGAGGGCGAGGTTGGCGTTCTGTTCCACGAGCAGCACAGCGGTGCCGGTGCGGCTGGTCACGTCGCGCAGACGGTCGAAGACCTCTCGGGTGACCAACGGAGCAAGACCCAGCGACGGCTCGTCGAGCAGCAACAGGCGTGGCCGGCTCATGAACGCGCGGGCGATCGCGAGCATCTGCTGCTCGCCACCGGACATGGACCCTGCGAGCTGGTTGCGCCGCTGACCGAGGCGGGGAAACACCTCGAACCACATCTCGAGGTCCTGATCGACCTCGTTGTCGGAGCGCTTGTAGGCACCGACGAGGAGGTTGTCGGCCACGCTGAGCGCGGTGATCGTCCCGCGGCCCTGGGGGACGTGTGCGATCCCCGCTGCGAGGAGCTGGTCGGGGCGACGACCGAGGACCTCCTGGCCGTCGAAGCGGACCGAACCCGATGCGGGGATCATCCCCGATACAGCGCGCAACGTGGTGGTCTTGCCGGCACCGTTGGCGCCGAGGACCACGACGAGCTCACCCTGGTCGACGTCGAGGGAGATCCCGAAGAGCACCTCGACCATGCCGTACCCACAGCGCAGGGAATCGACCTCGAGCAGGCTCACGCAGAGGCCCCGAGATACGCGCTGATCACAGCGGGGTCGTCGCGGATCTCCGCGGGCGTGCCCTCAGCGATCTTGGCGCCGAGATCCATCACGACGATCTTCTCCGACAGCGCCATCACCATCGACATGTGGTGCTCCACCAACAGAACGGTCAGGTCGAACTCGCTGCGGATCTGGCGGATCAACTCGGCGAGCTCGTCCACCTCGCCGTGGGTCAACCCGCTGGCGGGCTCGTCGAGCATCAACAGCCGGGGTTCACCCGCGAGCGCGCGGGCGAACTCGATGCGCTTGAGGGTGCCGAAGGGCAGCCCGGCGCACGGGCGGTGCGCCAGGTGTGCGAGGTCGAGGCGCCCGAGGATCTCCATCGCCCGCGCCGCGACACGACGTTCTTCGGAGATCGTCGGGAAGCGCAGCGCCGCGGCCCAGAAACCTCCGGTGCTGCGGCTGTAGGCACCGACGATCACGTTGTCGATCACGCTCAGACCCGGCACCAGGGCGAGGTTCTGGAACGTCCGGCCGACACCCAGCTCGGCGATCCGGTGGGGTGCCAGGGCGAGCAGGTCGACCCCGGAGAACCGCACGGCCCCCTGGTCGGCCTCGTAGATGCGCGACACCACGTTGAACAGGGTGGTCTTGCCGGCCCCGTTGGGACCGATCAACGCTGCGAGCTGACCCTCGTCGATGCTGAACGACAGACCGTCGAGCGCGTTGACACCACCGAACTGCACGCCGACGTCATCTATCTCGAGCAGCGCCACGACCATCAGCCCCCGTTGGGTCGTTCCCGGTTTGGACGAGCTGAACACTAGGCCAACGTCGATCGACGCCGGGCGATCACCCGAAAGGTGCCGCTGTATCGCTGCTACAGGGATTCGGCGTCGTGCGGGTGTCACCGCCGTGAGCATCGCTTCGCCGTGGTGCAGGGACTCCGCAGTTCGGCACCCTGGTAGGCGTCGGGCGCTCAGCGGCCGCGGGCCATGAACAGGTCGGCGAGGTCCTCGTAGTTCTCCACTATCCGACCCGCACCCAGCACCACCGCTTCGAGTGGCTGCTTGACGAGTTTGACGGGTACCTCGGTCTCCCTCGCCAGGCGGAGGTCGAGGCCCTTGAGCAGCGACCCGCCACCCACAAGGTGGATTCCCTGTTCGATCAGGTCCTGGGCAAGCTCTGGGGGTGCGTCCGACAGGCACGACAACACGGAGTCCACGATCGCATTGACCGGCTCTGCGATAGCGCCGCGCACCTCCTCCGCGGAGAGGATCACGTTCTTGGGAAGGCCGCTCATCAGCTCGCGGCCGCGCACCTCGGCCCGAACCTCGTCCGGCGTCGGATCGGCGGATCCCACGAGGATCTTGATCTCCTCGGAGGTCTGCTCGCCTATCGCGATCCCGTACTCGCGACGGATGTAGTGGATGATCGCGGCGTCGATGTCGAACGAGCCGATCCGCACGGCTTCGAGCGCCACTACCCCGCCCAGGGAGATGAGAGCGGTCTCCGAGGTACCACCACCGATGTCGACGACCATGTTCGCCAGCGGCTCGTGTATCGGCAGACCCGCGCCGATCGCGGCTGCCATGGGCTGTTCGATGAGCTCAGCCTCCACCGCGCCGGCACGCCGCGCTGCTTCCGTGACAGCGCGCTTTTCGACCGCGGTGATCGCGGACGGCACACAGATCACCGCCCGCGGTCGGTTCCGACGGTTGACGCCGACCTCCCTGAGGATGATCCGGATCATCTCCTGGGTCACCTCGAAGTCGGTGATCGCGCCACCCCGCAGCGGGCGCACGGCCACGATGTAGCTGGGGGTGCGCCCGATCATCTTCCAGGCGACACGCCCGAAGCTGAGCACGCTCCCGGAGCGGTGGTTGAGCGCGATGACGGAGGGCTCGTTCAACACGATGCCCTCACCCCGGGCGTAGACCAGCGTGTTGGCCGTACCCAGGTCGATCGCAAGGTCCCGCGCCAGGTCAGCCTCCCCGTCGGGACAGGTCGTTGCGATCGTCGCGACCGCGCGGTGGGTCATCGGACAGAGCGCGCATCTTCGAGCGGAACTCCTCTATCGAGGCGTCGGGGGTGTCAGCAGGTGTGCGTTGACTCACCCACAGGATGAGGATCCCCAGGAGCGACACCACACCGGCGAGCGCCAGAAAGATCAACGGGCTCATGACACGGATCCCGATCGCGCGTCTGCTGGACGCCGCTCGGGCGCGCCGGCATCGGTCCTCCGGGCATGGTCGGCCCACCCATGGGGAACCTCGCTCGGGTCCACCAGGTCGGTGCCGTCACTGCCCCAGTCGACCCCGGCCTCATGGTGTTCCTGCTTCCAGATGGGCACGCTTGCCTTGACCGCGTCGATTCCGAATCGTGCGGCTTCGAAGGCGGCGTCGCGGTGCGCCGAGGACACACCCACCACCACTGCCGGTTCCCCGAGGGGAACCGGGCCGGTGCGGTGCACGATCGCGACCCGCGCCACGCCGGGCCAGCGCGTGCGCAACTCGGATTCGACCGCTTCGATCCGCCGGTCGGCCTCCGCGTCCCACGCCTCGTAGGTGAGTTGGGTCACCCCCGACCGGTCTTCGGAGTGGTCGCGGGTCATGCCCGTGAAGACCACGCTCGCTCCGCAGTCGTCACGTACGAGCCAACGCGACACCTCCTCGACAGGCAGGTCCGCGGCACTCGTGCCGGTCCAACGGTCGCCTGCGGGGGCGGGGCACACGCTCGTCACAGGCGCCATCGTAGGTTGAGCGGCCGCCCGAGGCAGGTTGGGTCGAGCGGGCGGCCGCTGGATACACCCGCTGAGGACTCCAACAGGCGCGACCACAACGCCGGTCGCAATGGGTATGGTCGATCGAATGGACCGGACCGGGGACACGGGCGACGACTTCCCCGAGGACCCCTTCGACTGGCTCGAGGCGGAGCCGCCAGGCGATGCCCAACCGAGGCAGTGGACGCATCCGAGCGAGGCGGGGCTCCAGGCGAGGATGCAGGTCGACCGACGTCGCGGGCGACGGCTCGCGTTGAGCCTGCTGGCGATCGGAGCCGGCGTGCTGGTCGGCACCGCGATGGTCGCGACGGTGCTGCGCAACGACGAACCCGCGATCGAGGCCGCCTCCAGCGACGAACCCCTCGGTGATTGCCTCGCATTGATCGACGCGATCGTGGACGGCGCTGCGGTGCAGGCCACGGGTTTGCTCGTCGATGAGGATCGCCATGTCCTCATCTCCGGGGTGGATCTGCGCGATGCGACCAGGATCTCGGTGCGCATCGACGGTGCGAGCACCGGAGCCGAACTCATCGCGATGGACCCCTATGCCGGCCTCTCGCTGCTGGAGCTCGACGCGATCGCAGGTGCGCGGCCACGTATCGGCAGCGAACCCAACTCCGGCGAAGCACTGCGGATCGTGCACTACGACAACACCGGTGCGCGGCGCATCCGCCAGGCGGTCGTGTCGGACGTCGGCATCACCTGGACCAGGCCCGACGACACCGTCGCCGCCGACGTGCTCACCCTGACCGGTGACACGACCGACACCGGGGTGCTGGTCGACTCCGACGGTTCGGTCGCCGGAATCATCATCGGCAAGAGCGACGGCCGCGCGGTCGCCATCGGTCGCGCGCAGCTCCAGGAGGTGGTACGCCGACTCGCGGTCGGCGGAATCGTGGAACGGGCGTGGCTGGGCGTGCGAGCGGCCGACACCACCGACCCTCAGGCACCGGGGGCGAAGGTGGTCGAGGCGCTCGCCGACTCCCCCGCGGCGACCGCCGGCATCCAGGCAGGAGACCTGATCGTGTCGATGGGTGCAACGGTCGTGCGCAACCTCGACGACCTCGTGCACGCCACCGCCGCACTGGCACCGGGCGACGTCGTGCCCGTGGGTGTCATCCGCGCGGGGGCGGACCTCACGATCGAGGTGAAGTTGGTCGAATTCCCCCGCTGAAGCGCGACTGTCCGCAGCGACTGTCCGACACAACCGTCTGGTGCGGCTGTCGGGCACCGCGGGCGACGCCGGACCGGGTGGTCGTACCATGTGGAGGTGACCCACGACGACGACACGCCCCCCGGCGATCCGCTCGGCCCCCTGGGCGCGATCTTCGGGCAGATGAGCTCCATGATGGGTGCGGGCAACCAGTGGGATGCCGCCGCGCAGATGGCGGCTGGGATCGCGAACGAGGGCCGCAGCGAGTCCAACCTCGATCCGGCCGACAGGATCGCCATCGAGAACCTCGCGCGGGTCGCCGAGCTCCAGGTGACCCAGCACAGCGGCATCGACTTCCGCGAACCCGTGCGCGTCGAGGCGATGAACCGCACGCAGTGGGCGAAGCGATTCCTGGTGGACCAACGACCCTTGATCGAAGGTTTGGCAGGCTCACTCGGGGAGGGTCTCGCCGCCCAGATGCACCAACTCGACGATCTCGACGACCGGGATCTGCCCGGCATTCCAGGCCTCGGCGCCATGCCACCGGAGATGCTGCGCCAGGTGATGGCGATGATGGGTCCGATGATGCTCTCGATGATGGCGGGCTCCACCGCCGGACACCTGGCCGCCAGGGCGTTCGGCCACTACGAGTTGCCGCTGCCACGGCCCACCCGCGAGCCCTTGAGCGTGGTGTTGTCCAACGTGGACGAGTTCGCGGCGGACTGGTCGCTGCCACCCGAGGACATCCGGTTGTGGGTGTGCCTGTCGGACACCGCGCACCACCAGGTGCTGTCGATCCCACATGTGCGCGACGCGCTCACCTCGGCGGTGGGTGAGTACACGATGGCCTTTTCCACCGACCCGGAGGAGATCGAACGACAGGGTCGCGAGCTCGGCCTCGACGAGGCGTTCGAGGACATGGGCGGCGACATGGCCGCACTCCAGAGCCTCGCGGGTGACCCCGACCGGCTCCTCGGCGTGATGCAGTCTCGGCGCCAGCGCGAGATCATGCCCCGGATCCAGAGCCTGGTGGCCGTCGTCGAAGGCTGGGTCGACCACGTGCTCGACGAGGTGGGCTCCTCGCTGCTGTCGGAGTACCCGCGGGTGACCGAGGCGTTGCGACGCCGGCGGGTGGAGGCCGGCCCGCAGACCCGATTCGTGGAGCGACTGTTCGGCCTGGAGTTGTCACAGGCCACCTTCGACACCGGGAACGACTTCGTGGAGGGGATCGTGGCGCGGTCTGACGCCGCGGCTCTGCGGACGCTGTGGAGCGCCCCGGAGAACCTGCCCACCCACAACGAACTCACCGCCCCGGGCCTGTGGATGGCGCGTGTGGGCATCGAGGCACGGGACCTACCGATGGACGACCTGGAGATCCCCGACGCCCCCGACTTCTAGCAGGTTGCCGAAGGGCTCGGTTGATGCCAGAGCGAAGGGCGGATCGATCCCGGCCCGGCGCGTCATCGGGGACCGCGATCCTCCGCAGCCCTGTCCCCTGGCGGGGTGCGATCCCGTAGTTGGCGCACCATCTTGCCGCCGATCCCCCTGGCGCTCGGCATGCGTGGTGGGCGGCGACCCTTGGCCATCGCCTGCATGGTCATCGCGTAGAACACCACGCCGGCCACGGCGAAGGCCCCGACGATCAGGCCCCCGAACTGGGTGGGCATCGGGATGATCACCGGGACGACCGCCCCGAGAACCCAAGCGATCTGGAACCTCGATTCGAACGCGGCAAAGGTGCGACCCCTGTTGGCATCCGGTGCGTCGCGCTGCACCACCGCATCGAACGCCTGCTTGCCTGCCGCAGCCGCCACCGCGACCCCGGCCGCGAGCAGGGCCTGGCCGAACAGGCCCCCGAACAACAGTCCTGCGGCACCGGCCACCGCCGCGGTAGCGGCGCTGCCGAGCAGCAGGAACTCCTCGCGGAACAGCTTGCGGATCAAGGGGGCGAGCGCCGCACCTCCGAGTCCGCCGAGGACGCTGACCGCGACGATCACCGCGAAGTGCCACGCCGGAGGTGCTCCGGTGGGGGCGAGGTCTCCGACTGTCACCGGGTCGTGGTCGATCGCTGCGGCAGAGATGCGCCCCAGCACCTCGCCGTACCGGGTGATCCGGTCCTCGCCGCGCAACGCGAACGCCATCAGGAACGTGACGAACCCCACCACGGCGCGCAGCATGCCCATGAGCGACCCGGCGGAGACGACCGCGCTGCTCCTCAACTCGGCGGTCTCCTCGGCCCCCGCGGGTGTCTCCGCGACCGTGGTCGGCGGAACCCTCATCGCGGCCACGCCCGCGGCCACGAACACGACCGCCGCGAACGCCATCACGGCGTTGGCCCCCACCAGCAACAGCAACAGTCCGGGTGCGCCGACGGCGAATCCGCCCAACCCCGAGAGGAGCTGGAGCTTGGAGTTGGCCTCGACGAGGGCGTCGTCGCTGTCGACCACGGTCGGCACGATCGCGGCCTTGGCCACCTGGTAGCTCTTGGCGAGGATGAGCATCACGAAGGCCTCCGGGAACACCAGCAGGCTCTCGTTGGCCACCGAGGACACCATCAGCGCCGCTACGACGACCCGCCCGAAGGTCGACACGAACAACATGATGCGCCGCCCTCCCCGGGCGCGGTCCATCATCGGGCCGATCAGGGGCCCCACCACGGCGAAGGGTGCCATCGTGAACACGAGGTACAGGAAGATCCGCCACCGCGCACCCGAGGGATCCACCGAGAAGAACAGCGACCCGGCCAGACCCATCGCCACCAGTGCGTCACCACCGACCGACAGCAGGTGGACCAGGGCCAGACGGCCGAACGGTTCGTTCAGGTCTATCGGCGGACGGCGCGGCCCCGCGCCGCGGCGGGCACTGCCCTGGCGCGAGCCGCTCCCGCGGGGTCGGCGGATCCGCTCGCCCCCGCCGCTGTCGCGGTGGGCACCGGGATCGCTGTAGCCGGGCGGGTGCTCCGGCGGCGGGTCCGACATGCTCACCGGCCCATGCTAGGACCCGACCGTGACACCATCACCGTGGGCTCGGGCGCTCTCACACGCTGTTGAACTTGTAGCCCAGGCCCCTGATCGTGGTGATCCGAACCGGTGAGGAAGGGTCGTCCTCGATCTTGGAACGGAGCCGTTTGATGTGCACGTCGAGGGTCTTGGTGTCGCCCACGTAGTCGTGACCCCACACGTAGTCGATCAACGAGGCACGCTGCATCACCCTGCCCGAGTTCTCCATCAACACCGCCAGAAGCTCGAACTCCTTGAGGGGCAGCTCCACCGGCCTGCCATCCACCCGCACCTCGTGGCGCGCGACGTCGAGCTCGACGGCACCCTCGATCAGCAGGTTCCCCGAGAGGTGCTCGTCGAGGCGGTCCACCCGGGTGCTCTGGCGGCGCATGACCGCCCTCATCCGGGCCACCAACTCGCGCATCCTGTAGGGCTTGGCGACGTAGTCGTCCGCGCCGACCTCGAGGCCCACCACCGTGTCGATCTCCGATGCCTTGGCGGTGACCATGATTATGGGGACCTGGCTGTGCTGGCGGAGCTCGCGGCACACGTCGATCCCCGAGACCGTCGGCAGCATCACGTCCAACAGGACCAGGTCGGGATGCACCTCGTCGAAGCGACGGAGCGCCTCACCGCCGTCGCGTGCGATCTCGACCTCGAAACCCTCACGTCCGAGTCCCACCGAGAGGGCCTCGACGAAGGCCTCCTCGTCCTCCACCACCAACACGGTGGTGCTCGCCTGTGTGTTCGTGGCGGCTGTGCGCTCGACGTTCATGGCCGTGCTCCGGGCCGCACCTCGTGGCCGGGTGGATCCGCACCGAGCACCTCGTGTGCCCCCGGTCGCGCACCGACGTTGGAATCGGCGCTGGAATCAGCGCCAGGATCGGCGAGTGCGGGCAGCTCCAACGTGAACACGCTGCCGCGGCCCTCGGTGGAGGAGACCAGCACGGTGCCACCGTGGTTGTGCACGACGTGGCGCACGATGGCGAGCCCGAGCCCGGTACCGCCGGTGTTGCGCGAACGGGCCCTGTCAACCCGGTAGAAGCGCTCGAAGACCCGCTCCACCGACCGCCTCGGTATGCCGATGCCGTGGTCGACCACCGACAGCGTCACCGCGTCACCGCGGTTGTCCGGCGCACGCACGAGCACCTGCACCTCCGCACCTGGAGCGGAGTACTTCACCGCGTTGTCCAACAGGTTGAACACAGCCGAGACCAGTTGGCGCTGGTCACCCTGGATGCGCACGCCGTCGGGCACGTCGGTGAGTACCTCGATGCCGTTCTGCTCCGCCGCGGTCGCGATCCGTGCCACCGCCTCGCCGACCACACCCTCCAGCTCGACGTCGTCGCGCGCGGTGTCGTCCTCGAACTCGATGCGCGACAGCTCCAGTAGGTCATCGATCGTGTGCGACGCTCGCTCGGACTCCGAGACCATCCGTGCCGCAAGCCGGCGCATCACCTCCGGATCCGATTCGGTCTCGATCGTCTCCGCCAGCAGACCGAGGGCGCCGATGGGCGTCTTGAGCTCGTGGCTGATGTTGGCCACGAAGTCCCGGCGTACGGTCTCGGTGCGGCGGGCGTCGCTGCGGTCCTCCACCACTGCGATCGCCCCGGTGCCCGCACCGTCGACGAAGGGGTGCGCGGAGACCACGAACAGCTCGGCGGGTGGTCCGAACAACTCGACCTCCTCGCTGGTGGACCCGCCACGCTGCGCGCCGGCGAGCATCCGCTTGACGCAGTCCTCCACCAGGGAGTGCCCATGGCGTGCGGTCGCCAACCTGGTGGCAGCCCTGTTGCGGAACACGATCTCACCACCGCCGTTCGCGATGACGATCCCGTGGCGTAGGTCGTCGACCGCCTCGCCGAGCGGCCCCAGCGCCGGTTCCTCCCCGTGGGCAGACCCGGTTGCCGCGTTGGTCCCCGGGCTCCGGTTGCCGCCACCGGCCGCCTCGGAGGCGACCGGGCGGGGCCCTTTCATCCGTCGCGCTGCCATCACTCCGACGAGCACGCCTGCCAACGCCGCCGCGAAGACCGCCAACACCAACCAGAGAGTGTTCACGGGCCCGTCCCGGCGGCCCCGGGTCGCCGGGCATCACCGAGCGACTCCAGCAGCGCATCCGGGTCGTCGAGCTCACCGGCGCGGATGCCGACGAGCGGGGTGACCACCACGTGACCCTCCGCGGCCAGCCGGGAGTCGCTGTCGGGTGGAAGCTCGGCGGCGGTCTCCGCGAATCCGAGCAAGAGCCACTGGTCGTCGCGCCCGAAGACCTCGGTGTGGACCGCTCCCATCGGCGCGAGCGTACCGATGCGCGGATCGCGCAGGTCCTCCGCTGGGAGGTCGGGCACGCTCACGTTCAACACGGTGCGCTCCGCACCGGCTCCGATCCACGTTGCAGCACTGATCGCTGCGTTCGCAGCCACGTCCCAGTGCACCACGTCGGGCTCGTCGCCCGCAATGCTCACCGCCACCGCGGACAGCCCGAGGTTGAACGCGGTCAGCGCCGCGCCGACGGTGCCCGAGTGCAGCGTCCCCCGCCCGGTGTTCAGTCCCGGGTTGATCCCCGAGAGCACCATCTCGGGCTTCTCACCGAAGGCACCCAGTGCGGCGGTGATCACACACAGGGCCGGGGGGCCCGACAGCTCGACCGACTGGACCTCCGCGAGCCCGGCCAGGGGCATGTCGCGACAACGGATGCGCGACTCCGAGCCGAGGTCTCCGACCGCGGCGCCGCTGCCGGAGTAGTTCCCCTCCGGTGCCACCGCCAGCACGTCGTGACCTGCCCGTACGGCCGCGGCGGCAAGGTGGGCCAGGCCTGGCGCGTGCAGCCCGTCGTCGTTGGTGACCAGCACCCTCACAGCAGCCCACCGTCTCGCCCGTCGCCCTCGGAGCGCTCCGGTGCTTCGGCATCCATCCCCGTGGGGGCCCCGAAGTCGAAGCTCGGTTCCGAGGGGCCCTCACCGGGGTCGACTTCGGCACCATCGACCCCCTGGGGGTCCAAAGGGGCTGCATCGGCGGAACCGGCACCCTTGCGCATGGCGTTGCGGGCAGCCGCGTTGGACTCCGGCAGCCATCCGGTGACCATGTAGATCACCCGCTCGCCGATGTTGACCGCGTGGTCGCCGATGCGCTCGTAGTAGCGGCCGATCAGCGCCAGCTGCACCGCTGCGCGAAGCGGCAGGTTCTGGGTCTGGTGAGACTCGAAGATCGCCTCCATGTAGGTCACCTGGAGGTCGTCGAGGCGGTCGTCGATGTCGTCGAGCGCCGCAGCCAGCGAGGTGTCCTCGTCGACGAAGGCGTCGATCGCTGCGCGGATCAGGAACGCTGCCTCCACACCCATCGAATCGATCAGACCGCGCAACTCGGGGGTGAAGTCGATGTCGTAGACGCGCCTCGATGCCTTGCAGACGTTGACCATCAGGTCCGCGGATCGCTCCAGTTCGCTCACCACGCGCAGCGTCGTGAGCAGCAGGCGGAGGTCGCCCGCCATCGGAGCCTGGAGTGCGAGCACCTTGATGCACTCCTCTTCGAGCTCGAGGCTCAACTCGTCGATCGCGTCGTCGCCGTCGATCAGGCGTTGAGCACCCGCGAGGTCGCGGTCGAGCAGCACCGCGGTGCCGATACCCACCGTCTCGGCGGTCATGGCCCCGAGGCGCACCAACCCCTCCTTGAGGTCCTCGAGTTGTTGGTGGTACTCGACACGTAGCGCGTCACCGGACATGTGCGGTTCCTGTCTCGATCGACCCGGGTGCGACTTCGAGGTTCAGCCGAAGCGCCCGGTGATGTAGTTCTCTGTGCGTTGGTCCGACGGGTTGGAGAAGATCGTCTCGGTGGAATCGCTCTCCACCAGGATGCCGGTCCGGCTGTCCGAATCGGGGTTCACCTCGGTGGTGAAGAACGCCGTGCGGTCACTCACACGGGCGGCCTGTTGCATGTTGTGGGTGACGATCACGATCGTGTAGCGGGTCTTGATCTCCTGCATCAGGTCCTCGATCGCGGCGGTGGCGATCGGGTCGAGCGCCGAGCAGGGCTCGTCCATCAGGAGCACCTCGGGATCGGTCGCGATCGCCCGTGCGATGCACAGCCTCTGTTGCTGGCCACCCGAGAGCCCGAGGCCCGAGGACTTGAGCCGATCCTTGACCTCGTCCCAGAGCGCGGCGCCGCGCAGCGCACGCTCGACGATGCCGTCCATGTCGGACTTGGCCGCACCCGCGATCCGGGGCCCGTAGGCGACGTTGTCGTAGATCGACTTGGGGAAGGGGTTGGGCTTCTGGAACACCATCCCGATGCGACGACGCACCTCTACGGGGTTCACCGCCGAGTCGTAGAGGTTCACACCGTGGTACTCGACGGATCCCTCGACCCGCGCGATCTCGATCAGGTCGTTCATCCGGTTGAAGCACCGCAGGACGGTCGTCTTGCCGCAACCCGAGGGGCCGATGAACGCAGTGATCTCGTGTTCGTAGATGTCGAGGTTCACGTCGCGCACGGCCTTGAAGCCGCCGTAGTAGACCGCGAGGTCCCTCACCGCGAACACACTCGCGGGCTGTGTGGGCAACTCGTGATGGGTCACGTCGGTGTGCACGTCGATTCCGTGGCCAGCGCCTGTCGACAGATCCATGACGACCTCCGGGAGCGATACTGCCCCAGTCTTGTCCGGCATGCCGCTCAACTCCTCAACTTGTCGAACTTGTTGCGCAGGAGAATGGCTGCGGTGTTGGCCACCAGCACCACCACCAACAACACGATGATCGCAGCCGCAGTTACCGCTTCCCAGTCCTCGCCCGGCCGTCCGGCCCAGGTGGTGATGATGATCGGCAGCGCCGTGAAGCGATCGGTGAGCGCACCCAGGTTCAGGAAGTCCGCTCCCCCGCTGAGGTACCCCGTCGTCGCGCCGACGAGGATGAGCGGCGCCGCCTCCCCCAGGGACCGCGCGAGGGCGAGCACCGTACCGGTGAGGATGCCCGGAGCCGCGTACGGCAACACGTGGTGGCGGGTGACCTCCCAGCGGGTGGCTCCCACCCCGAATCCGGCCTCGCGGATCCCGCTGGGTACCGCCCGCAGGGCCTCCGCGCTGGTGATGATGACGATCGGCAGCACCAGGATCGCGAGCGTGAGCCCCGCGGCGATGACGCTGCGCCCGTTTGACTGCGGCCCGAGCACCCCACCCATCGCCTTGACGAACAGCGTGAGGCCGAGGATCCCGTAGACCACCGAGGGCACACCGGCGAGGTTGCGGATGTTGACGTCGATGAAGCGCGCCACCTTTGAGTGGTGCGGGGCGTACTCCTCCAGGTAGATCGCCGATGCGATGCCGAGGGGGAACGCGATCACCACGGTGAACACACCGATCCAGAACGTGCCCCGCAAACCCTGGATGATCCCGCTGGCACCCGGCTGCGATGACATCGAGCCGGTAAGGAAGTCACCCAGGCGTTCGGTGAGCACGGTCTGGCCGCGGCTGACCATGTCGATGACGAGCACTGCGAGGATGACCACCGACATCAGCAGCGCCACGAGCATGAGCACCATGAACGCGGTGCCAGCGACGTCGGTCCGCCCGCCGGTGATCGCACGACGCACGTTCGCCTTGGCGCTGGACCCACCGACCTGTGCGGGGCTGGACAGGATGCTCATCGGGTCCTCCCGGCGGTGGCCATCAGTAGGCCTGGCGCACACGGCGCACGAACCGGTCGGCCGCGAGGTTGAGGCCGAGGGTGAACAGGAACAACAACATGCCTACGAAGAAGAGGCTCTGGAACGTGAGCGCCTCGCCGCGGACCTGGTCGGTACCAGCGGCCTGGGAGGCCATCGCGGCGGTCATCGTCTGGCCGGGACCCAAGATGTCCACCGAGAACAGCGAGCCGCCCGTCGCTCCCGCAGCGATGAACACCACCATCGTCTCACCGATCGCGCGGGACACCGCCACGATGAACGCCGCGACCAGACCCGACACCGCCGCGGGGATCACGACGCGCACGGTCGTGGTCACCTTCCTCGCCCCGATTCCCGTGGATGCCTCGCGCAGCGCGTCGGGCACCGAGCGCATGGCGTCCTCGGAGATGGTCGCCATGAGCGGGATGACGAGGATCCCCACGCCGATTCCCGCCGCTGCCATCGAAAAGGCCGTCGCGTCGCCGAAGAACCGCTGCACGATCTGGGGTGACACGAACGACAGGGCGAAGAAGCCGAGCACGACCGAGGGGATCCCCGCGAGGATCTCGAGGATCGGCTTGAGGAACTTGCGTGCGCGTGGCGACGCGTACTCCGAGAGGTAGACCGCTGCGCCCAACCCGAGCGGGACGGCCACGGCCATCGCCACCGCGCTGACCAGGATGCTGCCGGTGACGATCGTCTTGATGTCGTACTGACCGCGCCGAGGGAACCAGCCATCGGTCCACAGCGATGAGAGCTCCACCTGGGAGACGAAGGTCCAGGTCTCGCCGAGCAGCGACAAGATGATTGCGGCGCTGATGCCCACCGAGGCCAGCGCGGCGGCGAACAGCAGCCCGCGTATGAGCTTCTCGGTGCGTGTGCGCCGACGGTCACCTCGAAGGTCCTCGACGGTGATCCTGGGCTCCGCGACAGGGATCATCACGTCACCCCGACGCTTCGTTGGGCCCACCGCCGGCGGGTCTGTTCGAGCGATGCCGCGTCGAGCGGCACGTAGCCGACATCCTCCACCGATGTGACCGCGTCACCCAGGTAGTCGTCCACGAACTCCACCAACGACTCGTTGCGCGCCGCCTTGTGCGCGTTCACGTAGATGTACAGGGGGCGGCTCAGCGGGTAGGCACCATCTGAGATCGTCTCTGCGCTGGGCGCGATGCAGCCGTTGCCTCCGTCGACTTCGAGCATCGTCACCCCGTCGACGTCACGGGCGAATGCGAAGCCGACCCAACCGAGGCTGGACTCCGATCCCTGCACACCCTGGAGGATGATGTTGTCGTCCGACGACGCCTGGTAGTCGGGGCGTGTCTGGAGCGGTTCCCCCCTCGACTCCGCCAGCGGGGCCAGGGCGAGCTCGACGAAGCTCACGTAGGTGCCGGACTCCTCGCCGGGGCCCACCACGTCGAGCGGAGCCTCGGGAAGTGCGCCTCCCCCGAGCGCCTCGGCCAGCTCATCCGCATCACGCCAGTCGTCGACACCTTGGGACTCGGGGCCGACCAGCGCATAGATGTCGGCTATCCCGAGGCACGACACGGTGTCGTTCGCCTCATTGGTCAACATGACCACCCCGTCGTTGCCGATCGGCAACTCGATGAACTCCACACCGTTGGACGCGCAGGCCTCGATCTGCTCGGGCTTGATCTTGGACGACGCGTCGTTGATGTCGGTGAGCCCCCGGCAGAACAGCTCGAACCCGTCGCCGGTGCCGGGACCGTCGACCGACACGCTCACCCGGTCGTGGTCCTGTGCGAAGTACTCCGCCACCGCGATGCTGATCGGCTCGACGGTCGAGGAACCCGAGACCACCACGCTCGATGTGGGTCCACCGCCGCAGCCAACGGTGGCCAGTGCCACCGTGGTCAGGACCGCAGCTGGTACCAGGGGTGACCAACGCACGCCGACAAGCTAGGAGTGCCAGTTGTACGGCCAGGGACGCGCAGGTGAACGGGAGGTGAACACCTTCCGAATCGTGGTGCGCTGGGTCCACGCCTGCCGGGTTCACGACCACTCAGGCCGATCGCGGGACCCTGGCGACGCGCTGAACCGATGGTGAACAACGCGGGAAGACTCGGTATCCGCCCGGGCGGGGCCGGGGTCAGATGTGCAGGACCTTGTCCGCGAACGCTGCGAGCACCTCGCGCTCGGTGCCGTAGGTGACGGTGTGCCACGCCTCGGCGAAAGGCAGCCACCGCACCTCGGAGACCTCGAGTGGATCCTCCGCGAGCGTTTCGGCCGACGGGTCCTCGGGCTGCATCGCCCACCACTTGACCCGCTTGGGCCCCAGGGCGGTGTCGTAGGAGACAACGGCGAGCTTGGACCCCAGACGACAGCTCAGGCCGGTCTCCTCGCGCACCTCGCGCAACGCCGCGGCCTTGTGCTTCTCGCCGTCTTCGAGCTTGCCCTTGGGCAGACTCCAGTCCGAGTACCGGGGACGGTGCACCACGACCACCTCGACACCGTCGGCAGGATCGTCGGGGACGGCTCGCCACACCACGCCTCCCGCAGCACGGATCAGCTCCGGGGGGTCCTTCACCGCAGCTCGACCTCGGCGCGCTTCGCGGCGTTCTCCTCGAGGATCAGGTGCGAGTCGAGCACGCCCTCACCTACAGGCAGCTTCGTCCACTGCGCATCGGCCTGCTCCCACGCCAGGTGGGTGTCGGCCAACAGCACGTTGAGGGCCTGATCCAACCGGAACTGAAGGTCGGGATCCGAGATGGGCACCACCGCCTCCACCCGACGATCCAAGTTGCGCGGCATGAGGTCCGCGGAGCCGATGTAGTGCGCCGCCACACCGTGGGCAGCCCCGTTGGCGAAGCGGTACACACGGGAGTGCTCGAGGTAGCGACCGACGATGCTGCGGACCCGGATGTTCTCCGAGAGCCCCTGGACCTGGGGTCGGATGCACGAGATGCCCCGCACGATCAGGTCCACCTTCACGCCGTCCGCGGACGCCTCGTAGAGCTCGTCGATCATGTCGGGATCCACCAGCGAGTTCATCTTCATCACGACATGGCCATCGGAGCCGTATCGGCGCTCGTTGCGGATCAGCTCCACCAGCCGCGGTCGCAGCGTGTGCGGAGCGACGAGCAGCCTGTGGTACTCGACGTCTCGTGCGTAGCCGGTCAGGTAGTTGAACAGCTGGGTCAGGTCTGCACCCAGGGCAGGGTCACGGGTGAGGATGCCGAAGTCCTCGTACAGGCGCGCTGTGCGCGAGTTGTAGTTGCCCGTGCCCACATGGCAGTACCGGACCACTCCCGAGCCCTCCTCGCGCACCACCAGGGCGGTCTTGGTGTGGGTCTTGAGCCCGACGAGCCCGTACACGACATGCACACCCGCCCGCTCCAGGCGGCGTGCCCACTCGATGTTGTTCTCCTCGTCGAAACGGGCCTTGAGCTCTACGAGCGCCACCACCTGTTTGCCCCGCTCAGCAGCCTTGATGAGCGACGCGACGATCGGGCTGTCACCGGAGGTCCGGTAGAGGGTCAGCTTGATCGTGAGCACGGCAGGATCGACAGCGGCCTGACGGATGAACTCCTCCACCGATGAGGCGAAGCTGTCATAGGGGTGGTGCAACAGGAGATCGCCTTGGGAGATCACGTTGAAGATGCCCGCCCGGCCATCGTCCTCGTCGGGCTGTAGAGCACGCTGGGTGACCGGCTGGAAGTCCTCGTACTTCAGGTCGTCGCGGGGCATCGCGTAGACCGACCACAGCCCGTCGAGCGCGATCGGGGCCCCGTGCGCGAACACCGCTGAGGTATCGAGGTCGAGCTCCTCGCGGATGAGCTCCAACGACTCGGTCGAGATGTCGTCCTCCACCTCGAGGCGCACCGCCTTGCCGAACCGGCGCCGGCGCAACTCCACCTCGACCGCTTCGAGCAGGTCGTCGGCCTCCTCCTCCTCGACGGTGAGGTCCGCGTTGCGCGTGACCCTGAACGCCACGTGGTCGGTGACTTCCATACCGGGGAAGAGCTCGCCGAGGTGCTCCGCGATCACCTGTTCGAGGGGAACGAAACGCTCGCCGTCTGGCATCACCACGAAGCGCGGGAGAAGCGACGGCACCTTCACACGGGCGAAGCGTCGCTCCCCGGTGACCGGGTCGCGCACGATCACCCCGAGGTTCAACGACAGGGAGGAGATGTATGGGAACGGGTGCCCCGGGTCGACCGCCAGGGGGGTGAGCGCGGGGAAGATCCGCTCGGCGAACTCGACGCCGAGCCACTCGCGGTCGTCGTCGTCGAGTTGGGCCCACGTGGAGAATCGGATGCCGGCGTCGGCCAGGTCCGCGCACACCGGACCGAGGAAGATCTCGTCCGCACGAGTCATCAGGTCCCCCGCCCGTTCGGTGATGCGAGCGAGCTGCTCCTCCGCGGTGGCACCGTCGGGGGTGCGGCTGCGCACGCCCGCGGCTACCTGGTCCTTCAGGCCCGCCACGCGCACCTGGAAGAACTCGTCGAGGTTCTGACTGAAGATGGCGAGGAACTTGGTGCGCTCGAGGAGCGGGGTGTCGGGTGACTCCGCCAGGGCGAGCACCCTGGCGTTGAACTCCAGCCAGGACATCTCGCGGTTCAGATAGCGGAGCTCCTGCTGATCAGCGGGGGCGGACGGCGAACTCACCCGACCATCCTACGGCCGCGCGGGCGACGACCGGGTCGCGGTTTCGCGGGGGTGGATCAGCCGGCGGAGGGGGGCGCGGCGGGGGTGGGTTCCTCCATCCCGGTGTCCCAGATCACCTCGATGCGCTCGCCGTCCGCGTCGCGGTTCACCCGGTCGCGGTTGCGACGGAACTGCGGGTCGTGGGGGGGCAGGAGCATCAAACGAGCCATGACACGGGACTCGAAGGCGTCGATCAGCGAGGGATCGCCGTCGGGTGACGCGATGTCCCAGTGTGGAGCTACCGGGCCGGTGTAGGTGATGGTGACTGTGGCGATCGGCGGAAGTGGTTCTTCGCCTTCGGAGTCGATCGTGGTGTCCTGGGACATGCGGGCGACGATAGTTGCTGCCGCGGCTGCTCCCCGAGTCGGTTGCCATGAGCCGGCGCCGAGCGCATGGCACAGCGCGCTCGCGGTCGGGGCCAGACGGCCACTTGCCGTCAGGGGCACAGGGTCGGTTGCCGTCAGAGGCAGCGTGTCAGTTGCTGCCGAGGGTGGCGGTGATCGTCTGCTCCCTACCCTCACGCTCGATGGTCATCGTGACCGACTCACCGGAGTCCTTCGAGCGCACCGCCTGGCCCACGTCGTTGGACCCTCGGATCCTGCGCCCGTCGACCTCCATGATCACGTCACCGGGCAGCAGGCCTGCCACCTCGGCACCGGAGCCTGCGTTGACCGACTGTACGAAAGCACCAGAGGTAGCGGTGATCGAGAACCGGCTGGCCACGGCAGGGTCGATCCGGGCGACGTCGAGCGTGCTGACGCCGAGCACGGCGCGCTCCTTCTCGGCGTCGCGGCCGGCCTGGAGGTCGTCGATCAGGGCCCGGATCGAGTCGATCTCCAGGGCGAAGCCGATGTTCTGTGCATCGGCGAGGATCGCCGTGTTGATCCCGACCACCTGGCCTTGGGCGTTGATCAACGGGCCACCGGAGTTGCCTGGGTTGATCGCCGCGTCGGTCTGGATCAGGTCGTCGAGCACCGACCCGTCAGGTGCGTTGATCGAGCGACCGGTCTGCGACACGATCCCCGTGGTGACACTCGGTTCGGACCCGAGGTTCAACGCGTTGCCGATCGCGACCACCTCGTCGCCCACGAGCAGTTCGTCCGAGGAACCGAGCTCGGCCGGTTGCACCTCACCCTCGATGCCCTCGGCCTTGATCAGGGCGACGTCGGACTCAGGTGCCGAGCCGATCAGGCGTGCTTCGACCGACTGCCCGTCGGCGAAGTCCACCTCGATGAGGGTGGCGCCCTCGATCACGTGTGCATTGGTGAGCACCAGGCCATCGGCGCTCAGCACCACACCCGATCCCGCGGCCTCACCCTCGCGGGTGCCCGTGTGGATCGACACAACCGACGGTTGCACCTTCTCCAACAGCGCCCGGATGTCGAGGGTCTCACCGGAGATCGCGCTGGAGCCGCGCGACGGGATCGACGCCGTGGATGCGGTGGGTGCGGCCGGCGAGTCGTCGCGCACCGTCATCGCCGCTGCTGTCACACCTCCGGCGACGATCGCCCCGACGAGTCCACCGATGAGCGCCGCGCGCATCGAGCCACCCTTGCGGCGCTCAGGACGGCGAACCTGTTCTGGCCCGGCCCCACC
>JBKEAI010000119.1:0-2196 GCA_047972145.1 Microthrixaceae bacterium
ACCGGTCTCCCGTCGGAAGAACTTGGTGAAGTTCGTTGCTTCGTCGAATCCGAGTTGTTCGCCGATCCGTTGCACGGGATCTGGGCTCAGGGCGAGCGATCGTTTCGCTTCGAGGATGATCCGCTGGACGATCACACCCTTGGCCGTCGATCCGCGGGCTGCCTGACAGGCGCGGCGAAGACTCTTGGTGGTGCAGCCCAGATGGTGTGCGTATTCGGAGACCTGGTGCCAACTCTGGAAGTGCTCGTCGATCGCGCTCTCGTACGCTCGGAGCAGATCGGAGGACGTCTGACTCGCCGCCGAGGGTGGACCGGTGCGGTTCGCTGCGGCCACCTCGAGGCGTGCGCCGAGGACCGATAGCTGGGCGAGGAGGAGTTTGTGCAGGTGATCTCGACTTGTCGCAGTCGCCGAGTCTGCCCGCATTCGGTCGAGTAGCTCGCCGATGGCTTCGGATGTTGCGTCATCAGCGGTGATGTGTGTCGGCAGGCGGGTGGGCTCGGTGGGGGTGTAGTGCGCATCCACCACGAGCATGGCACCGGCCCAGCGGCTGGTTGGTCCGAACCTGTGGACCTGGCCCGGTGCGATGGTCAGGCAGGACCCGGCCCCGCAGTGAAACGGCTCGAAGTCGATCGAGTGCTCGTAGGAGCCCTCGGCTACGAACAGAAAGCAGTGGAACTCAACTCGCTCGAAACCACGAGAGGGGTTCGAGGCAACGCGGAGACGGAGCTCTTCGGCGTCGATGACCTCGATATCGAGGGCGTATGTATCGCTGTGCGGGCGATATCGGACGGGCGTGATCTCGGCAACGATGTCCGATTTATATCAGAAGGTGATCCTGTCTTTACCTTGTACGGGTTCGTGTTCTGGGAGACGCTGGGGTGAACGACCGCCACAGAGGGGACGATCATGGACATTCACAGCTTGGGTTACCTCGGCATCGGCGTGCACGATGTCCAGCGCTGGCGCGACTGGGCCGGCGACCTTGGGACGATGGTCGTCGCGCACGATGACGGGTTCGGGATGCGTATCGACGACCGTCCTTTCCGGATCCTCGTCGAATCGGACGACACGAACGAAGGTCTTCGTTTCGTCGGCTGGGAAGTCGCCGACGCCGTCGCACTCGCGGGCGTCGAGGCCGAGCTCGCTGCGGCGGGTGTGGCGGTCGAGTGGGCGACGACCAACGAATGCGAGCAGCGACGAGTGCGGGGTCTGCTCCGATCGACCGACCCGACGGGAGTCGCGCTGGAGTTCTTCTACGGAGCGATCCACGACCACGAGCCCTTCGTCTCCCCGACTGGACTGAGTGGTTTCGTCACGGGCGCACAAGGACTGGGCCACATCGTGCTCGGCGTCCCACGCCCCGACGAAGCCGTCGACTTCTACACCAGAGTGTTGGGCCTACGGGTGAGCGACTACTGGAGGCCAGGAGATGAGGACGTGGTGTTCCTTCGTTGCAACTCCCGCCATCACAGTTTGGCCTTGGTGCCGGCATCGGAAGCTGTGCTCCACCACTTCATGTTGGAGGCCCGATCGCTCGACGACGTCGGGGCCACCCTCGACCGTCATCGGCGCTCGGGGCTTGCGCTGACCCAGGGGTTGGGACGCCACACCAACTATCACATGGTGTCCTTCTATGGCCGGTCACCATCGGGATTCGACGTCGAGTTCGGCTGCGGTGGGCGCCAGGTCGACGAAGAGACCTGGGTCGTGTCCGAGATCACCAAGCCGAGCGCCTGGGGTCACCACCCGCCGAGTGCGCTCGGCTGAGCGTCGCTGGGTCACCGCTACCGAATACTCAGCGGTGGCTCAGGGCGGGGTGGCGGGCTCGACGCACCTGGTTGGGTCGGGCGGCGGTCAGCCGACGCGTTCGAGGAGCCGGCGTAGCACGGTCTCCACGGTGTCGACGTCCTGGGCGCCGGGAATCACGACCGCTCCGTTGACCGCGATGGCGGGCACGCCGGTGACGCCGAGCTCGGCGGCGGAGCGCTGGTCGGCTACGACTTCGTCTGCGAAGGCGTTCGATGCCAGCACCTCTGTGACCTCGTCGCGATCGAGGCCGACTTCCACCGCGAGGTCGGTGAGCACCGCGTGGTCCGCGATGTTGGCGCCATCTGTGAAGTACGCCTTGAAGAAGCGGTCAGCCGCGGTGTCTGCCAGGTCGGGGTGGGTGGCCTGGGCCCACTGGATCACCCGGTG
>JBKEAI010000155.1:0-8065 GCA_047972145.1 Microthrixaceae bacterium
TGAACGCCCTTCGGACTGCAATCCCGCATCCGCTCGACCGGACCCAGTCTCAGCGTCTCAACGATCTGATCGCCATGGTCGCGGACGGCTCATTGATGATGAAACTCGGAGCCTTCGCTGAGCAGCGACAGATCGAGATCGACCCCGCGGACGACAAGGCCTTCAAGAGCGTGCGAGGCGCGCGCAACCGATTCGTCCACGGGCGAGCCCGAGGTGAAGTGACAGGCGCGGATCTGACTCGGGCGCGGGCATGGGTTGCCCGGTTCCTGGTCGAGGCGATGATGACAACGCCACTCGATTCGAACGGCGCCCTCGGGCTCCTTCGGACCGACGGCGAGCCGCGAGCTGCACCGTGACCTTGCACACCTCCGGGGTTTGAACAATAAGACGAGGGGGCGGTGGTGGGCGTGGAGGGTCTCGAACCCCCGACTTCTTCCTTGTAAGGGAAGCGCTCTAGCCAACTGAGCTACACGCCCGGAGCGGTCGATGATACTGCTGCACCACCGGCGGACCGCAGCTGTGCAGGAACGTCACCGACCGAGCACACCAACACCGGTCCAGCAAGACCGCACGTGCAGACTGCGCGCTGATCCGGGTCCACACCGCTCAGGTGGGCTGCACCCCGGGCGGGTCGATCAGTCCCGCCCGAGCGAGGGCGGTCCATGCGGTGGCGGTGTCAGCTGACAGGAGCGGCACCTCCCCGGGCGGGAACCATCGCGTCTCGAGTATCTCCGCCGAGGAGGGCGAAGCCGCTTCGGCGGACGCTTCGTGAGCCGGTCTGGCCAGGAACACCACGTCGACACGGCCGAGCTCGGGGATCACCACCACCGAGGGCTCACCGACGAGCACGATCTCGATACCGGCCTCCTCGCGCGCCTCGCGCACCGCCGCGGCCTCCGGCGCCTCACCTGGTTTCGCCAGACCACCGAGGGTCCCCCAACGCCGGTTGTAGCTGTGGCGCACCAGTAGGACCGCTCCGTCGGCCCGGCGCACGATGCAGAGCGCCCCGACGGTGTACTTGGGTGCAACCGCCCGCACGATCCTTCGGCGTACCCCCCGGGGAAGTGCGCCGAATACGGAGTACACCGCGATCATCACCTTGCGCGAGAGCGACGCTGTGTCCATCAGGCTGTGTCCATCAGGCTGTATCCATCAGGCTGTATCCATCATGTGGTGTCGATCATGTGTTGTCGATCAGATCGATCTCCGTGCGGCGAGCGCAGCCTCGAACAACGACTCCGTGCACGCGCTGACCGGGGTGCGCCGCTGCGCCGGATCCAACACGACGAGGTCCCGCCCGGTGGCATCGGCGATGTGTCCGCCCGCTTCGGTGAGCACCAGCATCGCACCCATGTAGTCCCACGGGCCGAGGGCATCGGTGGTGCAGTCGATCGTCGCGTCGACCGAGCCGTCCGCGACAGCGCAGATGTCGAGCGCCGTCGCACCCATCGCGCGGTACTGGCGCCATCCGAAATGGCGCGGGCTGTGGCCGTTGAGCACCACGAACGCGTCACCTATCGCGGTGGTGGACGCACAGGAGATCGGGGTTCCATCGCGGCGCGCACCACCGCCGCGCAGCGCCTCCCAGGTCGTGCCGGTGGCGAGGTTGCGCACGAGGGACACCCATGGGCCCTGATCATCGAGCACGCAGAGGGCGCACGCGAACCACGGCAGACCCCGCGAGGCGTTGCTGGAACCGTCGACGGGGTCGACGACCACGGTCAGATCCTCCGCCGGGCCCGTTAGGCCCGACTCCTCTGAGAGGACCCTGAACGACAGGCCACGCCGAGCCGCCTCGGACCTCAGGGTCCCGAGCACCGCTTCGTCGACGGTCAGATCCAGCGCGTATTGTCCCGCACGCGTGCCGCCAGCCCGCAGGTCTGAGGCGTCGACCCGGCCCCGCAAGGCCCCAAAGGACGATGAGGCTGTGTCCGCGGCGGCCCGCAACACGCCCATCAGGTCCTGCTGCGCCGGTTCGCTCGCCACCGCTGAAGGGTACCGGCGCCGAAGTTCACAGCCCACGGCTTTCGGATGTCACTGCGGGCTGGCAATCTTGTGTCGATGGCACTGATCGATGTGGCCGGCTTCGTCGCCGACCTGAAGAACCATGCGGCCGACCACGGTTTCCACGTGCACGACGAGCGCCACTTCGTGGAGACGTATTCGATGCGCCAGTCCTTCGAGGTGGACCTGCACCCCGAGGACGCGTGCGGCGGCCCCTTGGAGTTCCACTTCAGCGTCGAGGTCGACCCGCGCACGATGCTGGCGTTCGAAGATGCACTCATCCCACTGCCCGAGGGTGAGGAACCCGACGAGAGCTTCCAGATCCCCCTTTCGTTCAACTGGTCCCTGCCACCGCTGCCCAACGGTCCCGATCTGTTGTTGTTGGCCACCGAGCTCGCAGGCCTCGGTGGGCCCGACCTGCCCGTCGAGGTCTCCGCGATCGACTCGTTCCAGTTCGTCACCGACCCCTCGGTGCGAACGCTCAACGTCGTGTCGCGCGTGTCGGTGGATATGTGGCAGGTGTTCCTCGGCGAGGAGATGCTCTGCGACGTGCTCGAGAGCTGCCTCGAGGTGTCGCGCTTCCTTCTCGAAGCGGCGCCTGCGTGGATCGAAGGCGCCTGATCAACCCCCGCCCTTGTCCGCGGGCACTCCGACCACGAGGTTCCATGCGTTGCCCACGCTGTAGCCGAGCGCGGCGCCCGCGACGACATCCAGCGGCAGGTGTGCGGAGACCTGGATCCGTGAGAACCCAACCAGCGCTGCGAGCCCGTAAGCACCGATCCGGCCGCCACGGCCCAGGTACGGAGAGCACGCCGATGCCAGTGTGAACGCCACCGCCGAGTGCCCCGATGGAAACCCGAGTCCATCGAGGGGAGTTCCCGCACGTCGTGCGAAGTTGTCGACCACTTCGTACGGACGCCCCCGGCGCACCCGGTCCTTCACCACCTTGGCCAGCTGCCACGCGGTGACCCCGGCGACGACCGAGCCCACCGAGGGCCGCCACCTGTGCCATCTCTTCCATGTGACAGCGCCGAGCACCACAGGGCCGAACAGCGAACCGGTCTGCATCGGGGTCCAAAGCACCCACTCGAGCCCGTCGGTGCCCCGGTTCAAAGCACCGAAAAGGTCCTCCTCGCGCTCCGACACGCCGCGCAGCGCCACGGCGGCACCGACACCGACCACGGCCACCCCACCAACAACCTTCGCTGCAAGGATCCCGGGCCGCGACGTCGTGGGGTCGAGCTCCGATGACACCGATGCAGGCTCCGATGGTGACATCGGGTCCACGCTAGACCCCGCGGATGTCGAAACGGTCCGCCCGAGGGCGCAGCGACCGGACATGCCCGGCGGTGCTCCTGGACCGAACACCTGCGCCGAACCGGTAGCGTTCAGCAACGCCACGAGATGCGAGGAGCACCGCTTCTCCTGTCCGAACACGGCGAACCCCAGAGATGAACGAACCCGCAGCGGAACAGTCTCTCGATGTCGACCTAGAAGTCGTCGCGTTCGAGCGTTCTCCACTGGACGTGATCCGCCTGCTCGTGTTCGCCATCAGTGCGGTCGCAGTCGTGCTCGGAACCCGCTACCTGCGACAGGGCATGGACGGCCTTGAGGAAAACATCTCCTCCGCGTTGAGCTTCAAGGCGCCTCTGGTGCGCATAACGCTCGATTCGCTGTTGATAGCAGCCACGATCGTCACTTCGATCGCCACCATGGTCGTGCCTCTGGTCACGCGCCGCTGGCGGCTCTTCGGATATGTGATCACGGCGAACATCGCTGCGGGCGTGGCGATCGCCGCCATCAACTCATGGGTCGGCGACCTCGACTCGCTCAAGGAGGCCACCGTTGGAACCAACGGGCTCGCGATCGATGCGAGCACCGACGTGGCGGCTGCAACCCCGGTCGTCGCAGCGTTCATCGCGCTGGCGCCGTTCGTGAGCGTGCGATGGCGCAAGGCAGGCATGTGGGCGGTCGCAGCGACGTTGATCCTGCGTGTGGTGGTGGCCGATGGCGCGTCCACCCACCTGCTGATGGTGCTCACCGTGGGTGGCGCGATCGGCTCGGCGGTACTCCTCGCCTACGGCCGACCGGCCACCCAACCACGCCCCTCCGCGATCGCCTCCGCGCTGCGCAGCAATGGCCTGCCCATGAAAACGATCGACCGCGCGACGGTCGACGCTCGCGGTTCGGTTCCATGGTTCGCCACCTTGGAGACCGGCGACCGTCTGTTCGTGAAGGTCCTGGGCACCGACCAGCGAGCAGCCGACCTGCTGTTCCGCACCTACCGGATGTTCCGGCTGCGCAACGTCGGCGACGAACGACCGTTCTCCTCTCTCAGGCGCACCGTGGAACACGAGGCGCTCGTAGCGTTCAACGCGCGTGATGTCGGTGTGCGCACTCCGAGGCTGCGAGCCATGTCCGCCGTCGGCGGTGACGGGTTCCTGTTGGCCTACGACATGATCGACGGTGCATCGCTCGACTCCGTGGAACCGGACGAGCTGACCGACGAGGTACTCGAAGCGATCTGGGCCCAGGTGGCGATACTGCGCACCCACCGGATCGCCCACCGGGATCTGCGCCTCGCCAACCTGTTCCTGGCTCGGAGTGCTGACAACTCACGGGGGGCTCACGATGACGCCCCCGCCCCGTGGATCATCGATTTCGGGTTCTCGGAGATCGCGGCGCAAGACCAACTCCTCAACACCGATGTCGCACAACTGCTCACCAGCCTGGCGCTCGTGGTCGGCCCCCAGCGTGCGGTTCGCCCGGCAGTCGATGCCCTCGGCACCGAACGCACCGCCGCGTGCCTCGCCCGACTTCAACCCGCGGCTCTCAGCGGATCCACCCAGAGCGCACTGAAAGACAACGACAAGCTGCTCGACGACCTGCGCGACGAGATCGGAACCGCCTGTGCGGTGAAGGGCGTGAGGCTCGAGCCCGTCACCCGCTTCAGCATTCGCCAGCTCACCATCTTGGCGCTGCTGGTCGCAGTCGTCTACGTCCTGGTTCCCCAACTCGCGAACATCACGGGCATCCTCGATCGGTTCTCCGACGCTCAATGGTCGTGGTTGGTGCCCTTGCTGGTGGCAACCGCTATGGGCTTCATCGGCGCAGCATGGGCGGCCATGGGCTCGACCTCATCCAAGATCCCCACAGCAGCAACCGTTGCCGCCCAGCTCGGTGCGTCCTACGCGGCCAAGACCGCCCCCGCTGGCCTTGGGACCATGGAGTTGAATATTCGGTTCCTCCAGAAGCAGGGAATCGAGCCGGGAGCATCTACTGCGGCGGTCGGCCTGCGCGCCGCATCAGGAATCGTCGCACACACTCTGATGACGGTGCTTCTCGTCGTCTGGGTGCTCAGGACCGACAACGAGATGCTGGTGCCACGCCCCGGAGCCCTGTGGGTGGGCCTGGCAGTGGTGCTCGTGTTGGGTGCTCTCGCACTCGCCCTACCCAAGACACGTAGGCGTCTGCGCCACGATTTCCTACCCACGCTCGAGAGCTCCAAGGGTGCCTTCGGACAGGTCATGTCGATGCCCGGGAAGCTGGCCCTGCTCCTGGGTGGCTCGCTGGTGGTCACCATCTCCTACGCAGTCGGCTTCTACTTCACCGCGCAGATGTTCGACATCGGACAGACCTTCGCGGTGACCCTCGCTGTCTACCTCGTGTGTTCGGCGATCGCGTCGGTCGCGCCGACACCAGGAGGCGTCGGTGCCGTGGAGGTGGCGCTCATCACCGGCATGGTCGCCGTGGGCGTGGACACCACCCTGGCCGTGCCGACGGTGTTCATGTTCAGGATCGTCACCTTCTGGTTGCCGGTGCTCCCCGGGTGGTTGGCCTTCCGGTGGCTCCAACGCACCGACCGACTGTGATCCACCACGACCGACCCCCTCGGATGCACTGGTAGCTTCACACGGGTGTGCACCACCGGGGACCCACAACCGATCGATGCTGTGATATTCGACACCGACGGAGTGGTGACACGCACCGCGGCGGTCCACATGGCAGCTTGGAAGAGAGTCTTCGACGACTTCCTCGCCGACCACGCGCCACAGGATCCGCCCTTTTCCGACGCGGACTACCGCACCTACGTCGATGGTGTGGGCCGCTACGACGGCACGCAGCGCTTCCTTGAATCCCGGGGCATCGAACTGCCCCACGGTGATCCGTCGGACCCGCCCGGCGACACGACGATCTGCGCTGTCGCCAACAACAAGAACGCGGCGTTCGAGGCGACGGTGGCCAACGACGGCGTTGCGCCGTACGCGACCACACGCCGCTTCATCGAGCAGCTCCACGCCGCCGGGATCCGCACCGCGGTCATCTCGGCGTCGCGCAACTGCGAGATGGTGCTTGCGACCGCCCACATGGACGACCTCTTCGAGGTCCGCGTCGACGGCATCGACCAGGCGGAGCTCGGTTTTCCAGGCAAACCCGAACCCGATGTGTTCGTAGTCGCCGCGCAACGCCTGGGCCTCGAACCGCACCGCTGTGCCGTTGTGGAGGACGCCGTGTCGGGTGTGACCGCGGGCGCAGCGGGTGGGTTCGCTCAGGTGATCGGGCTCGACCGTTCGCTCAACCCGGGTCCCCTCGCGCAGCACGCGGACATCGTCGTGCCCGACGCTGCCGATCTCGAAGTGGTCGCTTCCCGCGCAGCGGGTGGATGCCGGATCGCGCAGAGGGTTCCCGCGGCAGGCGTCATCTCTGATCTACCGATTGCTCTGAAGGACCGCGACCTCGAACGCCGACTCGGGGATCGTGCCATCGCATTGTTCAGCGACTTCGACGGCACACTCGCGCCGATCGTGATGAACCCGGCCGATGCGGCGGCCGCACCGGGGATCCTCGAATCCCTGGACGCCCTCGCAGAGCACATGCCGGTGGCGATCGTCTCCGGGCGGGCGTTGGAGGACCTGAGGTCCCTGGTCGGCAGCGAGCGGCTCTGGTTGGCGGGCAGCCACGGCTTCGAGATCGCCGCTCCCGGCGGGGTGCGAAGCGACGTGGCGGTGGATGACTCGGTGCTGCGGGCGATGGAGCTCGCCTGCGACGATCTGCGCGCTGCGGTCGAATCGGTGCCCGGCACCCGTCTGGAGCTCAAGCCCTACAGCGCCGCGGTGCACTACCGGAACTCCCCAGCGGCACAGGTCCCGGCCCTGGCCGACGCGGTGCGCCGCGCAGCGCAGCGCCACCCGGAGTTGCGTGTGCTGGAGGGCAAGAAGATCTTCGAGTTGCGCCCGGCGGTCGATTGGAACAAGGGCAGCGCTCTTCGTCTGATTCTGGAGCGCATGCACACCCACGACGCGGTACCGGTGTACCTGGGCGACGACCTCACCGACGAGGACGCGTTCGCCGAGATCCGCCTCGATGGAGTCGGGATCGTCGTGTCTGACCTCTCCACCCAGGGCTCCGAGCGGGCGTCGGCGGCCCACGACCGCCTGGATGACCCCGCCGCTGTGGCCGGGTTCTTGGACTTTCTCCTGAGAAATTACTGAACCCGCTCCAGTTGTGGTTTACGATGACCGTTGTCACACACAACCCCCCGGATGGCGTCCGGGATGGAGGGATTCCAACGATGAAATCACGAGCTAGGCGTAGGCCTGCCCTGATCCTCGGAGCCGTAGCTGCTCTGGCCCTGATCGCAGCGGCATGCGCTCCGCCGCCGGCGCCGTCGTCGAGCACCTGGGAGTTCAAGGCCACCCAGGTGACCGTCAACGATGCCCAGGACGAGATCCGCGTCTTCGGAGCCTGTGTGGCCATCCCGAACTGCAACGACGAGCCGTACGTGATCAACGTCGCCGCGAGGGTCAAGATCGGTGTCCCCGGTTCCGCCAGCGGCTTCGTGGTCTCCAGCCGTGACAACAACCCCGAGAACGTGCCCGCAGGCGAGAGCCGCACCCTCACCGGTGCAGCCGGTGCCCCTGCACAGTTCCCGGGCCTCAAGCGACTCGATGTGGCGGATCTCGCCAACTCGGCCAACAAGCTCGAGGTGCTCGTGGTCTACACGTGGGTGATGGAAGAGGACACCGTGCCGGTGAACACGGCCGCCAACGATGTGAAGGAC
>JBKEAI010000018.1:0-15754 GCA_047972145.1 Microthrixaceae bacterium
AATTGGTGCATCAATTGGTGGCAACATAGAGCCACATACAGCGACAACAGGGGGTCAAGAATCCGCATGATTATGCGGATCACGACCCCCTGCCACGGGCAGGCCGGTTCCCTCGTAAAGAACAGGTCGTGGGTTCAAATCCCACAGTCGGCTCTCATCGGCCCCCGCCTCGGCGGGGGCCTTTCCTGTTTCCAGCCAGTGCGGATCAACGCCAGTGACGTCTGCCCACGCGATCAGGTAGGGCCGAGTCGGAACGCGCCGCCCATTCTCGTAATTGCCCACGGAGGTGCGCGAGATGCCCAGGGCCTCGGCCAGCTCGGCCTGATCCATCTCAGCGTGCTCGCGCGCGCGGCGTAGGCGGTCGGTCAATTCGAACTCGGGAATCACGCGGGCCCGCTGTGCTGTGAGTTGCATCGTCATGTTGACATTTTCTCACGAACGCGCCAGTTGGCAACCTCGTGCGCATTCGGCGTGTCGAAATGACAACCGTGTAATTTGCCGTCTATCGTGCTCATATGTCAACGACGTTGCCCAAACTGCTCACTACTCGCGAACTGGCATCTGCACGCGGCCTCACTCGGCAAGCGATCTCGCGCGCGGTTCGCGAGCACCGTATCGAGCCTGCCGCCACGCTGGCAAATGGGGCCTATCTGTTCACTGAGGATCAGGCTGATGCTGAGGGTGGCGAGTCGTGAGTGTCGAGCCTGGGGCTGTTCTGGGTTTGGTTGTCGCGCTAGTTGTGGGCGGTGGTGTCGCTGTGTTTGTGATGCGCCCAGATCGCCCACAGCAGCATGATGCTGAGCCATACCGCCGCCAGGATGCTTGCACCAGCTATTCCATACCCGAGGGCACCCTCAAGGTCTTCACCGAGTACGAGTATGCAGAGGTTGGCGAGCATCACCAGCACGCCGAACGCGGCGGCCCAGAACGTCGCGCCCGCTTGCGCATAGCGATGGTTTTTGATTGCAACCTGGGTGCCGCTATCGATGTAGAGACCGACAGTTTCACGATATCGCCAGGCACCGCGCAGGCGGGTGGTGAAGGCGACCGCGAGCAGCAGCATCACGAGCACCTGAGCGACGACGCCAGCCGTCGCGGCGACGAAAACGAACATGGGGACATCCTATGAGCCTCGAATCCATGTCGCTCGTGTGGGCACACTCGCAGGCCGAGGGCTCGGCGCTGCTCGCGCTGCTCGCGATTGCCGACCATGACGGCGATGGCGGCTCGTGGCCCTCGATGGATACCATCGCGCAGCACGCCCGCGTGACACGCGAGACCGCCCGCAAGCTCGTGCGCAAGCTCGAAGAACTCGGTGAGATTACCACCGACCGCAACGGTGGTGGCGGGCTCCGTACCGCGAACCACATGCGCACCAACCGCTACGAAATCACCCTCGAATGCCCGCCCTCGTGCGACCGCTCGGCACGTCATAGGGAACGCACAGAAGTTATCCACACCCCCCTCCGCACGGAGGGCCCTCCGCACGGAGGGGCCCCCTCCGTGCGGAGGGGTACCCCCCCTCCGCACGGAGGGGCGAACCACCCTAGAAACACCCTTAAGGGGAACTCAGAACAGAACCTTGTGGATAACTCCGCGAACGACCGCGAAATTTCATCTTCAAACCAAGCGGGGGCCGAACCCGATTCCATCTCCGGGATCTTCACGGACGCCGAGCAGGCGGCATACGCCGCGCACGTCGCTCACCACCAACGAGTGAAGCGCCCTGACCTCGGGAGGCCGGGTGTGCCCGACGCGCCCCGCTATCCCCGCTACGACCCCCGCACCGTGCCCGAACCCCCGCCGCCTGTCTCGCCCGCCCAGCGCGCCGCGAACCAGGCAGCGGCGCAGCTCCCGTGCAGAGCCTCGCCCTCGACCACGGGGCGGCACTTCATCCCGGCCGGTACCGGCACCGCATGCATCTACTGCAACACCCCATCCACCACCATCCTCGACCAAGCCAACCAACTGGAGACCACACCATGACAAACCCCACCACCCACGCAACCCCGGCCTCAGGCTCCGAAGCCGTCACCCAGATCGAAGCGGAGGCTCGCGCATGACTCACGAACTCCGCGCCCGCGTACGCCGCTACCCCTACGCACCGACACGCGCCGAGCAGACCCGCTACGGCCTCGGCAGCAGCAAACCCTGGTCAGCAACGCTCATCGCCGCCCTCGAAGACACCACCGGTCGCCAGATCGCCCTCAGAGCCCACTACGCGCCCACCTGGGCTGAGGCGATGCAGCAGGCGTACGCCATGCTCGCCGCCGAAGATCGGCGGCTGATGGACGCCGTGCACGCCTCACGAGCGAGCAGGCGTCTCGCCGGTTCTGTACCAACCCCACCTGATACAAAACCGGCGAAGCCCGCCTGCCGCCTCTGCCACCCCCTCACCGACCAGCTACACTCCGGCCGCCACCCGCACCGCCCGCTCATCGGCCGTGAGGTCTACGCCCACTGTGACGGCACCCCCGACGCCGACCCGCACACGATGGAGGCCACCGCATGAGCGTCTTCACGGCCTACTCGGCCGCTAGCGAGCGCCACACCGCAATCCACCGGCACGAGGCGATCGATGCGCTGGATGCGGTGTACCCGCTCGTGTGCGTGCCCGTCTCGGGGGACATGCTCGCCGTGCTCACCAGGGGCACACGCCGCGAGGCTGCACGCCGCCGCAGGATCGCTCTCACCGCAGCGAGGGAGGCGGGGCGGTGAGTGTGCAGCGTCGGCAGGCTGATCGGTGGTTGACGACGGCTGAGGCTGCCGTCGTGATGGGGATTACGACTCGGGCGCTGGAGCGGTTGCGGGGTGCTGGCCGGGGGCCGGTGTTCACGCGGGTGGGCCGGTACCCGAAGTATCGCCTCTCGCATGTCCTGGCCTACCTGGAGGCGCGCTCGGTGGTGGGCCGCGATGAGTGAGCGGGTGAGTGGGCGCGCCTCGACGGTGCTGACGGCTCGGGTGCTGGAGGAGTATGGGCCGGTGTGCTGGCTCCAGCTCCCCGGCTGCACCCGGCGTGCCACGACCAAGGATCACGTGGTGCCCCTCGACCACGGCGGCACGGACACGCTCGACAACCTGCGCCCCGCCTGCCACTCGTGCAACTCGAAGCGGCAGAACCTCGCGATCAGTGGCGTGGGCGGCATCAACGTGACCGTCATCGTGGGGCCACCGGCCGCGGGGAAGTCGAGCTGGGTGCGTGAGCACGCCCGCCCGACCGACATCGTGATCGACCTGGACCGGCTCGCTGCCGCGCTGATGCCAGGCGACAGCCTCGACGTGCACGACTACCCGCAGCATATCCGCAACGTCGCGATCAGCGCACGCAAGTCAGCGATCAGTCGAGCCCTGCGCACCAACGCCCGGTGCGGGGTGTGGCTGATCCACGCCGTGCCGCAGCGCGCCGAGCTGCAACAGTATGCGCGGCTCCGCTATCGCATCGTCACCCTCGACCCCGGCCGTGTCGAGGTCGAGGCGAGGGTGGCACGGCTCCGCCCGCTCGACTCGCAGCAGGGCGTCGCGCGTTGGTACGCGAGATACCCAGACGGTGCGGCCACTGTCGCGCTCGTCACTGCCCATCGTCCCATCGCATCTGTGTCTCGCGACGACGCAACATCACCCCCGGCCGAGCCGTCGCGGGCGTGGTGACCGCGCCCGTTTTTCTGGTGGAGCTGCCCAGCCACCCTACAGTACCCCCCTCCCTTTCTCTCTCAAACCGGCCCAGAAAAAAACCTGATGAGGAACCCGAAATGACCGCTTCGACTGGCCTCGTGCTCGACCTATTTGCGGAGCAATCGCAAGCGAAATACGGCGATTCCGATACCGTTGCGACGGTACGGGCTCTGATCGCCGAGATTGAGGGTGAGGGGCGCATGACTCCGCGCCTGCGGGTCTACTGCTCGCAGGCGATCAAGTACGCGGGCATCATGGATCAGCCCAAGTCGGCTGTGGCGGCCGTGCAGGCGGGCGTGCAGCTCACCGAACTGATCGAGGCGCACCTGACCCCGCAGCAGGCCACGGAGGGCGGGCTGATCGAGCAACTGATCGAAGCGTTGGAGGGTGATCCGTTTGCGTGAGATGCCCGAGCCCCGGTACATGACGCCGCGCACGCCGGGAGCGAAGACCGGTCTGCGCCGGGTCGCGCAACTCGCCCGCGCGATGGGTCGGCCGCTGATCCCGTGGCAGGTCGAGGCCGTGAAGGGCGCGACCGAGATAGACCCCGACACCGGCACGTTCCGCTACTCGCGCGTGGTGATCACCACGCCCCGCCAGGTCGGGAAAACCACCATCGACGGCATGCAATCCATGACGAACATGTTTCTCGGGCCTGACCGCCGCTCCTGGTACACCGCGCAGGACGGCACCAAGGCGCGCGAGGTGTTCCGCGGGTTCATGGATCAGATCGAGAAGACCTACTACCAGCCCGCCCTGCCGCGCCTGATGCGCGGCAACGGTGCCGAAGTCATCCAGACACTCCGGGGGAGCGAGTACCGGCCGTTCGTGCCCAACGCGGAATCGCTGCACTCGAAGCAAGCCGACCGCGTGACGCTCGATGAGGTGTGGACCTACACGAAGCTGCAAGGCAACGCGATCATCCAAGCCGCCGACGCCCCGATGAGTACCCGCCTCGCCACCACCGGGCACGAACCCCAGCTCGTCATCATGTCCACGGAGGGCACCGCCGAAAGCGAGTGGTACAACCCCATCCTGGACGAACTCCGCGCGAACCCCGACCCCGAAACCTTCCTCGTTGACTTCGGCCTCCGAGCCGACGAAGACCCCACCGACCTGAAGCTCGTTGCGCGCAGGCATCCCGGCTACGGCCACCTGTTCAACATGCGCAGCCTCGAAAAGCGGTTCGCGAGCTACCAAGGCGACACGGCCGGGTTTGCGCGCGCCTACGGCAACCGCCGCACCGGCTCGACCGAGCGCGTCATCAGCTTGGCCTCCTGGAACGCGGGGCGCACCCGCGAACCCATCCCGGAAGACTCACCCATCGCGGTCGGCGCGGCAGTCGGCGTGGACGACACCGACGCCGCAATCACGATGACCGGCATGCACCCCACGCTCGGGAAGCTCACCGAAGTCATCCGCGACGGACACCGCGAGGGCTCCGCATGGGTGCTCCTGCGCCTCAAGGAACTCCAAGCCAACGCGGGCAGGCCCGTGCCCGTCGCTATCGACGTGCGCGGCCCCTCCGCCGCGCTCTACGACCAGGCCGTGCGCGCGGGCCTCCCACTTATCGACATCACGACCACCGCCGTCGCCGCGGGCTGCCAGAGCCTCCTCCAGGGCCTCGATACTGGCGAGTGGCACTACCGGTCACACCCCGCCCTCGAAGCCGCCGCAGACCTCGCCGCGAGGCGCTGGGTCCAAGACGGCGCATGGCTCTGGGGACGCCGCGCCTCGGTCGGGTCCATCGCGGCCCTCGAAGCCGCCACGCTCTCATCCTGGGGCATCGATCATCTCCCCACCGATCCCGGTATACAGTTGTGGGTTTGACCGGTGCTGAGCGGTACTGAGCGGTACTGAGCGGTACTGAGCGGTAGAACTCCTTGGGTTTCTCGCCCGCCTCCGGGCAGGATTTCGTGCATGGGAATCATCCGCCGCACCGCCGCTCTCCTCGGCTTCGCGCAGCGCTCCGCCCCCGCATCGGGCAGCACGCCGCCCGCGCTCCTGCCGCCCGTGCGTGACCGCCGCCTGGATGCCGATCTGGCGATGACGATCTCGACCGTCTACCGTGCCGTGGAAGTGCTCGCAGTCGGCGTCTCGCAGCTCGGCATCGACCAGTGGCGTGGTGACCGCCGCATTCCCGCCGCCCCGCTCGTGCAGCAGCCCGACCCCGAGACCGAGCGGCCCGCCTGGCTGGAATACACGGTGGTCTCCCTCGCGCTCGATGGGAACGCGTACTGGCGCATCCTGCGCCGCCCGGATGGTGAGCCCGTCGTGCTCCAGGCCCTCAACCCGCGCGAGGTGGGCGTCTCCCGTGACCCGAAGACCGGGCAGCGCCGCTACCACTGGCGAGGCCGCGACTACGCGCCGGGGGACCGCCTGACCGGCGATATCCGCCACTTGCAGAAGCTCCGCGTGCCCGGCCGCGACCGCGGTCTCGGCCCCGTCGAGGCAGCCCGCACCGAGTTGGAGGGCGCGCTGGACGCCCGCAGCTACGCCGCGTCCTGGTTCGAGCGCGGCGACGTGCCCTCTGGCATCCTCTCCACCGCGCAGGAACTCGACCGCGCCCGCGCCGAAGCCTACCGCGACATCTGGGAAGGCAAGAACGACGACGGCACCGTGACCCCGGTGGGGCATCGCGTCCGTGTGCTCGGCAACGGCTTGACCTATTCGCCGCTCCAGATCAAGCCTGCTGACCTCCAGTTCCTCGAAACCCAGCAGTTCAACACGACTCAGATCGCGCGCCTGTTCGGCACCCCCGCATCCCTGATGCTCGCCGCCGTCGAGGGCAACTCGCAGACCTACTCCAACGTCGAGCAGGACTGGATCGCGTTTACCCGGTTCACGCTCATGGCGTACATTCGCGAAATCGAATCGGCCCTCTCGGCACTCATCCCGCACGGCAACACCGTGCGCTTCAACGTCGATGCCCTGCACCGCTCCGACACGAAAACCCGCTACGAGGCCCACAAACTCGGCATCGAAGCCGGGTTTCTCACCGTGCCCGAAGTGCGCGGCATTGAAGGGCTCGACCCCCTCGCAGACCCGCCCGCTCCCGCCCTCCTGGAGGCCACCGCATGACCAGCATCACCCCCGACCCGAGACGCCCCCGCCCCCTCGCCGCGCGCCTCGCCCGCCGCGACGACACCCCCGAACCACCCGACACCGACGCTGGCGCTGACACCGGCCCCGCTGATGACGCGACAGGGTACGCGCTGACCGGCATTGCCGTGCCGTTCGGTGAGCAGTACGACGACGGGTACCTCGCCGAGCAGTTCGACCCCGCATGCGTGTTCGAGGGCCTGGACGAATCGAAGGTGTACTGGCAGCACGGCGACATCATCGGCCGCGTCACCGCCGCCCGCATCACCCCCGCAGGGCTCGAAGTGGACCTGTCCATCTCCCACACCACCCAGGGCGACGAAGCCGCCACCCTCGTTCGAGACGGCGTGATCACCGCCCTTTCTATCGGCTTCGAAGGGATCGAGTACACCTACACCGACACCCCCGAGGGGGAAGTCATCACCTGGACCAGCGTCCGTATTCGCGAGGTCTCGCTCGTCTCGTTCCCCGCCTATGAGGGCGCAGTCATCACCGAAGTTCGCTCCCGACCCATCCCGAAAGGAACCCCCGCAATGCCCGACGCCACCCCCGACCTCCTCACCCGAGCCCAGTTCGATGAGACCATCGGCGACCTCACCCAGCAGCTCCGCGCCGCACAGGCCACCCTCGCCACCATGCACGAACCCCGCGAGCCCTCCGCGCCCCGGTTCCGCTCGTTCGGTCACTTCGTGCGCGCCTACCACCGCGGCGACAGCGACGCCCGCAAGCTGCACGACGACTGGATGACCGCCGCCCCCCAGCACACCCTCCACGAACGCGCCTACGCTGGCGGCGTACTCGCCGACACCGTGTCGCGCGATCAGTGGGTCGGTGACGCAATCCGCCTGGTTGACAAGGGCCGAAAGGTGCTCAACTCCTTCCAGACCGCGCCGCTCCCCACGGAGGGCACCAGCGTCGAATACGGTGTGCTCGAATCGAACACGGTCAACGTCGATAAGCAGCTCGCGGAAGGCGACGAACTCGCCAAGGGACAAGTGCAGGTCGGCACCGACAACGCCCCCATCGGCACCTATGGCGGCTGGAGCGAGCTGTCATTTCAGGCCGTAGAACGCTCCTCGGTGTCGATCCTCGACCTCACCCGCCGCGCCCAGCTCCTCGCCTACGCCTCGCAGACCGAAGACGAGGTGCGCGCCCTCCTGCGCTCCACGATCACCGCGAACCTCACCGCCGGGCACGCCCTCGACCTCCTCGCCGCTCCGAAGGCCGCAGACTGGGTATCGCTCTTCATCGACGCGTTCGACGCGTTCGAGGATGCCGCGCTGCCCGTGGACGGCCTGTACCTGTCCAAGGACAAGTTCAAGGCCCTCGCCACCCTCGAAGACACCACCGGACGACTCCAGTTCGAGGTGTTCGGCTCCGGCATGAACTCCATCGGTCGCCTCAAGATCGCCGACCGCGAAGCCGAGACCGCGGTGACGGCCCGCATCCTCCCCGGAGCCACCCCCGCCACGGGCGCGTTCTACAGCGAGCAGGCGATCACCACGTTCGAGAACGCGGGCGCACCCCTCGCGCTGGAAGACACGAACATCACGAACCTGACCCGCTCCTACAGCGTGTACGGCTACCTCGCGACCGCCTGCGAGATCCCCGACGCGATCCTCCCCATCAATTTCGCGTAACCATGCCGTTCCCCACCGCTGAGGCCGCAATCGGTCTCCTCGCCGAACACCTCGACATCGGCCCCACCGAGCCGGGGCTCACTCGCTCGGCCCGGTCGGGTCACGCGAAGGTCGCCAAGTACCTCGCTGACGGTGGGGCCGACCTCGCCACGATCCCCGACGTGATCGCGGAAGAGGCCGTGATCGAGGCCGGTGCGGCGGTCTACTACCGCCGCACCGCCCGCAACGGGATCGTGACACTCGGCACCGGCGAAGCGATCCCCATGCGCATCGCCAAAGACCCCCTCTCCCTCGTCTATCCCATCCTCGCCCCCTACGTGAAACCCGGCCTCGCATGACCACTCTGACCGACCGCGCCGCGCAGGTCGCGGCCCTCATCCGTGCAGTGCTCCCCGCCGAGCAGATCGTCACCCACGATCCCGCCGTGATCGACCGCCGCGGGGCAGGCCCCCAGGGCGCGGTGCTCGTCCACCCCGCCCCCGACATCGACTACCGGGCGGGCGGCGTCACCGTCTACGAGTGGACGCTGTTCGTGCTCGCCCGCCCCGGCCGCGCCCTCGACGCGCTCGACAGCATCGGGCACACCCTCGACGCTCTCACCGCAGCCGGGATCGGCGTAGACCGCGCTACCCCCGGCAGCTACGCCCCTACCTCCGAGCAGTACACCGATCTGCCCGGCTACCTCCTCACCATCACCGACGAACACCTCGCCCTCTAGAAAGGCCCCGCCTCATGCCCGAGATTTCTGCAAACCCCCGCCTCGTCAGGCACCTCACCATCACCATCGGTACTGACTCGTTCTCCAAGCACGTCAACAACTGCACCTTCACCCCGACTGCCTCGCAGACGGAATGGCGCGGCGGCACCCCCGACGCCGTGTTTACCGACTCCCCGCCCGCCTCTTGGGCGTGCGCCCTCACCCTCGTGCAGGACTGGGAGACCGCAGCATCGCTGTGTAACTTCCTCCTCGCCCACGACGGCGAACAGGCCGAATTCGTCTACAAGCCGCAGGCAGACGGAGCCGTGAGCTTCGAAACCATCGCGACCATCGTCGCGCCCGTCATCGGCGGCGCGGTCGGCGTCTACAACGAATCGACGGTGACCATGCCCTGTGAACGGCCCGAGCTCGTGCGCGCCCCATAACCATGCCCATCAACGTCGCCGACTCGCCCGAACTCCTCGCGGTGATCCTGACACTGAAACGCTCCGGCGCGGCCGTACGCAAAGAGATGCGTGCGGCCGCACGGGCCGAAGCGAACCCGCAATGGAAACCCGCCGTCGAGGCTGCCGCCACCACCCGCCTGCAACGGGCCGTGATCGCGAAAGGCGCGCGCGTGAAGGTCGGCATGCAGGACTTCGAACTGCTCGCCGCCACCAGCCGCCGCCCCCTCTCCGGTGGCCTCGTCCCCGCCGCGCAGTGGGCCGGAGCCGAGTACGGCGCGAAGCGATACCCGCAGTTCGGCCCCCGCCACAAGGGCATCGCCCGCACCGCCGCCCAGAAGGTCGGCCCCCGCATCGTCGCCGCCTGGATCAACGGAGCCGTCAAGGGCCTCACCCAAGCAAACAAACACATGGAGACAAGCTGATGGTTATTAGCATCAAGTTCGCGTCCGACCCAGACGGCGCAATCAAGGGCGCGAAAGACGTAGCCACCGCGCTCGAAGACGTGGCCGACAGTCTCGACGACGTAGCCGCCGAGGCGCAACGCGCCGGGGCTGAGACAGGCGACGCGCTCGGGGATGGGGCACGCGACGGTGCGCAGAAAGCATCCGCCGCGACCGCCGACCTGTCGGGCGATCTGCGCGAGGTCGCGGGAGACGCCGACCGCGCCGGGAACGCCCTCGACACCGGCCTGGGAGACGGTGCCCGCGACGCCGCCCGCACCGCAGACAAAGCCCTAGACGACATCACTGACAGCCTCCGCGACGTGGACCGCGCCGCCGACCGCGCAGGCGACGCCCTCGGCGACGACATCACGGACGGCGCGAAAGCTGCTACCACCTCGACCGAGCGGCTGGAGAAGTCGTTTAAGGAACTCTCCGACGCCGCCCGCAAGCACTCCGATAAGGCCGGAAAAGACCTGCAACGCGGGATCACCGACGGCGCTGACGGCGCGAGCGAAGCCGTCGCCGAGTGGGGCGATGAAGCCGTGTCGAACCTCTCCGAAACAGTGTCGTCGTTCCGCGGCGACGCGGAAGACCTGGTGCAGGTCGTGCAAGACACCTTCGGTGGTGTCGTCGCGAATCTCGGCCCTGTGGGCATGGCGGCGGGCGTCGCGGGCGCGGCCGGGATCGGTCTCCTCATGGGTGCGTTCGAGCGCGCGCAGGAAGCCGAGCAGGCGTTTCGTGAACAGGTCGCCGAACTCGCAGACATACTCATCGACACGGGCGGGGAGGGGGCCGACCATATCGAGGCAATCGCGGCCCGCATGCGTGACCTTGCCGCGCCCACCGACGACGCCGTGAAGTCGCTGTCCGAGATCGCCGCGCAGGCCGAAGCGGCAGGTATCCCAGTCGATGAACTCGCCCGAGCCTACGCGGGGGCCGGGGGCGACCTGAAAAAGTACATCACCCTCATGGAAGAGGAATACGACAAGACGGTCGGCCTCGACCAGGTTGCTACGCGCGCCGCGCAGGCAAAACGCGAGGGCTACAAGGATGCGAAGGACGCCCTCACCGAACTCGCTGAGGAACAAGAAGCCGCCGCCGAAGCGGCCCGCATCCTCGAAGAAGCAGGCTACTCGGCAGACATGGCGCGCGCGGAATCGATGCGCACCCTGCAAGGCGAACTCGACAACGCTATCGGGTCGTGGAAGGACTACAGCGACGCTGAGACCGGGGCCACCGACCCCGGAGCCTACATCGCCGCGATGCAGGCCCGCATGGACGCCACCACGAACTTCAACACCAACGTGCAAGAACTCGCCACCCGCTTCGGGCTCACCCATGACGAAGTGCAAGCGATCCTGGACCAGGGCGTCGATTTCGCGCCGATGCTGCAATCCATCATGGATTCCGGGATGGGTGACGAGTACGCGGCCCAGATCCGGGCCATGCTCGACGGCGGGCAATCCATCGTGGACGGCACCCCCACTACCGTGCACGTCGAGGCCGACACCGACGCCGCCGACTCCGCCCTATCCCAGGCCACCGAAGGCCGCACCTCCACGATCACCGCCGACAGCGACACCGACGCCGCCGAGACCGCGCTCGGTGCGACGGCGGATGCGGAGCGCACGGCGACGATCGGGACGAAGGGTGATGTGCGTGCGGCTGATGCGGCCCTGAATCGGACGGCTCGCCAGCGGCGTACCGCGATCATCACGGCCCGCGCGAATACCGGCCCCGCGTCGGCCGCGCTCTCGCGCCTCGCGCGGTCGCGCACGGCAACGGTGCATGTGCGTCTGGACCTCACTACCGCGCAGCGTCAGATGAATGAGTTTGTGTCCCGCTACCGCGAGACCGTGGTGCATACCGTGACCCGTACCGGAAAGGCGAACCGCTAATGGATTTGATTACGTCTACGGTGCCGGGGGTGGCTCCGGTGTCGCCGCGTCTGGTGATGGAGTGGCAGACCCGCCGTGAGGCCCGCACCATCGTGCACGACCTCCTCTACTCCGATGATCAGGTGGTGACGCTCCGCCCGCCCAAACCCCGACGCGGCACGCTGAAATACTTTTTTGCGACGCCGTCTGAGGCGGCGGCGTGTCACGCGATGCACACCGACCCGGCCGTGCTCACCCTCACGGCCGGGATCGGAGACACCGAGCAGGTGCTGTCGTATGTCGTTGCTGAGGGCGACCTCACGGTGACCCTCGATCCCGAGACCGCGCTCGCGACGGTCGTGGAGGTGCCCTACCGGGAGACCGCCCACCCGACGCCGCTCCCCGAGTCCTGGATCGAGGAACGCCGGAACCTGCTGCCCCGCCCGATCCTGTCAGACGTGTGGGATCCCGCCTACTGGGGTGTCGGTGCGGGCGTAACCGTGGCGGGCGCGGCGGGAGGCGTCCGGGTGACGGCAACCTCAGCTATTGCCTCGTGGTCGTCGCTGCTGCGGACGACGTACACTGGTGCGGCGATTGTGCCGGTACTGCCTGGGGATATCCGGGTGGGCCGGGTGCGGGTGACGAACCTGGGTGCGGCCACGCCGCCGATGTCGGCCGCGATCCAGTGGTACAGCGGCACGGGGGCTGCCCTCTCCGACCTGTACGGGCCGTCAGTGTCGCTTGGGGCGGGGGAGTCGGCCGATCTGCTCGTCGCGGCGGTAGCGCCTGCGAACGCGGCCCGCGCGACGTTCTGTCTCCGCTGCACGGCCGGTTTCCCGGCCGGTACTGACCTGTTCGTGCATGACGAGCCCCTCCTGGAAGTCGCCCCCGCCGCGGCGTTCTCGGGTGATACGCCCCCGGCAGAGGGTCGCCGCCGCTCCCGGTGGCTCGGCGCACGCAACCGCTCGGAGTCAGTGCTGGAGCGGCTGGAGGCCCACGCATGAGCGTCATCGACCGCCACACCGTGACCGCGACCATCGGCGGGATCCCTGTCGAGGTGATCGAGGCCGAGACGACGCTGGATCGGGGATGGTCGCCCTACGCGCAGGGCACCCTCACTATCGCCGCGCCCGCGCTCATGGCGATCCTGGACCCCCGCCGCCGCGCCCCCATCACCATTCGCCACCGCCGCCGCTACAGCGACTCCCTCACCTTCGCCGAGGTCTCCACCCTGCACGCGGGCCTCACCTTCGCCGAGGTCAGCGAAGCGTTCAATGGAATGACCATGTCGCAGATGTCGGCCCTGTACCGCACCGACTGGAACGCTGCCGGTCCACATGGTGAGGGCGGCTCCGTGGTGATTGATGCCTGGCTGACCGGCGCGGCCCGCTCGCGCACTGATCCCGACGTGTGGCGGGTGTCGTGGTGCGGGGACGAGCAGCGCGCGCTCACGCGGCTGGCGTCGGCGGCACGGTGGACGCCAGGCGGGTCCACCGTGCGGACCATCGCTGCCGAAGCGCTCATGCGTGCCGGACTCGATGCGACCCTGGGGGGCTCCGGCGATGCCGCGGTCGCCGCCGACGACGACGGCGATATGCCGGTCTGGCAGGCGGGCGTGTCGTGCTGGGACTACCTGCAACCCATCGTCGCCGCCGCCGATTTGCGTCTCTACGCCGACGAAGCCCGCCAGTGGCACATCGCCGACGACACCGACCCCATCGGCTCCTGCACCATCGGCCCCGAAGCCACCGAAGTGCACGACACCTGGGACACCGACAACGGTCTCTTCTACGACCACGCCGTACTCGTCTACGAATGGGAAACCAAGACTGGTGTGCAGAAGACCGCCGTGGATGCGTTCATGGGCGGGGCGGTGTCGGGCTACACCGAGACCGTACCAGGCAGGCTCACCCGCAAGGGCCGCGCCGAACGCATCGTCAGGCGCGCGCAGCAGCGCGCCCTGTCCCAGGACTGGGACACCGTCGCCGACTACACCATCCGGCCAGGCCAGGCCGCGACCATCACCCCCGACACCGCGACAGGGATCGTGGAAGCCGTCACCTGGACCTACCCCGCCGCCCGCGCCCGCGTCACCATCTCCACCGTCACCACCCCATAACCACAGGAAGGCCCCACTCATGCCGATCACCCCGATAGACCCAGACGAACCCTTCGACCCCCTCGCAGGCGCACTCAACGCCCGCCTGGAAGAAATCGCGCTCGAGTTCTCGCGGGTGCAGGCCCTCGCGATCCAGCCCGTGGTTGCCCCCATCACCCCCAACAACGCATCGAACATCTCCGTGGACATCGGGGAGGTACAGCGCATCGGGGGCCTCGTGATCGCCAGGTTCGACCTCGGCCTGGTCACCGAGAACTACTGGTGCAACTCGACCTGGAGAAACGTCGGCGTGATCCCCGTCGGCTACCGCCCCGCGACCCCACGCATCGAGGGCATCGCAGCCGGATACTCCGCCACCGCCACCGCAATCGCCCGAGCCCTCCGCGCCTCCTGCACCTCGAACACCATCCAAGTGTGTGCGTGGAACTCGGCGGCCGCGCCCATCGCGTCACGCGCCATGGGACAACTCGTGTGGCTCACCACCGACCCCCACCCCGCCGCATGAACGCCCTCACCGACTGGGCCGACCAGCTCGACGGCCACTACGTGGATCGTGACGGCTACCCGCCCGAGCAGCCCTACCAATGCCACGACGTGTGGCTCGCCTACCTCACCGACATCCTCGGCGGGCAGCTCGGCGACGGCCACGCCCCCGGCGTCGAAGGCTTCACCTACGAGGTATGGCGGGCCTTTCCCCACCACCGGCCCGAGCTTCGGCATCTGCTCACGAAGCACCCCGGCAGCAGGGGCATCATGCCCGGAGATGTGGTGTTCTGGCCACCAGGGTCGAACAACCATCCCTGGTCGCACGTCGTCGTCGCGCTGTCGGCCGAAGACTCGTGGGGCACCATCGAATGCCTCTCCCAGAACCCCGGACCCGCGCAAATCACGCGGCTGTCCACCCACCAGGTGGCCGGATACCTCCGGCCCCGCACCGACCCCACGGAGGAACCAGTGACCCAAGAGGAAATCCAGAAGATCGCCACCGCCACCGCCCGCGCCACCGTCGAACGCCTGCTCGACACCAAGCTCCCACTGACCGGGAACTACAAGGGCCGCAAACAGTCTGTGGGCGCGCTCCTCGCACAGACCCCGCACCAGTTCGGCCTCATCAAAGCCCGACTCTCCACCCTCCTCAAACGACCCGGAAACCCGCGATGAACGAAGGCATGATCACCGCATTCATCGCGGGCGGTGCCGTCGTCGTCTCCGGCCTCATCGCCGCAGGCGTCACCCTCGCATCCCTCATGCTCCGCCGCATGATCCGCGCCGAGTCCACAAACATCAGCCTCTGGACCTACACCCGCCTCCTCATCGACCACATCTACCGCGGAGGCGTCGGACCCCCACCCGACCCACCCGAACACTTCAGACACCTCTACGAAAGCGAGTAACCCCCATGCCCAACAGCCGCCGCCCCCGCCGTCGTGCGCGCCCGTTCTGGACGCTCCAGCGCCGACGCTACCTCTACAGCGTCGCAATCGCCGCCGTGCCCCTCGCATCCGCCTACGGCCTCATCACCGACGACCTCGTGCCCCCGGTGATCGCCCTCGCCGGTGCCGTACTCGCCACCGGAGGTACCGCCCTCGGACACCCCACACCCGATCAGGTGTAGCCTGGTCGACCAAGCTACACCTGATCACAGATTTGTAGGTTCCCCATCCGCCAGCAGCTGGCCGGCTTATGGGGAACCTACAACGCTATGCCGCGAGGGATAAGGTGCTCACCGCGGCAACC
>JBKEAI010000033.1:0-15585 GCA_047972145.1 Microthrixaceae bacterium
TCACGAAGTTGTCGGGATCCACGAGATCGACGTCGGTGAGTTCCATGTGCGTTCCTCCACTTCAGGGAGTCCGACAGCACCGCAGCGCTGCCGGCCGGTTCTGATGTCAGCAGGGACCCTAACACTTGAACGAACGTTCAGTCAGGTGACCGCTGGTGAGGTACGAGTCGACATATTTCCGGCACCGTATACTCAAGGAGATGCCTCAGGTCGGTCGTCCTTCTATCGGAGCTCGCGTGTCCGTACGACTTCCCGACGATCTGCTAGCCGAGCTCGATCGACGTGCAGGCGATGCGGGGCTGTCTCGCGCTGAAGCGATGCGGATACTGCTCGAACGGGCTCTTTCGCCAAGCTCCGACGATGGTGTTGACAGGGCGCAGATCGCTCACCGTTTGGCGATGTCACCAGCTCAGCGAGTCCACCGTATGGCCGAGGAGACCCGTCGGCTCCAGACTCTCACCGGTCGAACGCGGTGAGTGCGACGTTCGACCCCGAGCGACTCCTCGAGGTGCTGGCAAGGCACGGCGTCGAATTCATCCTGATCGGCGGCTTGGCCGCTGTGGCCCGCGGTTCGCCGTTGCCGACGACCGATGTCGCTGTAACGCCTCGCCGGGATGCAGCCAATCTCGACCGGTTGGCAGCTGCCCTGCGAGAGCTCGACGCTCGAATCCGCACCGGCGATCCAGACGGAGTGGTATTCCCCATCGACGGACCGTTTCTCGCCGCGCAACCTCGGATGTAGAACCTCACCACGAGTGCTGGTGACCTTGACCTGACTTTCATCCCGGCGGCATTCGACGGTGGCTACGACGACTTCGGTGCCGAATCCGACATGATCGAGCTGGTCGAAGGAGTACATACACGGGTGGCCAGCCTTCGAGCGATCATCCGCTCCAAGGAGGCTGCCGATCGAGAGAAGGACCGGCGCGCACTGCCGTACTTGCGAGCATTGCTTGACGAAACCGGCGGCTGACCAAGCGGGTCTTGAACGAACGTTCAGGAAGCTGTTACCGTCCGATCATGTCCCTGACCTTCAATGAAACCTCCAGCGCGCCGCTCGACGAGGCCGGCTTCGCCACCGCGGACTTCACTGACCCCCACACCTTCGACGACCCGTGGGCGCTCTATGAATGGCTGCGCGACCTGGAACATCTCCACTACGACGAAGCCAACAAGCTCTACATCGCGCCTCGCCACGAGGACGTCTTCCACGTCTCACGCGAAACCGAGTTCTACATCTCCGGTGAGGGAGTACGCCCAGCGGTGGCCGGGGACATGTCGATCATCACACTCGATGGGGCCGAGCACGTCGCCCAGCGACGGCTGATCAACCAAGGCTTCACCCCCCGCCAGGCCCGCCAGATGGTCCCCCACATGCGCGAACTCGCGAACGAGATCATCGACGAGATCGCCGAGCGCGGTGAGATCGACTTCGTGGAGGACTTCGCGATCCATGTGCCGCTCATCATCATCTGTGAACTGATGGGCTTGGATCCCGAGAAGCGAAAGGCGATGTACCGCTGGAGCGACGACATGATGGCCGGCGACGGCCACGTCGCCCCCGACGACCCGGTCCTCCACGCCGCGGCCACGGCCTTCGGTGAGTACGTCGAGATGATCATCACCTTGATCGCTGAGCGCCGTGCCGCCGCCGAGGCAGCTGAGGCGAGCGGCGAGAACCGCGGAGACGACCTCATCTCGATCCTCACCAAGGCCTTCGACGAAGGCGCCCTGGCCAAGGACCACGTCGCGGCCTCGGGCGTCGACGAAGAGACCTACGCGCGGCTCCAAGAGGAGGCCGCCCAGCTCGACGACGGCGACCTGCTCGCGTTCCTCACGGTGCTGCTGGTCGCCGGCAACGAGACCACCCGCAACGCGATCTCAGGCGGCATGATCGCCCTGTCGCGCAACCCGGACCAACGACAGCTGTTCATCGACAACATCGGCAACGACGAGTTCATGAACATCGCGATCGACGAGATCATCCGCTATGTCACCCCGGTGCTCGGCTTCGTACGCACCGTCACCAAGGACCACACCTACCGCAACACCGAGCTCAAAGCCGGTGACCGGATCCTGATGCTCTACGCGTCGGCCAACCGCGACGAGCGGGCGATCGAACGACCCGACGAGCTCGACCTCACCCGTGCGAGTGACCACATGGCGTTCGGCATCGGACCGCACTTCTGCATGGGAGCCAACCTCGCCCGTCAGGAGGTACGCACCACCTTCGAGGAGATCTTCACCCGACTCCCCGACATCACCGTGCCCGACGACGTGGTGATCCCGAGGGGGGAGTCCTCGCTGGTGCTGTCCATCCAGGAGGTCCCCGCCACGTTCACCAAATGCCCGGTGGCACATTGAGCGAGTGCCCTGTGGCACATTGAGGATCACGCCAGCGCACAGCGGTGCGCGGCCATCCATGAGGCACACATGACAAGCACCGACTCCCGACCCAACCAGAGGGAGCACATCCTCGACGCCGCCTTGCGCCTGATGTCCGCGCACGGCGCAGCGGGGATGTCGATGCGTGCGCTCGCATCGGAGTGCGGCGTGCAGGTAGCCGCGATCTACCACTACTTCGAGTCCAAGGACGCGCTACTCGCGGCGGTGGTCGCCGAACGTCGCTACGGGGCCCGCCTCGCCGATCCCCTCGCGCTCGACCGCGACGGCACGCCCGAGGAACGCCTGCGCATGTTGTTCGGGTTGGTCTGGGAGGGCGCGCTCGCCGAGGAGGAGGTGTGGCGGCTGCTGCTCGGTGAGGGCATCCGCGGTGAACCGGCGGTGATGCCGGTGGGGCGTGACCTGTTGAGCCTGCTGCGTGACGCGACCCGCGAATGGGTGCGCGAGATAGTCCCCGAGGTGCCGGACCCCGACAACACGGCGGAGATCCTGATGGGGCAACTGCTGTCGGGATTCGTGCACTACGTGTTCGACTCCGACGACGTCGACGCCGGGGAGGTGGCCCGGATCCGCGCGGATGCCCTTGTGCGGGCGGTGTTCCCCGTCGAGGCCGCAGCTGCACCCGGCTGAGCGGACGCCCACCGGTCGTCGCGTGGGGGCTCGATCCACCGGGCGGGCTCAACCCAGATGTGGGTTGGCCGACCCTTTGGCTCAACTAGCGAGGGGCTCAACCCGCGAGGGGCTCAACTTGCGAGGAAGGGTGCCACGCGGTCCTTGGGACGGCCGATGATCGCCCGGTTGCCCTTGACCAGGATCGGGCGCTGAAGCAACTCGCCGTGTTCTGCGAGCACGTCTGCGACCTGGTCCGCTGTTGCGACGTCGTCGTCGGTCAGGCCGTAGGACTTGAACTTGGCATCGCGTCGCACCAGGTCGGTGGGTGGATCCTCCAGCTTCGCGATGAGCTCGAGGACCTCGTCGCGCGTGGGGCGCTGCGCGACGAGCATGTACTTGCGCAGGTCCACGTCCACGCCTGCGTCATCCGCGGTCTCCACGGCGAACTTGGAGGTGGAGCAGTTCGGGTTGTGCCAGATCGTGATGTCAGCCATGCCGGGACGATATCCCCCCTGCGACACCCCCTGTTTCCAAGTCGCTTTGGGCAGGTTCCGCTCCCCTATAGCCTTCGCCGGTGAGCATCACCGCCTCCCCCGAACCGGTCGAGCCGGTGACGAGCACGCCATCGGCGGCGGGCACCACAGCAGCCTTCGGCGCCGTGGCGTTGTGGGGTCTCGGAAACGTGATCATCGCCGCGATCCCCCTCAACGGCCTCACCATCGGCGCTTTCCGGCTAGGCCTGGGAGCGCTCGTGTACGTGGCGTTCCTGTACCTGAGTGGAGGCCGGCTGACCGGTCGCTCGTTCCGTTACGGGGTGATGGGAGGTATCGCCTTCGGTCTGGACATCACCACCTTCTTCGTGGCCGTGCGCAACACAACCGTGTCGATCGCGGTGACCATCAGCGCACTCCAGCCGGTGGTCATCGCAGGGTTCGCAGCACTTTCCTTCGGTGAGAGGATCCGTCCCCGCCACGTGATCGGAACCCTGCTGGCAGTCCCAGCGGTTGCGCTGGTCGCGTTTTCGGGGTCGGATGCCGAAGGCCAGAGCCTGTTCGGAAACCTGATGGCGGTGGCCGCACTGTTCGCCTGGTCCGCGTACTTCATCGCATCCAAGAAGGCACGCGAGAAGCTGCCGACCATGGAGTACATGGGAGTGATGAACCTGGTCGCATTCCTGACCCTCATGACCATCGCGCTGCCACTGGGGTCCCTGTGGTCCAACTCCGGGGGGATGTCGGGGCGCACGATCCTGCTCATCCTCGCAGTGGTCGTGGTGCCCGGAACCGGCCACGTGCTGATGAACTGGGCGCACGGCCATACCACCTTGATGCTCAGCTCACTCGCCACCCTCACGATGCCTGTCGTGTCGACCATCGGCGCGGCCCTGTTCCTCGACCAGTCGGTGACCGCACTCCAGGTGCTCGGCATCGTGATCGTGATGGTCGTCCTGGCGTACGTGGTGGTGGGCGACAGCCGCGAGATGCGCGTGCAGTGACCGCACGGTTGCCCGACGCCGGGTGACCTGCGCTGCCAAGCTGTGACATGGCCCGACCGAACCCGAGCGACACCCAGACCCAGGTTCCAGAGGCATCGGAGCGCGTCGAGTCGCTGCTGGCCGAGATGACCCTGCCCGAGAAGCTCGCACAGCTCGGCTGTGTCTGGTCGACACAACTCGCGCAGGACGCTCCGCACGACAGCAGCAGCGGACTGTCCGAGGCGAGAGCGCGCGAGTTGATGCCCGACGGCACGGGCCAGGTCACCCGAATCGCCGCGTCGAGCGGACTGCGACCAGCCGGAGTGGCCAGGTTCGCCAACGAGATCCAGCACTGGTTGGTCGAAAACACCCGCCTCGGGATCCCCGCGATCGTCCACGAGGAATCGGTGGCCGGCTTCTGCGCACGCGACGCAGTGGCCTTCCCACAGGCGATCGGACTCGCGGCGAGCTTCGACACCGACCTGCTGCAACGCATCGGGGACCACATCCGCGCCGAGATGCTCGCCGTGGGGGCACGCCAGGCACTCGCGCCGGTGCTGGACATCGCTCGCGACCCCCGCTGGGGACGCGTCGAGGAGACCTACGGCGAAGACCCGGTGCTCACCGGCATGCTCGGCACCGCGTACGTCCGCGGGTTGCAGAACACCGGACCGGAGGGACTCGCCGCGGGGGTGCTCGCAACCGCGAAGCACTTCTGTGGCTACGCCGCGAGCGACGGTGGACTCAACCACGGTCCGGTGCACCTCGGTTCGCGCGAGCTGCGCGAGGTGCATGCGGAGCCCTTCGCTGCGGTGATCCGCGACGCGGACCTCGCGAGCATCATGAACTCCTATGCGTCGGTCGACGGCCTGCCACCGGCGGGCAGCGAGGCCCTGCTCGGCGAGTTGCTCCGCGACGAGCTCGGCTTCGGGGGCACCGTCGTGGCCGACTACTTCGCGGTGGATCTCCTGCGCACCCACCACAGGGTCGCCCCGACCAAGGGGGTGGCCGCAGCGAAGGCGATCACCGCAGGCTTGGACGTCGAGCTTCCCCAGCTCGACTGCTTCTCCACCGAACACCTGGGGCGCCTGGTCGATGCGGGGGTGGTCCCCATCGAGGTGATCGACCGGTCGGTGCGCCGCGTGTTGCAACAAAAGGAGGATCTGGGGCTCTTCGAGGAGCCCTTCGTGGACGAACAAGCGGCTCCAGCGTGCTTCGGCACCGACCTCGGTAGGGAGCTCGCTCTGCGCGCTGCGCTCGAATCACTGGTGTTGGTGGACAACGACGGGGTGCTGCCGATCGATGCGGCCGGGCTCGGCACGGTTGCGGTGATCGGTCCTGCGGCTGACGACCCGAGGTTGCTCGAAGGCGACTACCACTACCCCGCGCATCTGGAGATCGTCTACGACGACTCCTCGGGGGTGGATCTCCTGCCGGCCGCCGGGGGTGCATTCGCTCCAGGTCCCTACTATCCCCCGATCGTCACCCCACTCGCCGGTCTGCGAACTGCCCTCGGCGACGGGGTCGAAGTGGCCCATGAGCGGGGTTGTGGGATCACAGCGGAGGCCGGCGACGAGACCTCGATCGCCGCCGCACTCGACGTAGCCCGGCACGCGGATGTGGCGGTCGTGTGTGTAGGTGGCCGATCCGGGCTCACCCCGGATGCGACCGTCGGTGAGTTCCGCGACGCGTCCGACCTCGCACTCACCGGCAACCAGCTCGAGCTGCTCCGTGTGGTGGCCGGCACCGGCACACCGACGATCGCCGTGGTCTGTTCGGGCCGGGTGCATTCCCTCGTCGAGGTCCAGGAGGCGGCAGGCGCGACGGTCGTCGCCTGGGTACCGGGGATCGAGGGAGGCACTGCACTCGCACGGATACTGCTCGGTGAGGTCGCGCCCTCGGGCAGGCTGCCCATCAGCCTTCCGCACGATGTCGGGCAGGTTCCCGTGCACCATGCCCCACGCGCCGGAGGGGGTCGCAGCATGTTCTGGGGTGATTACACCGATGCGCCGAGCGCACCTCTGCACCCGTTCGGCTTCGGGTTGAGCACCACCGGTTTCGAGTACTCCGACCTACAGGTCACCCCCGGCTCCACCACCGAGGTGACGATGGTCGCGGTGACCGTCACCAACACGGGACCGATCACCGGAACCGAGGTGGTGCAGCTCTACGCACGTGACGAGGTGGCATCGGTTGCACGACCCGAACGCCAACTGGTCGGGTTCTGTCGCGTCCCGCTCAAGTCGGGTCAGTCGCGCACCGCCACGTTCGCGCTGCACCCGTCGCGACTCGCGTTCTACGACGAGGACTTCCGCTTCGTCTGCGAACCGGGCGCGTTCGACCTCGGCATCGGAGGCTGGGCCGGGGCTCCTCGGCTGACCGCGACGGTCGACCTGGGTGGCGACGTGCACCAGTACCGACAGCGCGACGTCGTGGCGACCGCCGTGTCGGTCTCGGTGCCTCCAGTCATCTGAGTGCAGCACCATCCGAGTACAGCACCATCCGAGTACAGGACCATCCGAGTACAGGACCATCGGAGTACAGGACCATCGGAGTTCGATGTGGACCCTCAGGCTCTGCCGGGTCAGGTCAGTCCGCTGTGTCGAGACCCAGCACACGCTGCGCGTTGAGGCGCAGGAACTTCGGCCACACGTCGTCGTCGAAAGGCACCCCTGGGAGTTCGTCGAAGATCCGGTCCAGGGTGAGGCCCATCGGGAAGTACCCGCCGTAGATGACCTTGTCGGCACCGCGGGTGTTGGCGTAGTCGATGATCGCCGAGGGGTAGTAGCGGGGAGCGAACGCCGAGGTGGAGTAGTAGAGGTTGGGCCACTTCAACATGAGCTTGACCGCAAGGGACTCCCACGGTTCGGCACCGTGGCGCATCACGATGGTCAGCTCGGGGAAGAACCAGCAGACCTCGTCGAGCAGTTCGACCTTCTGTGCCGCCATCGGCACCCGCGGCCCGGGCACCCCCACGCACATGAAGACCGGGATGCCCAGTTCCGCGCACTTCGCATACACCGGGTACCAGCGCTTGTCGTCGATCGGCACCTGGGGGTTGCAGCCGCTGGGGAACGCCGAGACCGCCCGAAGGTCGACCGTCTCGTGTGCGCGCACGATCCGCTCCACCGCGGCCATACCTTCGTTGGGGTCCACTCCGATCGAGGCCATGAACCTCTCCGGGTGGTCTCTCAGCGCCCTCGCCTGGTTCTCCGAACCCGACCCGATGAGTGCCCTTTCGATCCCGTGGTGGTCCATGAGCGCAAGGGTGTGCGCAACGGGATCCTCTGTTGCCGCCTTCGGGACGTCTTTGAACATGTACTCGACCGGGAACTCGAAGTCCTCGGCCGATTCGCGGTCGCGAAGGTTGGGGCTGAGGAACTCATACGTGGACGCGACGTCGGTGAAAGGCAGGTCCATCATCGTGTCGATCACACCGATGTCGGTAGGCATTGGCATCGGTCCAACCTATTGCCCTATCGCGCGACCTGCCGACCGAGACCTCGTTGCGGAGGCCCCACCACTTGAGGGAACATGCATTCGATGAACGACCAGCCGGTGGACTCGCCGGACCGCCGCTTCCTCCACGCGGACCTCGACGCGTTCTACGCCTCGGTCGAACAGCGCGACGACCCGGCTCTGGCGGGACGACCCACGATCGTCGGCGAAGGGGTGGTGCTCGCGGCGAGCTACGAAGCGCGCGCCAAGGGGGTTCGCACGGCGATGAACGGCGGCGAGGCACGTCGCCTGTGCCCCGAGGCGATCGTGGTGCCGCCGCGGATGCACGCCTACTCCGAGGCGAGCGCGGAGGTGTTCGCCGTGTTCCGCGACACCACACCGCTCGTGGAGGGACTCAGCATCGACGAGGCGTTCCTCGATGTGAGCGGCCTGCGGCGCAGCGCGGGCACACCCGAGGAGATCGCGAAGCGGCTGCGCGAGCGGGTCCACCTCGAGGTCGGCCTCCCGCTCAGCGTCGGTGTGGCATCGACCAAGTTCCTCGCCAAGATCGCGAGCGCCCGCGCCAAACCCGACGGCCTCCTCGCCGTGGCGCTGGGAGCGGAGCTCGAGTTCCTGTGGCCGCTGCCGGTGCGAGCGATCTGGGGGGTGGGGCCAGCCACCGAGGAGCGGCTCGCGGCGAGGGGGGTGCACACCGTGGGCGAACTTGCCGCCATCGACGAAGCGAGGCTTCAGAGCTGGCTCGGCACTGCCCACGGGGCGCAACTACACGCGCTCGCCCACAACCGCGACGCGCGATCGGTCACCGTCGGCCGGCGACGCAAGTCGGTCGGCGCCCAACAGGCCCTGGGCCGACGCAGCGTCGGGCGGGACGAAGCCGAGGTTCTCCTGGTCGAACTGGTCGAGCGGGTCACCCGCCGCCTGCGCGACGGCGAGCGCATCGCCCGCACCGTCGAGGTCGGCTGGCGGGACCAGGAGATGGCCAAGCACACGATGTCTCAGACGCTCGACCATCCCAGCGACGACACCGCACTGCTGCTCAGCGCCGCCCGCGGCCTGTTGGACCTGGCGTGGCCACGGATCGAGCCGGTGGGGCTGGGGCTGTTGTCGTTCTCTGCGACCAACCTGAGCGAGCAACACGCGGTGCAGCTCGGCTTCGACTTCACCGGGCGCGACCGGACCGAGCTCGACAACACCCTCGATGACCTGCGGGAACGCTTCGGAACCGCGGCGGTCACGCGGGGGAGCCTGCTCGGGCGCACCTCGAACGAAGCCCCGGTACTACCCGACCCGGGTCCCTCAGACGGCGCCTGAGCGCGTCCGTGTCCACCAGCACAGCGGTGGGCTTGGGTTACTCTCGGTTGGCCGACTGGCGCCGTGGGGCTGCCGATCCGACCACCCGAGTACCCGAGTACCGGACAGACCTGTGGCCCGACGCACACCGCTTTCGCAACTGGGGCCCCTCCACTGGGGTCGACGCCTGGTCGACCTTCTGGGTCCGACCGGCGACGCGACGCGCCAGAGCCTGGTCGCGCTCGGCATCAACTCGCTCACGAGCCTCGTGGCCGGCGCGTTCCTCGGCGCGATCGTGGGCACGTTCGAGGAGCTTCCCGGACTGCTGGTCATGGTGCCCGCCGCGATAGGGCTACGCGGGAACATATTCAGCACCTTCGGCAACCGCATCTCCACCTCGGTGCACGCCGGTTCGTTCAGCCCGGCATTGCGGCGCGACACGATCTTCGGACAGAACGTGCTCGCCACGATGTCGCTCACCGTCGTGATGTCGGTCGTGCTGGCGATCGTCGCGCGGGTGGTGGCGGTGGCGTTCGGTGTCGAGAATGCGATAGGTGTGCTGGAGCTGGTGCTGATCAGCCTCGTCGCCGGGGTGCTCGCTTCGCTCGTGGTGCTCGGTGCATCGGTGCTCCTGGCGGTGGTCGCGGTGCGGCGCGACTGGGACCTCGACAACCTCGTCGCACCGAGCGTGTCGACCCTCGGCGACGTGGTCACGATCCCCTGCCTGTTCCTGGCATCGCTTCTGATCGGAACCGGCGACTGGACCCTGTGGGTGTCGGCGCTTGCGGTCGCTGGTTCGGTCGTGGTCCTGGTGGTGAGCCTGCGTTCCACCTTGGAGGACTTCCGGCGCATCGTGGTCGAGTCGATCCCCGTGCTCACGATGGCCCTGGTGCTCTCCACCCTCGCCGGGGTCGCTGTGGAGAAGCGCCTGGCGCTCTTCGCTGCCCTTCCAGCGCTTCTGGTGCTCCAGCCGGCCTTCGTGAGCTCGGCAGGTTCACTCGGGGGGATCCTCTCGGGGCGCATCAGCACCAACCTGCACCTCGGTCTCGTCGAACCGACCCTGCTGCCCGGGCGCACCGTGCTCGAGGATGCATCGCTGGTGATGGGCCTCGCCCTACCCGTGTTCGTGCTCAACGCGGTCGGCGCACAGATCGTCGCTTCAGCACTCGGCCAGAACTCGCCCGGGATCGGCTGGATGCTCGCAGTGTCGGTGGGGGCGGGGATCGTGACCGTCGCGTTCGTGGTCGCCCTCGCGTACTACGGGACGATCGCGGCGTGGCGGGTCGACCTCGACCCCGACTCGGTGGGCATACCGGTGGTCACCGCATCGGTGGACTTCGTGGGTGTCGTGTGCCTGGTCGCTGCTGTCGTGATGTTCGGTCTGCTCTGAGCGCGGCCCGCCCCTCATCGGGTTCGGCTCTGACAGGACTTCTCCATCCGGTGCAAGACTGTCGCGAGACTCCAAGATCCGATCCCATCAACGGGAGCACCCGACAATGAGCGACGAGCAACCAACGGAACGAGATCAGACCGGCACCAGTGGACCCGACGGCGCCGGCCGCTACGTCGTACCGGATCCGGAGGCTCCACCGGAAGGGGTGCCGACCACCTTCGTTCCTCCCGCCGCGCCGACACCACCCCCATATGCGCCGGCCACGCAGCCGCAGCCGACGCTGCCACAAGCGACACAGCCACAGCCACAACCACCGACACAGCCACAGCCACGACCGACACAGCATGGGGCCGGCCTCGCAGCTCCCGGCGCACAGTTCCCCAGCGGACCTCCGACAGCCGAGAGCCCCGGGGTCCCGGTCGGCGGATGGGGCCAGCGACAACCCGGCTGGCAGACCCAGCCCGCCCCGGGTCCCACGGGTAACCAACCACCTCCGTGGAGCTCCCCGCCAGGGCCCGGCCAGCCCCACCAAACCGGCCAGCCCGCCCAGCCGCTGCCGCCCGGCCAACAACCCGCGCTTCAGTGGGCACCGACCGCTCCGAGCGCTCCACCGTCGAAGAAGGGCGCCGCCGGGCCGATCATGGTCGTACTGCTGATCGCACTGCTGGTAGCCATCGGGGCGTTCGTCGCCGTGCGCGCGTTCATGGGGGGTGCGGCGATCACCGGCACGGTCGATGAGTGCCGGATCGACGCCGACGGGACGCTCACCGCCTCGGGTACCGTGCGATCCGACGAGGCACTCGACCGGGCGCTGTCGATCCGCTTCGAGGACGCCCAGACCGGCGCCGAGGTGGACCGCGCGACAGTCGATGTGGCCGGTGGGCCCGAGGAGACCATCCCCTGGACCGTGAGGGGCCAGGCGGGCGACTCGGTCAACCGGGTCGACTGCATCCTGGGCCCGATGGACTGACCGACCGACGACGCGCACCTCACAGACCGGCCAGGCGACTGCGTATCTGACGACCCGTCAGGTCCTGCGGTAGCTTGGCGGCCCATGGATCTCGAACTCACCGACCAGGAACAGGCATTCCGTGAGGAGGCCCGGACCTGGCTGCGAGAGAACCTCCCCAGCGACGAGCGGCCGCCCGAAGGCCAGGAGATGCGCGAGTTCGACCTCGACTGGCAGCGCACCCTCCACGACGGTGGCTGGGCTGGCATCAACTGGCCCACCGAATACGGCGGTCGTGGCCTGTCCGACATCCAGCAGATGATCTGGTACGAGGAGTTCGCATCAGCGGATCCGCCCTTCAGCCTCAACAACTCGTGCACCTTCGTGGGCAACAACCACGGTGGGCCCACGCTGATCGTCAAGGGATCCGAGCCTCAGAAGGCCGAGCACCTGCCGCGCATCCTGCGCGGTGACGTGGTGTGGTGCCAGGGGTTCTCCGAGCCCGGCGCGGGCAGCGACCTCGCAAGCCTCAGCACCAAGGGCGTGATCGACGGCGACGAGCTCGTGGTGACCGGCCAGAAGACGTGGACCTCCTACGCGCACGTCGCGGACCTCCAGGAACTGCTGGTGCGCACCGACCCCGATGCACCCAAGCACAAGGGGATCTCCTGGGTGATCTGCGACATGAACACCCCTGGCATCGAGATCCGTGAGATCCGCACCATGAGCAATGTGACCGACTTCTGCGAGGTGTTCTACGACGAGGTCCGCATCCCGCTCACCAACGTGGTCGGTGAGATCAACGACGGTTGGCGCGTCGCCATGTCGACCCTGAGCTTCGAGCGCGGCACCGCGTTCATGGCCGACCAGGTCGACCTCGCCGCAACCGTCGAGGACCTCATCGCGGAAGCGAGGGTGCGCACCGACGCATCGGGCCGGGCGATCATCGAAGACGACGAGATCGCCCGGCGCCTTGCCACGGCGCGAGCCGAGGTGGCGGCCCTGCGGGCGATGACCATCGCCGGCATCTCGCGCACCGCCCGCACCGGTGTGCCCGGACCCGAGGGATCGATGATCCGCCTCTTCCACGGAGAGCTCCACCAGCGGGTCTACCGGCTGGGTCTCGACATCATCGGGCCCGCGGCGATGCGCCTCACACCCGTCGATGGCGACGGCAACTGGACCGGTCCCTACCTCCAGTCGTTCGCCTACACGATCGGCGGGGGCACCACAGACAACCAACGCAACATCGTCGGCGAGCGGGTCCTCGGCCTGCCACGCCAGTAGTCGCCCCGAGCAACCCACACGCACCATTGCAGAACGGAACCACCGATGGATCTGCTACCCAGCGAAGAACAGGACGAGATCACCAACACGGTTCGCGCACAGCTCGAATCGGACTTCGCCATGTCCGACCTAGCGGCGAGGGACCGCACCGACCAGGTGATCGACGACGCCCTCTGGCAGCGCTGCGCCGAGCTGGGTTGGTTCGCGTTGGGGATCCCCGAGGCGAGCGGAGGCGTCGGATACGGCCTGGTGGAAGAGGCGTTGCTGTTCGAGCAACTCGGTCGCCACGCCACACCGGGGCCGTTCCTCGCAACTGTGCTCGCCGCTCACGTCGCTGCCGCAACAGGCGCCGACGAAGTGCTGGGTGGAATCCTCGCTGGTACCACCCGGGTCGCCCTTGCCGAAGCGGAGCCACCACCTCCGGGAGAACCTGAGGTCGTGCCCGGCACGATACGGGTCAGGGTCACCGACTATGGAGGTGCGGACGTGCTCGCATACCTGAACGGATCCACCTCCACCCTGCTCGAGGCGGCGATGGTCGAGCCGAGCGTCGAGGCGCCGTTGGATCCCCTGGTTCCGCTCGCCTCAGCGTTGATCGAACCAGCAGGCGGTGCTGCCATCACCACGTTGGACAGCTCGTCGCTGGCACTGCGCGCCACAGTGCTCTTGTCGGCCCAGTTGGCCGGTATCGCCAAGGCCACCACCGAGCAGTCGGTCGAGTACGTCAAGGACCGCGAGCAGTTCGGACGACCGGTCGGCTCGTTCCAAGCCGTCAAGCACCGCTGCGCAGACATGGCGGTGCGCGCAGATGCTGCGCTTCAGCTCACACGCCTCGCCGCTCTCGCGGTCGAGGGTGGTCACGACGACGCCGGTTTCCAGGCCGAGGCCGCACGCGTCGTCGCGAACGACGCCGCGGTCACCAACGCCGAGATCAACGTGCAGAACCACGGCGGGATCGGCTTCACCTACGAGCACACCGCCCACCGCTATGTGACCCGGTCCCGCGTGCTCGCTTGCACTGCGGGCACGCGCACCGACCACCTGGCCAAGCTGCTGGGCGCATCGTCGGACCGCTGAGCGGTTCCCGGGGTACAGGAGCCTACGGCGGGGCGAACCTCACGAGCCTGACCTAGCGTGCCTGCTGTGAACCCCGACCCACAGGAGTCGCCGTGACACGGGACCTGCTCGACATCTCCGAGGGGCTGCTGAGCGGCCGGCTCTCCATCGAGGACCACCACCCCGTGTCGATATCCTCGACCAGCCAGGGGCTGGACCTCGGTGATGGCCTCTACTTCGTGGAGTCGTTCGCGAACGTCACAGCGATCGACCACGGTGGCGAGCTGGGCCTCGTCGACACGGGCGGGGTCATCCACGCCGCTCAGGTGCACGAGTCCGTTCGTTCGTTCACGTCCAGCCCGTTGCGCAAGGCCGTGTACACCCACGGCCACGTGGATCACTGCTTCGGGGTGCCGGTGTTCGAGTCCGAACCGGGAGCCGACCCGGTCGAGGTGACCGCGCATGAGGCGGTGGCCGCCCGCTTCGACCGCTACCGGATGACCAACGGCTACAACGGCACGATCAACCAGCGCCAGTTCCGGTTGCCGGCACCTGTGTTCCCCGAGGAGTTCCGCTACCCCGACGCGACGTTTACCGAATCCACCGAGCTGAGTGTCGGCGGCACCAACCTGGAGCTGCACCACGACAAAGGCGAGACCGACGACCACACCTGGGTCTGGATCCCCTCCAGGAAGATCCTGTGCACCGGTGATCTGTTCATCTGGGTGTCACCCAACTGCGGAAATCCCCAGAAGGCGCAGCGCTACCCCCTGGAGTGGGCGGCAGCGCTGCGAAAGATGCAGGAGCTCGGGGCTGAGATGTTACTTCCAGGCCATGGCTTGCCCATCCTGGGCGAAGACGAAGTCTCGATGGTGCTCGGCGACACCGCCGAGCTGTTGGAGTCGATCACCTCCCGGACCCTCGACATGATGAACGCCGGTGCGACTCTCAACGAGATAGTGCACACGGTGCACCCACCCGAGGGACTCATCGACCGACCGTGGCTCGCGCCTGTGTACGACGACCCCGAGTTCATCGTGCACAACGTCTGGCGGCTGTACGGAGGCTGGTACGACGGCAATCCCGCGCACCTCAAGCCCGCCAGCGAGAGCGCTCTGGCCAACGAACTGGCGGCGCTCGCCGGAGGCACCGGTGCCCTCGTCGCACGAGGTCTCGAGCTTGCGGACCAGGGCGAGCTCCGACTCGCCGGCCATCTCGTGGAGCTCGCGGTGCAGGCCCAACCTGATGGCCTCGATGCCCACGCCGCCAGGGCGACGGTGAACGCCGCACGTTTCGCGACGGAGTCGTCGCTGATGGCCAAGGGGATCTTCGGCTGGGCCGAACACGACTCCTCGAGCCGGCTGGACCGTACGGAGCAGCACCTGAAACACAGACAATCTGAAGACCTAGGGTCAACTCCATGACACTTCCCACACCCGCACCCGAGCGCACAGCTGTGGTCACCGGAGCATCCTCGGGGATCGGGACCGAGATCGCGCGCCAACTGGCCCGGCGGGGCCATGGGCTCACCCTCGTAGCACGCCGAGTCGAGCGGCTTGAAGAGCTTCGAGATGAACTCACCGACCGTGGTGTGCGCATCGAGGTGATGCCGGCCGACCTGTCGGATCGAGCCGAGCGCGAGCGTCTCGTAGAAGAACTCCA
>JBKEAI010000035.1:0-15059 GCA_047972145.1 Microthrixaceae bacterium
GTCAGTGCTTGAAGTGGCGTTCGCCGGTGAACACCATCGCCATACCGGCCTCGTTGGCGGCGTCGATCACCTCTTCGTCTCGGATCGACCCACCCGGTTGGATCACAGCAGTGGCACCGGCCTCCGCTGCGGCGTCGAGGCCGTCACGGAAGGGGAAGAACGCGTCGCTAGCGCACGCGCCGCCCTTGGCCCGGCCGTCGGCCTTGTCGGCCGCGATGCGTCCTGCATCACGGCGGTTCTGCTGGCCGGCGCCGATCCCCACCGCCTGGCCGTCCTTGACCAGCACGATCGTGTTGGAGGTCACCCGCGCCGCCACCTTCCAGGCGAGCTCCAGGTCGGCCCACTCGGCGTCGGTGGGAGCACGCTCTGTGACCACCTCCCAGGCGCTGCGGTCGATGGTCACTGCATCGGCGGTTTGCACCAACAGCCCACCGTCGACCGAACGCACATCCAGCGCCGGAGTGGGTGTTTCGGCGAACCGGACCGCCGGCGTGCCATCACCCGCGATGCCGATCACCATGTCACCGTCGCCGATACCGTCGACCTCCACAGCGGACGCAGGTGGAGCGGCCTCGATCACCCGCAGGTTGCGCTTCTCGAGCAACAACAACAGCGCGTCCTCGTCGAAACCCGGAGCGATCAGCACCTCGGTGAACACCGGTGCGAGCTTCTCGGCCATCGCGTGGGTGACGTTGCGGTTGACCGCGACGATCCCACCGAACGCGCTCACGGGGTCACATTCGTGGGCCCGGCGGTACGCGGTGGTTATGTCGTCGGCCACGGCCACCCCACACGGGTTCGCGTGCTTGACGACCACAGCCGCCGGTTGGTCGTCGCCGAGTGACCACACGAGTCGCCACGCCGCATCCGCGTCGTAGACGTTGAGGAAGCTCATCTCCTTGCCACCGTGCTGGACCGCGCTGTCCCAGCAGCTGTCGCCGGAGAACGTGTAGCGCGCGCCGTGCTGGTGTGGGTTCTCGCCGTAGCGAAGCTCCTGGGCTCGGGTCGCCGAGAGGTGCACGCTCGGGGGCAGCGCCCCCCGGTCGGGCAACTCCCCGGGACCGCCTTCGCCACCACGGTCGAACCAGCCGACGATCGCCGAGTCGTAGGCGGCGGTGTGGGCGAAGGCATCCCGAGCCAGGCGACGGCGCGTAAGCGCTGACACCTCGCCGTTGGAACGCATCTCGTCGAGCACCGGTGCGTAGTCGGCGGGGTCGACCAGCACGGTCACGAACTCGTGGTTCTTGGCCGCGGCGCGCACCATCGTGGGGCCGCCGATGTCGAGAAGTTCCACCGACGGGTCGCTCGTGAAGGGGTAGAGGTTGACCGCCACGAGGTCGATCGGTGTGATCCCGTGGGTGGCCATGTCGGCCACATGCGAGTCGTCGTTGCGGTCCGCGAGGATGCCGCCGTGGACCAACGGATGCAGGGTCACCACCCGGTGGCCCAACATGTCGCCGAACCCGGTGAGCTCCGATGTGGGGGTGACCGCGAGGCCCGCGTCGGCGATCACCTCGGCGGTGCCCCCGGAGCTGACGAGCTCCCAGCCGAGCTCGCTCAGAGCCTGTGCCAGCTCCACGATGCCGGTCTTGTCGTACGCGGACAGCAGCGCCCTACGCGGTGCTTGGGTGTCGGTCATGTCAGCTCACGCTCCCGCGTTCGAGGATCTCTGCGATCGTGTCGGTGTAGAGGCGGCGCTCCACCTCTTTTATTCGTTCGTGCAGGCTCGACTCGTCGTCGTCTGGGCGCACCTCGACCGCCTCCTGGGCCAGGATCGGGCCGTCGTCGACCAACTCGGTTGCCACGTGGACCGTGCAGCCGGTCACCTTCACCCCCGCGTCGAGCGCGTCGCGCACACCGTGCCAGCCCTTGAAGCTCGGCAACAGCGCCGGGTGGGTGTTGACGATGCGCCCCGGGTAGGCATCGAAGGCGGCTGCGCCGAGGATCGTGCCCCAGCCCGCCATCGCCACCAGGTCGATCTGCGCGTCCTGGAGCTCGGCGACGACCGCCTTGGTGAACGAGTCGCGGTCGAAGCCGTCTCCGAAGTCGGTGCGTTCCACGAGCACGCAATCGATGCCATGGCGTGCCGCTACGTCCTGCACCGCACAATGCCGGTCGACCATCACCAGGGTTATCGGCAGGCCTGCGGTGGCCATCGCGTCGAGCAGGGTTCCCGATCCCGAGGCCAGCACAGCAAGTCTCATCGCGCCCGAAGCTACCAGCCGACCCGATCACCGATCGGGCCGATCGCATGGCAGTTCCCGGTTCTGTGGTGCGAGACGAGCCCAGGGGGCTAGCGACGCAACACAGAACGATGGGCGTTAGGGCTTGAAGTGACGTTCGCCGGTCACCAACCGTCGCCATTGCGGTTCGACCGACCGGCGTCGGCGTCATCAGGGGCGCCGGTAGAGGAGCTCGGCGTCGTCGAGGACCAACTCGAAGTGGGCCTCGGGATCCGTGATCGCACCAGCGCCGAAGTACTCGAAGAGCTCGGCTGAGATCGCGCCGAGCAGCAGGGTCCACGCGGCCAGCCCACGGCGAAGCTGTGCCGCGGAGGGTGCCGTCGGTGCCAGTGCAGGGTCCCCGCTCATGTGGCCGAACACCATCGCCTCGTCTCCGGTGGGGTCGGGCAGGTCTGGCTCGTGCACCGCCAGCAGCAGGCGAGGGATCCGGGTGCCGGCCTCGATCGTCTGGTCGCCCGGCGCGTCATAGCCGGGGACAGGCGAGCCGTACAGGAGTGCATATTCATGCGGTGAACTGAGTGCCCAACCACGCAGGGCACGTGCAGCGGTGCGGAAGCGGGTGACCGCATCGTGGTCGCCGGGGAGTTCGTCGACCGCAGCCTGCACGGTGTCGGCGGAGTCACCGTACGCGGCGACGATCAGTCGCGTCAGGAGGTCGTCTCGGTTGGCCACGTAGCGGTAGATCGCGGAGGACGCCATGCCCATCTCCCTTGCGATCGCCCGCAACGAGATGCCGGCCGCTCCTTGCTCCGCCAGGTGCCGGCCGGCGATCTCGAGGATCTCGGCTTCGATCGCGACGCGGTTGCGCTCCCGGATTCCCCCCGCCCTGGACTCCGGAGCCTTCGCAGCCCGCTCCGGTGGCGACACCTGGTCGATCTGTGGCACCGGTTCAGTATGGCAGATCGCGAGGATAGATCGCGTTTGTGAGCACTGCTCTTGACAGCCGATGGGCTGGAGGTGTCTACTGATCTGAAACAAGAGCACTGCTCACACAGGGCTCTTCTTCACAGTGCTCTTGTTTCACAGAGCTGGGTCCGATCCAGCGGGTCCGATCGAAAGGGAGGCGAGACGATGGGAAAGTATGCAGTTCTGGGAGCAGGCGGGATCGGAACCGGGACCGCCAGAGAGCTGGCCGACGCAGAACGCGCCGATGGAGGCCATGACGTCCTCCTCGTGAGCGGAAGCGGACGGGACCCGAAGATCCCCGGAGTGCGTGCCACCGCGGCGGATGTGACCGACTCGGCGCGGCTGAGCGAGCTCACCCGCGGGGTCGACGTGATCGTGAACGCGCTCAACCCGCGCCGCTATCACACCTGGCCGACCGACTGGCCCCCGATGGCCGAGTCGATCCTCACCGCAGCGACCGCGAACTCGAGCGGCCTGGTCACCGTGTCGAACCTCTACATGTACGGCAAGGTCAACGCACCGATCACCGAGGAGACCCCTGTGCACCCCAACGGGGTCAAGGGCGAGATCCGCGCAACCATGTGGAACGACGCCCTCGAAGCCCACAACGACGGGCGGATCCGCGCCACCGAGTTGCGCGCATCGGACTACTTCGGGCCGGGCGCCGGTGCGAACGCGAGCGTCCTCAACCGGTTCGTGATCCGCCCGGCGGCCAACGCCAAGCGCGTTCGGCTCCCGAGCGGGCTGCCCGACGTCGCCCACAGCTGGACCTACGTGACCGACATCTCGCGCTTCGCAGCGCTGCTGGCAACCGACGACCGTTCTTGGGGTCGGGTGTGGCACGTACCGACCGAAGCACCGAGGACGTTCCGGGAGGTCGCTGCCGATGTCGCTGCCATCGTGGGCCGCAAGACGCCCTGCGTCGCCCCCTTGTCCAGGCCCGCGAAGCTCATGGCGAGGGTCTCGCCCACCGTGCGGGCCCTCGACGAGACTGCCCACCAGTTCGAGCGGCCCTTCGTCATCGACGCGAGCGCAGCGACCGAGACCTTCGGCCTCACGCCCACGCCTTGGCGGGATGCTCTCGAAGCCACCGTGCGCGACCTCGCTCCCGGGTCGATGACACCAACCCTGGCCCCACAACCGAGTTGACCTACCGGTTCAGCCGGGCTCGCGTTCAGCGGGGCTCGGGGTCAGCGGAGTTGCACGACCGGGTGGCCGGACCCCCACGAGCGGTCCGCGGTCAATACGGGTAGGTCCAGCCGCGCCGCGAGCGCCAAACAGAGACGGTCGGCCAGCGAGAGGCCCTCCCCGGGGGTCCACCGCGCTGCCGCCCATTCACCGTCGGCCTCGGTCACAGGTTCGACCAAGACCTCGTAGGTCCCCAAGATGCCCTTCGCCAATGACCACGACCCGGTCACCCGGGTCTTCTGGGCAACCTCGGACCAGTTGGCAGCACCGATGACCGTCCCCCGCGCGAAGTGCTCCTCGACCACAGCCGACCCCGGTTCCTGTTGCAGGAACGCGAGGATCGCTGAAGAGTCGACGACGATGCTCACGGCACGGCTCCGTGCCCCTCACGCTGGGTCACGATGTCGAGACGGCCTCGACGGCCACATCCTCTGCCGCCGCGGCGGCACGCCTCTCGCGCAGCAGGAGATCGAGTAGGTCTTCACCGGCGAGATCGTCGCGCAGGCGGGCCAACGCCTGGTCCCGCGTGAGCAGCACGATTCCACCGGCCGTTTCGAGCATCACGACAGGCGTGCCTTCGTCGAGCCCGGCGCTCGCGCGGAGCTCAACCGGCACCACGAGACGACCTCGATCTCCCATTGTAGCAGTGTAAGTCCCACTCATCACCCCAGCATACCACTGCTACCTATTGAGTGGGATGGTGTGGAATCCGATCGGTCGACCTCGATCGGGCCGCCCCGATGGTCAGTGGACCTGGGCTCAGAGGGCCTTGACGAGCTCCACCATCAGCTCACCGGCTTCGGTGGGGTTCGCCCCGACCTTCACACCGGCGTCGTTGAGCGCTTCCATCTTCGCCGCAGCGGTGCCCTTTCCGCCGGACACGATCGCACCCGCGTGGCCCATCTTCTTGCCCGCAGGAGCGGTCTGGCCCGCGATGTAAGCGGAGACCGGCTTGGACATGTTCGCCTTGATGAACTCGGCCGCCTCTTCCTCCGCGGAACCGCCGATCTCGCCGATCATCATCACAGCGGAGGTCTCGTCGTCGGCCTCGAAGCGCTCGAGGCAGTCGATGAACGACGTGCCCGGCACCGGGTCGCCGCCGATGCCCACACACGTGGTCACCCCGATCCCCTGCAACTTGAGCTCGTACAGCGCCTGGTAGGTGAGGGTGCCCGAACGGCTCACGATCCCCACGTTCGGCTTGCCGGCCTCGGGGGCCTGTGCGATGTGCCCCGCGGTGATCCCGATGTTGGTGCGCCCGGGGCTGATGATGCCCGGGCAGTTGGGCCCGAGGAGCTGCACGTCGGGATGGTTGCGCTTCAACTCGTTGAAGAACCAGGCCTCGTCCTGTGCGGGCACGCCCTCGGTGATGCACACGATGAACTTCACGCCACCCTCGGCGGCCTCCATCACCGCGCTGCGCACACCCGCGGCGGGGATGAAGATGCAGCTCGCGTCCGCACCGGTCTCAGCGACCGCCTCGGCCACCGACGCGAACACCGGGATGCCCTCGATGTCGGTGCCGGCCTTCTTGGGATTGGTGCCCGCCACCACCTTGGTGCCGTAGTCGCGGTTCAACAGGCCGTAGTAGCGGCCCTGTGAACCGGTGAGGCCCTGGTAGACGACCTTGGTGTTCTCGTCGACGAAGATTGCCATCGTTGTCGCGTCCTTCTCTCGCGTCTTCTTGTGGATCTTGTGGGTCAGAATCCGTTCTGTGGTGCCTCGCCGGCTTCCTGGGCTCGTCTCGCACCACAGAACAGGGTTGGGGATGTGGGAGTTGGGTCGGCGGGGCCGGCCGGCAGCTCAGCTGGCCAGTTCGACCGCCTTGCGTGCTGCGTCGAGCATCGTCGGTTGCATCTGTAGAGCGTCGCCGAGGTGCGGTTCGAGGATCGCCCGACCCTCATCCGCGTTGGTCCCGTCGAGGCGGATGACGATCGGCGAGGAGATCTCAATAGCGTCGAGCGCTGCGACGATGCCGTTGGCGACCTCTTCGCCGCGGGTGATCCCGCCGAAGATGTTGATGAAGATCGAGTTCACCCGGGGGTCGTGGTCGATGATCGTGAGAGCGTTGACGAACTTCTCGGCGTCCGCACCGCCACCGACGTCGAGGAAGTTGGCCGCGGACCCACCCACCTGGTTGACCACGTCGAGCGTGCTCATCGCCAGGCCCGCACCGTTGGCGATGATGCCCACCGAACCCTCGAGGCCCACGTACTGGAGGTCGGCCTCGTACGCGGCCTGCTCGCGCGAGTCGCGCTCCTGGGTGGCCTCGTAGTCGGCCCATTCGTGGCGGAACTCGGCGTTGCCGTCCAGGGTCACCTTCGCATCGAGTGCGTGCACCTCTCCGGTGGGCTTGAGGATGAGCGGGTTGATCTCCACGAGATCAGCGTCACCCTCGGTGTAGGCCCGGTAGAGCTTCAAGAGGATGTCGACCGCTCCGTCGGTGGCGTCGGAGTTGAGCTTGGCGGCCTCGACCCACTCGCGTGCGACCGCCTCGGTGAGCCCGTCGACGGGGTCGATCCAGATCTTCGCGATCGCATCGGGATCCGACTCGGCGACCGCTTCGATCTCCACGCCTCCCTGGGCGGAGAGCATCCCGAGGTGCAACTTGGCGGAGCGGTCGAGGGTGAAGCTCGCGTAGTACTCCTCGGCGATGTCCGAGGCCACCTCTATCCAGACCACCTTCACGGTGTGGCCCTTGATGTCCATCCCGATGATGTCGGTGGCGTACCGGCGGACCTCGTCCGCGTTCTCCGCGAGCTTGATGCCACCCGCCTTGCCGCGACCCCCGACCTGCACCTGGGCCTTGACGACCACCGGGTACTCGCCGATCTCCTCGGCAGCAGCGACCGCGTCGTCGACGGTGCTGACGGCCTTGCCGCGCGACACCGGTATGTCGAACGAGGCGAAGAACTGCTTGCCCTGGTATTCGAAGAGGTCCACTCGGTTGCCTTCCGTCGCCGGACACGTTCGCCGTGCCGCTGTGTCGTTGTGCCGCTGTGTCTGGGGGTCGGTCGCCGCCGGCGCCCGCTGGGCGATACTACGGCGAGCGCTCCGCCCAGCCCATTCCGCACACCGGGATCGACAGTGCCCATCGGTAGGCTGGCGACCATGGAGGGGACCGCGACGGTGTTGCCCACCGGGCCCGAGCCGTCCGCGCACCTCGGGTCGTACCCGGTGTTCCTGCCCAGGATCTCCGACCCCCGGATGCACCTGGCGCTGGTCACCACGACGCTCCAGGTGCTCGGCCAGAGCGTGTTCCGCTTCGAGTTGTCGATCGCGCAGATCCTGATCTCGATCGCGACCTGTGCGGTGATCGAGCTCGCGGTCACGATCCCACGGGACCGGGCGATCACATGGCCGGCCTCCGCGATGCTCACCGGCAACGGGATCGCACTGATCATGCGGACCCCCGGCACCGCATACGGCGACTGGTGGAGCCTCAACGGCTGGTGGGTGTTCGTCGGATGCGCCGCCTTGGCGATGGCCTCGAAGTACCTGATCAGGGTGCGCGGGCGGCACATCTTCAACCCGTCCAACCTCGCTCTCGTCGCCACCTTCGTGATCCTCGGCGAGACCCGGGCCGACCCACAGGTGCTGTGGTGGGGGCCGCTCAGCGTGGGGCTCGTCATCGCCTTCGTCGTGATCCTCGCCGGGAGCGTCACCATCACGCGAAGGGTCGGTCAGGGTCACAGCGCAGCGTCGTTCTGGATCGTGTTCGCCATCGCGACCGGAGCGATCGCGGCGAGCGGCCATGCGATCACCGCCCGCTGGCACGTCGGGCCGATCTCGGGTTGGAGCTACTGGTGGTTGCTCGTCACCTCGCCCGAGGTGCTCGTGTTCCTGTTCTTCATGATCACCGACCCCAAGACCGCTCCGCGCAACCGCTCCGCGCAGGTGGTGTTCGGGTCGTCGATCGCCGCGGTCGGCGCGCTGATCATCGCCACCCAGAGCGGCGAGTTCGGCACCAAGGTAGGCATCCTCGCCGGGTTGGTCCTGCTGTGTCCGTTCGTGTGGTTGCTCGACGCCCGCTTCAGTGGCGACGGCAGGGTCCTGGGGGCAGGTGCGCGCAGATTCGCCTACGGGATCGCCGGTCTCGTCGCGCTGGGCGCCGCGACCTTCCTGCTCGGAGGTGCCTTCGGGGCCGAACCCCTCGTCGACGTTCCCCTCGAACGACGCTCGGAGGTCGACATCGACGATGTCGAGCTCCCGCCGGTGCAGATCGATCCCGATGCGGTCGTGTCTTCCATCACCCTCGACGAGGGTCTCTCGCAGGCAATGGCCGAGGCCACCGTCGAGGACCTGCTTCTGGAATCCCGCGCGGTCGAGGGACGCGACGCGGAGCTCGCCGAGGTGGCCCTCATCGGCAACCGGCTCGCCCAGGCACAACAACAGATCGATGCCGCCACCACCGGTACCCCGACCGCGAAGCACTACAGCATCGACTCGCTGACCGCGACGGTGATCCGCACCGGTGGTGGCCCCCAGGCTCCGCCGCGGCCGGCGGTTCGCGTCACCGGCGAGGTCACCTCGGCGGACGCGACCGAGCCGCTCGATGCGACGTTCACGCTCGTGCCGGTGGGCGACACCTGGCTGATCGACGACGCCTATGACGCCGACGGCAACCGGATCGGCCCCAGAGCCGGCACCGAACCTCCCATCGAGGCAGCGCTCGAGGTGCCGGGACCTGCGCCCACCGCGGAGCAGCTCGACGGCCTGGGCTTCGAGGACGCGACCGTCGATGCCGGGCTCGACCTCGTGCACAGCGACCGGACCCTGCTCGAAGGCCCCGCTGCCTCCAGCGGTGGTGTGGCGGTCGGCGACTACGACTACGACGGTGATCCCGACGTGTTCCTCACCCGGGTGGGCCTACCGAACGCCCTGATGCGCAACGACGACGGAGTGTTCACCGACGTGACCGAACAGGCTGGCCTGGGTCTGCAACCCGGCGACACCGGCTCCACGGGAGCCACCTTCGTGGACGTGACCGGCGACGGACTCGTCGACATCGTGGTGCTGGGGCTCGGCCGCACCCCGAACAGGCTGTACATCGGGCAACCGGGGCGCTTCGGTCGGCACTCGGGACGTTTCGCACCGGCGCAGGGCGACTGGGCGCTGCCCACCTCCGCTCCCAGCAGCGCAGACGGAGCGATGTTCAGCCTCGCCACAGCGGACTACGACCACGACGGGCGGGTCGATCTGTTGTTGGCCGCGGATGACCCCAGCGCCCGCCTCGGATCACTCGACCCGGACGCGATCCGCGATGGCGCCGACGACGCGGCTGTCTGTTCGATGTTCGGGGACGGTGCGTCGCCGGGTCAGGCTGCTGCCGGCACAGGTGGGCCATCCGGCGGAACAGTGCTGCTGCGCAACACGGGTGCAGGTTTCGAGGACCGCTCCGACCGCCTCGGGGTCGACCCGAGGACCCTCGTGGCGCGGGCGGTGAGCTTCGCGGATGTCAACAACGACGGCTTCGACGACCTGCTGGTCGCCGGCGGGCTCTGCACCACATCGGTGCTGTTGAACGACACACAGGGCGGGTTCACCGACACCACCGCACAGTCGGGGATCGGAGCGATCCATACCGCCAACTCGTCGACCGTGCTGGATGTGAACGGCGACGGAAACCCCGACTGGTTCCTCACCGGCGTGTCGTATCCGACCGAGTCCGGTGAATGCCCGGTGGATGATCCGGCACTCAGCTGCGCGGGCAACCACCTCCTGCTCGGTGCCGGAGACGGGACCTTCACCGATGCAACCGACACCTACGGTGTGCGCGAAGGCCGTTGGGGCCAGGGATCCGCGGCCGGGGACTTCAACCTCGACGGACGCATCGACCTGATGATGACCAGTGGCTTCGGTGGGGTGCGCACCGCGCGCCCCGACGACGGCGCAGACCCCCAGCGCCCCTACCACCAGCGCGGAGTCGACGGGACCGACCGGTTGTGGTTGAACACGACAGCACCTGCACCGACAGGACAGGCACCGACAGGACCGGCACCCACAGGACCGGCACTGACCACGCCGGATGCACCGGGTGATCGGTGGCCCGAAGCCGCCGGTGAGGTCGGCCTCGACGCCAAGGCGGTCGACGGGCGCCTCGGCAAGGCGGTGGCCACCCTCGACTACGACGGAGACAACCTGCTCGACCTGCTGGTGGCGAACACCGACGGGCCACCGACGTTGTGGCGCAACACCACCGACAACACGAACCTCTCCACCACGGTGACACTGCACGACGGGGGCTCCGCGAACAGGTTCGGCATCGGCGCGGTCGTCACCCTGCGCTCCGCAGACGGTACCGAGCAACGCCAGCGGGTCGGCACCGATGGCTCGTTCCAGAGCGGCGCCGCTGCCACCGCGTTCTTCGGGATGGGACCCAACCCCGCATTCGCGACGGTGACCGTACGCTGGCCCGACGGCACGGTCTCAGGTCCCAGCCCCTCCCTCGGGGGCCTGGTCGCGATGGCCAAGGGCTGAGTGCTCCACCGGATGAAGTTCTCGGTGAGCGGTTAGGTTGCAGCGCCATGGTCAGGCGCACCCGAGCAATCTTCGCGGTCGTCGCGTGCGTCGCGTTGGCAACGGTCGCCTGCTCCGGTGGTGACGACAGCGGATCGCCGTCGGACCCCCAGGCCGGTGCCGCCGCTGCTCCCGAGGGACTTCCCACCTTCACCGAGGTGGCCGAGGAGGCCGGATTCACCGAGACCCAGTCCGATTTCGGCTTCGACGGTGAACAGACCCAGGGGGCTGCGGCGGCGGTCGCGGATGTGGACGGTGACGGCGCGCTCGACGTGTTCCTGCCCCGTGTCGGCAAGCCCAACGGCCTCTACATGAACGACGGTGATGGGACCTTCACCGACGTCGCCGCCGAGGCAGGTGTGGCAGGGCCCGAGGACCGCTTCGGGTCCCGGGCATCCGCGTTCTTCGACATCGACGCCGACGGTGACCTCGACCTGTTCACCGCTGGTGCAGGAGGCGGGATCGACGCCATGTACGTCAACAACGGGGACGGCACCTTCATCGACGAGGCCGCCGAGCGCGGGTTGCTGCGACCCGTGGAGCCGGGGGTGACCGAGGTCCAACAGCACGGGGTCGCGGTCGCGGACGTGAACCTCGACGGTGCCATGGACCTGCTCGTCGCGCAGTGGCGGGCCGACATCTACAACGGAGACGCGTTCACCGCCGCCCAGGAGGTGATGGGCTGGGAACAGGACTACGTGCCCTCACCGTGCGAGACCGCGGAGGGGATCGCCGCGGCCGGTTACCCACTCGAAGCCAACACTCCGGCACCGCGGTCCGCTCTCTACATGAACGACGGAAGCGGGCACTTCACCGACCGGGCCACCGAGATGGGCCTCGGGCTCGACAAGTTGGTCGCCTTCACCCCCGTGTTCGCGGACTTCGACGGCGACTCGTGGTTGGACCTCGCCGTGACCGGCGACGGTTGCACGAGCCGCCTCTACCGCAACGACAGCGGCGCCGGGTTCACCGACATCACCGCGTCGGCGGGCGTGGGAACAGACGAGAACGGCATGGGTTCGGTGGTGCGCGACGTCAACGGTGACGGCCTCGCCGACTGGTTCGTGAGTTCGATCTTCCGCGAGGTTCCCGAGGGTGAGAGCTGCCGGGGTTCGACATTCTCTGCCTGTTCGGGAAACCGCATGTACATCCAGGAATCAGCCGAGACGGACGCGTCGGGCGGACCGGTGTTCAGCGACGAGACCGACGCGCTCGGGGTGCGCGACTCGGGCTGGGGGTGGGGTGCGGCGATCGAGGACTTCACCAACTCGGGTTCCCTCGACCTGGTGGTCACGAACGGGTTCCGCACCGGCGAGGAGACGTCGCTGGGCAACGGGTCCTCCGACAACGACGCTGCGGGCGAAGAGCGAGCGGGCGACGGGCGAGCGGGCGACGGGCCCGGCAGCCCCTTCGTGGAGGACATCACCACGTTCATGGTCCGCGACGAGAACCCCGAGGCCGAGGGTGGGGTGTCAGGTGATGCCCCGTTCACCAACGTGAGCGAGCTCGTGGGCATCACCGACACGACCCAGGGCCACGCGCTCGTAGCGTTCGACATGGACTCCGACGGCGACCTCGACATCCTCATCGCCCGTGCGAACGACACCCCCCTGCTGTACCGCAACGACACCGCCGACGCGGGGGCCTGGCTGACGGTCGCACTCGAGGACACCGGGCCGACGGGCAACACCTGGGGCGACGGGGCACGCATCGAGATCTACCCCGATGCCGACTCTGGCGCCGGCACCGACACTGGCGCTGGCACTGGCACTGGCACTGGCACTGGCGCCGTACCGCTGGTCGACTGGATCGGCACGTCGGGGTCATATGAATCACAACGGCCCCCCGTCGCCCACCGGGGCTTCGGCGAGCGCACCGACCCGATCGAGCGCATCGACGTCTTCTGGCCAGGTGAGACCACGCCCCAGAGCGTGACCGACGTGGAACTGAACCAGCACCTGACCATCACCCGCGACTGACGCACCCCGCAGAACCCCGCGACTGACGCACCCCGCAGAACACGGTCGTCGGAAATCACGACCGTTCGATGGTGCGTAGCCGGCGATCGTGTCAGGCAAAGCACCTGGCATGTTCGAAGAACCACGTCCGTGCCTCGGGAGGCTGCGCGCTCAAGTACTGGACGCCGATCCGACCCGGAGCACGTTGTGACGCCAGCACCACCCATGCCCAAGCCAGACCGGCAACGGTTACGGACGACGTTGCTCCATTCTGGTCACCCATGGATCTCTCCCAGTGTCCACCCGCAATCCCAGTCAACTCGAACGTATAGTCAAGATCCGGAACGGGTAAACCCGCCTTGGCGTAGGTATACGGCATGTGGCGCACGGCCATATCTGTCACCCACCACGCTCGATCATCGATCAGTTGCGCGACGCTCATCGGCCACCTGGCATCCCAGCCGTGCACCCAAGTCTCCATCAGTCGCGATTGGACAAGCGAGAACCGTGTTATGGGCTTTGCCCCCCACGGCACATACTCCTGCCACTCCCCTTCTTCAATTGAGCTCACCTGACCAAGCAGTCTCTCCCGCGCCGTACAACACTCCTCATAGGCTGCGGCAACCGTCAGATCACCAAACGAGGCCAAGTCACGCTCGGCCATCGCAACCAACACCGATTCCTCCGGAGTCGCATTCGGAAACGGATCGGCCCCATCGAGTACTTCAGTGGCACGCGCGTCACCTGCGGCAAAGTGAAGCAGGACATCCCGAACGCTCCATCCGAGGCAGAGAGACTCCACCTCCCGTGCAGGTTCGTCAAACTTCCCGAAGTCTGAAAGAAGTTCGGCCGATAGAGAACGGAAATCTACAAGCAACTGGTCATGTGAGCGCCTTCGCCTCGCGAGTCCTTCCGCTGCCGTGGCTTCATTTTCATCACCCAACGCGAGCCGAAGCTCGTTCGGTGGGGTCGTATCGTAAGGGTTCGACCCACTCATAACACCTCAGCTGCCTCCAACGCCATCTCCCTAAGAGTTGACTTGTCTGGACGGCCGTTTGCAAGGGTAGGGAATTCTTCGAGGCCCATCATGTAGAACTTCTTCGGAATCTTGTACTTTGCGATCTTGCCAGCCGCCATACCCCTCAGCTCATCACTTGTAACGTCGGAAGAGACACTTACGAAAGCAACTACTGCCTCACCCCACGTAGGATCTGGGACCCCAACTACCTGTGCAAAGGTAACAGGTTCAAGCTCTGATTCTAAGAATATCTCAACTTCTCGCTCCGAGACATTCTCCCCGCCCGTCTTGATCATCATCTTATAACGACCACGGTAGTACAGGTTACCAATATCATCAAGATAACCATAGTCACCACTGTGAAAATAGCCTTCGGAATCTATGGCCTTCAGATTCTCCTCTGGCATATCAACGTACTCAAGCATTCGTCCCCATCCGCGAAAGCAAATCTCACCTGGCTCTCCCGGTTCACACCTCCGCCCTGACTCGGGCTCAACGACAATCATGTCGACCCCTGGAAGAGGCTGCCCGTTCGACTCTCTTCTTACCTTAGGGTCTACCAGTGAAGGAGGCGTTATTGCCGCCAAGGCACCCGACTCTGTACTCCCGTACAGGGCAGCGTAACGATCAAATCCCCACTCATTCGCTAGCTGCTCAATATAAGATGGTGTTGCGCCGATGCCAGTTCGACGTAGAGTAGATGTGTCTATAGATCCATACCCTGCTGAACCCATCATCTTCGTGTACATGGTGTCAAATCCCATTGTGACGGTACACCGATATTCCTCGATCGAAGCAAGCGCTGCACTAGGCTCGAACATACCAAGCAACTGCGTACACCCCCCAGAGAGATGGGGAGCAGATAAGACACACGTAACCCCTCCCGTATGAAACGTCGGAAGCATCGCAAGAAAGCGATCCTCAGGACCCATTCCTATACCATGCGCGACTCCCGCTGCGGCACCCAAGAAGGACCTATGGGGACATAGGGCCGGCTTCGGCGCTGCAGTCGAACCGGAGGTGTAAACAATATAGGCGGCGTCATCGGCACCTACGGGAGAAGCTACAGCTAGAGGCTCGGTGTCCTCGCCTCCCAGCACCGAGCAAGTGCTGTCCGCGCTGGGATCAGGCCTACCATCATCGAGGATTGGTAGTATCCGGACGCACCTGAGTGAAGGGAGTGAGTTGACCCTCGTTGCACCGTCAACAATATCGCTATCTACCGTT
>JBKEAI010000044.1:0-3080 GCA_047972145.1 Microthrixaceae bacterium
GCTTGAAGATCTCCTCCATGTGCTTGCGGTCCATGTCGTGGGTGCGTGCGACGAAGGTGGCGTCTGCTCCGAGGGCGACCGAAAGCGGGATCAGCGGTGCGTCCTCGGACCCACGCGGCGAGCTCTTGGTCACCTTGCCCTGTTCTGACGTCGGTGAGTACTGGCCCTTGGTGAGCCCGTAGATCCGGTTGTTGAACAACAGGATCGTGAGGTTCACGTTGCGGCGCAGCGCGTGCAGCAGGTGGTTGCCACCGATGGACAGCAGGTCGCCGTCACCGCCGACCACGAACACCGACAGGTCGGGGTTCGCCAGCGCGATGCCCGTCGCGATCGCCGGTGCGCGGCCGTGGATGCCGTGCACACCATAGGTGTTCATGTAGTACGGGAATCGGGCGGCACATCCGATGCCACCCACGACCACGGTGTCCTCGCGGCGCACACCCATGTCGGGCAACGCGAACTGAAGCGCGGCGAGGATCGTGTAGTCACCGCAGCCTGGGCACCAGCGGACCTCCTGGTCGCTCTGCCAATCGGCACGGGTGGTGGATGGGATCTCCACCGGGGTCGTGGTTGCGTCTGTGACAGTCATCGGCTGCTCCCGTCGTCTCCGAGCATCTTGTGTATCTCCGCTTCGATCTCCCCTGCGGTGAAGGGCAGGCCGGCCACCTTGGACACCGACTGGACGTCCACCAGGTACTTCGCGCGCAACACCATCGACAGCTGGCCCAAGTTGAGCTCGGGCACCATCACCTTCGGATAGCGGCGCAGGATGTCGCCCAGGTCCTCGGGTAGCGGGTTGAGGTTGCGCAGGTGCAGGTGTGCGACCTTGCCACCGGCGTTGCGGACCCTGTTGGTGGCAGCAGCGATCGCACCCCAGGTGGAACCCCAACCGACCACGAGGATGTCCGCGTCGTCGGCGTCGCCGGTCACCTCCAGTGGCTTGTAGCTGCGTGCGATCCCTGCGACCTTCGCCGCGCGCAGTTCGGTCATCGCCTGGTGGTTGTCGGGGTCATAGGAGATCTCACCGGAACCATCGGCCTTCTCGATGCCGCCGATGCGGTGCTCGAGGCCGGGGGTGCCCGGAACCGCCCACGGTCTCGCCAGGGTGTCGGGGTCACGCAGGTACGGCCAGAACTCCTCGACGCCGTCGGCGCCGGTGTGGTTGGTATCGGTGGCGAAGGTGGTGGTCAGGTCGGGCAGGGTGTCCACGTCGGGCACGCACCACGGCTCGGAGCTGTTGGCTATGTAGCCGTCGGAGAGCAGGATCACCGGGGTGCGGTACTTGATGGCCAACTCCGCGGCCTCGATAGCGCACTCGAAGCAGTCCGCCGGTCGACACGCCGCGATCACCGGCAGCGGCGACTCGCCGTGGCGCCCGAAGAGGGCCTGGGTGAGGTCCGACTGCTCGGTCTTGGTCGGCAGGCCCGTGGAGGGCCCACCGCGCTGTATGTCGACGATCACGAGCGGCAACTCGAGCGACACGGCGAGGCCGACCGTCTCGCCCTTGAGCGCCATGCCGGGACCCGACGTGGTCGTCCAGGCGAGGTCGCCGGCGAACGCCGCTCCCACCGACGAGGCAGCGGCAGCGATCTCGTCCTCGGCCTGGAACGTGCGGATCGAATCGTCGGGGTGCCGGGCGAGCTCGTGGAGGATGTCCGAGGCCGGGGTGATCGGATAGGACCCCAGGAACACCGGCAGCTTCGAGAGCTGCCCCGAGGCGATGATCCCCCACGCGATCCCCGTGTTGCCGTTGATGTTGCGGTAGATGCCCGGCGGGCGCTCCATCGGGGCGACCGAGCGGGTCACCGGGATCAGCTCGGTGGTCTCACCGAAGGACCAGCCCACCTCGAACGCGGTCAGGTTGGCATCTCGGATCAGTTCGTCCTTCGCGAAGCGGTTCTCGATCCATGCGCGCAGGTCGTCGCGGTTGCGGCTGTACATCCAACACAGCAGACCGAGGGCGAAGAAGTTCTTGGAACGTTCCGCATCGCGGCCCTTCACCCCGAGCTCCTTGACCCTGGTGACGGTCAGCTCGGTCATCGGCACCTCGACCACCTGGTAGTCGGCGAGGCTGTCATCCTCGAGCGGGTTGGCTTCGTAGCCGGCCTTCTCCAGGTCGCGCTCCTCGAAGCCGTCGCTGTTGACGATGACCATCCCGCCCTGGCGCAGCTTCTTGAGCTCCGAGCGCAGCGCGGCAGGGTTCATGGCGACGAGCACGTCCGCTATGTCACCGGGGGTGGAGATGTCCTCGCTGGATATCCGCACCTGGAACGCGGACACGCCCGGCAGGGTCCCCGCAGGGGCACGGATCTCCGCGGGGAAGTCCGGCAGGGTTGCCAGGTCGTTACCCGCGAGGGCACTCACCGCCGTGAACTGGGTGCCTGTGAGTTGCATCCCGTCACCGGAGTCACCGGCGAGGCGGATCACGACGTCGTGGATCTCCTCGCGTGGCTTGGTCCCAGTAGCACCGTTGGTCTGGTCGGTCACGCTGACTCCCGATTGTCCCGCCACCGGTGGGGTACGGCGGCGCCATGCCACCCACGGCGGCTCCCGGAGTCGGGTGAGCGGCTGAACTGAACCGTACCAACCCCGGCAGGGTATTCCCCTACCGGGGCCCACCCCGGCGCGCTCGGGAACCCCTATCCGGTCATCGGAGACCCGATCGCGCGCAGCATCTGGAAGTTCAGCGCGTACGCACGGCGGACCTCGTCGATCACCTTCGAGCGTTCCTCCGAGGGCCACCGCAGCGCGTCGAGCAACCGGCGGTAACCGTCCTTGAACGCAGCTGCATCGGGGATCCGGGGGAACTCGTAGAACGTCGCTCCCCCGTCTCGGAGGCCGAACTGGTCCTTCACAGTCCGGCCGATGATGAGCCCGCCGGACAGGTCGCCCAGATATCGCGTGTAGTGGTGCGCCACGAACCCCCCGGGCCAACCGAAGCACACCTCCTCCATCCGTTCGACGTAGAGCCGCGTGGCTGGAAGCGCCCGGATCGACTCGGGCCACTCCGCTCCGACCAACACCTCGAGATCGGTCTCTATCGAGGGGAGTCGCGTCAGCTCGTCGAACACGAACGGCCC
>JBKEAI010000266.1:0-1590 GCA_047972145.1 Microthrixaceae bacterium
TGCCGGTCATGACCTGCGTCAGATCGGCGGTCATGTGGTCACCGATCGACCACCTGCCGTTGACCGCGGCCTCGGACGGCAGGTGGTGTATCAGCACGTGGAGACGACGGACCGACATCGACCGCCACGCCGCGGTCAAATCGATGCCGTAGTATCTCTGGAGGTCGGCCTCCGCGGCGTCGCGCTGGTCGCGCAGCACCCGCAGGAGGCTGATCATTCCCCCGCTGTGAGTCCGAGCTGCTCGGTGATCGCCTCGACGAGGCGCCGGTAGTCCTTCACCTTCGGTTTCGTCGCTCTGAACTTGCGGAGCTGGGCCGCGGTGAGGAACCCGGCGACGATGCGAGAGAGCTTCTGCTCCTCGAATGCCTCCAGCATCTCGCCGGGCATGTCATCGATCGATGTCGGCAACTCGACGGGGCCAACGCCGGGGACATCGACTGTCGGGGTCTCACCCTTCACTTCGTCTTCGAGCGTCACGGCAGGTAGGCCATCGCGGGCTGCACGGTCCAGATCTCACCAGACTCCGTGGGGAACAGGGTGACCTCGAACTCGATCGCCGCAAGGTCTGTCTCGTTCTCGTTGATGTCGCCAGCCGGGACGATCTCGGCTTCGCCCGCCGAGATGAGACGCCGCACGGTATCGCCGTCACGAGTCTCGAACGCGACCTTGACACGCTCGACGACCGGCACGGATACCGTCGATCCGGTGGAGCCCGGGTAGACGAGCCGATTCGTGACCTCATTGGTCTCGAGCGCGGTGAATGTGCGGCCGAACTTGTGGCGTCGTCGCGCCGTGCGGACGAGGATGCCGCCCCACGCGTAATGATCAGTCTGCTCGCTTTCGCGGGTCGACGAGAATCCGTCGTCGCCGTTGAGCAAGCCGACCATGTGCCAGGCCGAGCTGAACGCGGTCGACTCATTAGCGGGGGTCGGGGCGGCAGTATCGAACGCGACGAACACGTCGGCGTCCTGCCAGATGCGGACATTTCCGGGGTCACCGAGCATGGTGACCTCCTTTCATTGTGGGCGGTTTGTGCGCGGTCAGATGGCCGCTGAGCGGAGCGTCACCATGAGGCTGACGCTTGCGAGATGTGCTTCCGTCGATGGGTCACGGGCGACGACGAAACCGTCGAGGGGCCGCCCGAATACGGGCGTGACGGACAGGACGCCAAGCGCACGGTTCACCGCGCGTTTGGCCGCTGTCGGTGATGCCGACCATGCGGTCAGGCGCACCACCGAATCGGACGCTGCAGGGTGGCGGGCCAGGCTCGTCGAGTCGACCTGCACCCGAAGGTGCATCCCGGCTGTCGGCGTCCACGAGGGCGGCACGCCGATGCCGATAGTTGGAGCCGGGGTCGCGATGTCGGCGGCGCGAGCAGCCAGCGCGTCGACGATGTATCGCTCCGCGTCGGCGTGCTCGACGGCGACCTTCATCCGCGCTTCCCGATTTCTAATCCGGCGCGGCTCGCAGCGCGGGTGAGCACGCCATCACGGGCCTGCTCGTGGGCCGGTGCGCCGACGACGAAGTGAGCGCGGTCCGTCGTGTATCGCTGTACGTCGCTGTCAACCTCGGTGGCGACGCGGTCGGCGT
>JBKEAI010000272.1:0-1637 GCA_047972145.1 Microthrixaceae bacterium
ATGACTGGATCGCCCACCTCGACCGGCTCATCACCGCGATGGAAGCACCTACCCTTACCGGTGCCGGATCAGTCAGCCACCAGCAGGCCGTCGCCAAGGCCGAGAGCGAGTACGAGAAGTACCGCGTCCAACTCGACGCCGCACCATCTGATATCGAGGCCGCCTACCTTGAGTCCGTGAAACGCGCCCAGCGAGAGATCGAAGGGAAGTAGTCATGGTGAATCCTTATCCGGCTCTTCGGATTTCACGGGGGTGGCGCCGGGGTTACTGTGGTGAGCAGGTCCCAGTTCGGTGCTCCGGCGTAGAGCAGGACTCGTAGGCGGTAGTTGCGGAACCGGCGGAACCCGAACCCGACGTGCTTGACCCGCTTGATCAGGCTGTTCATCGCTTCGGTTGGGCCGTTGGAGACCTGGGCTCGGTGCCAGGCGACGATCTGGTCCCTCCACGTGCGCAGGGTTCGACCGAGTTGTCGGAGCTCGGCGCCCATGTCGGCCTCGATGAGGCTCTCGATGAGCTCGGCGAGGTAGCCCGCGGCGTCGGCGGCGGGCTGGTCATAGAGCCCGCGCAGTGTTTCCTTGGCGTGCCAGGCCATCCGAACCTCGCCGTTGGGGTCGCCCGCCTCGAGGAAGCTGAGCAGCTTCGCCTCTCCCCTCTCATCGAGGCGTTCGTGGCCCTTCGTGAGCAGCCGCCGGCTCCGGTAGAGCGGGTCGTCGCGGTGGCCTCGGTGACCGAGGGTCTCCTGCTGGACCCGCCGGCGGACGTCGTCGAGACGGGTGTTGGCGAGCTTGATCACGTGGAACGGGTCCGCGACCTGCGTCGCGTCCGGGAGGCTGTCGTTGAAGGTCTTGCGATACGGACCCGACAGGTCCAACGCCGCCCACTCGATGGCATCGCGCCAGTTCTCGGGCCGGGCATCGAGCCACTCCGACGGGGCCTTCGCGCTGCGGCCCTGCACCACATCGAGCAGCCGTGCCGGGCGCGATACGTCGACGATGGAGGTCACCCACGCTCGACTTTTGAACGCCCCGGTGCGCACGAACAAGGTCTCATCAAGCCCCAGGGCCGACACGGCTCCGATGCGGTCGGGGTCCTCGATCAACGGGGTCCCATATGCGAACGCGGCCTCCATCACGGTGTGCCAGTCGCAGTCGAGCTCCGCCGCGACCGTCGAGACGGGCTGGCCCTGGCCGACCTGGCGGGTCATCCATCGTCCAGCCCGATCAGTCACCCGGGCACGAGGCGCCGCGATCGCCGAGTTCTGCTCGGTGAAGGTCCCGATCTCACAGGCCCGCTCGGGACAGAGCCACCGTCGCTTGTGCCACACCAACGTCGCTGGGCGCCCGAACGCGGGGAGGTCCACCAACTCGACCGGCCGCCGGTCCTTCAACCATGCCCGCGTGCCACACGTCGAGCATCCGGTCATCGTCGCGGTCGTCTCGATGTGGATCCGCAACGGCGCATCAGGCACGTCGTCGACGCCGAGCACGGCGATCTCGGGCAGGCCCACGATGAGCGCGCACATGCGCGTAGCGTTGGTCTCCACAGGGGCTCCTCGGAGTTGGTTGGTCTCGCAACCCCGATTCTGATGAGCCCCTGTACCGCGCCCGCGCACCCTCAGGTCAGCCGCCTACACCCCC
>JBKEAI010000049.1:0-15280 GCA_047972145.1 Microthrixaceae bacterium
GGAACATCTCGCGGCGCCGCTACTACGGACTGCCGCTGCCGTTCTACCCGTGCACTTGTGGGCACATCACCGTCATCGGTTCCAAAGAGGAGCTCGCCGAACATGCCGTCGACAGCCTCGACGAACTCGAGGAGCTGCGCCGCCCGTGGATCGACGACGTGCGGATCCGCTGCACGTCGTGCGGCGACGTGGTCAGACGGGTGACCGAGGTGGGCGACGTGTGGCTCGACGCGGGCATCGTGCCGTTCTCCACGCTCGGTTGGCACAACGACTCGTACGAACCGCACGGCTATGCGACCGGCGCGGCGAAGGGCCTCACGGGTGCGGACCTTCCCGACGACGCGTACTGGCAGGAGTGGTTCCCAGCCGACTGGGTGTCGGAGATGCGTGAACAGATCAGGTTGTGGTTCTACAGCCAGCTGTTCATGTCCGTGGTGCTCACCGGCGGTGCCCCGTACCGCAAGGTGCTCGGCTACGAAAAGATGCTCGATGAGACCGGCCGGGAGATGCACGGCTCGTGGGGCAACATGATCAGCGCGCAGGACGCCTTCGAGCAGATGGGTGCCGACGTGATGCGCTGGCAGTACTGCGCGCAGCCCCCGAGCCAGGACCTGCTGTTCGGCTTCGGCCCCGGATCCGAGATCAAGCGCAAGCTCCTCACGCTGTGGAACAGCGCGTCGTTCCTGGTGCAGTACGCCAACATCGCTGAGGTCACCCCGCCCGCGTCGGACCTCGACGGGCTGCCCGCTGATCTGGACGGGCTGACCAGCCTCGACCTATGGGCGATCGAGCGCACCAAGCAACTCGTCGTGGACACAGCAGCCGGCTACGAGGCCTACCTCACCGTCGATGTGATCCGTGCGTTCGAGTCGTACGTGGATGACCTGTCCAACTGGTACATCCGGCGTGCCCGCAGGCGGTTCTGGGAAGGCGACGAGACCGCTGTCCGGGTGCTCTGGTGGGCGGTGGTCACCTCGCTGCGCACTATCAGCCCGGTCATGCCGTTCCTCGCGGAGCACCTCTGGCAGACCCTGGTCACCGACGCGCTCGACGGTGAAGTCCCCACCTCGGTGTTCCTCGCCGAGTGGCCCGCGGTCGATGCACCCGACACCGAACTGCTAGCGGATGTGGCGGCGGTGCGAGGCGTGGTCGAGCTCGGTCGCCAGGCCCGTGCGAAGGTCAACCTCGGTCTGCGCCAACCCCTTGCGCGCATCATCGTGGAGGGCGAGCCACGTATCGATGGTTACCTCGGGGAGATCGCGAACGAGCTGCGGGTGAAAGACGTCGAGCTCGGCGAGGTCGAGGCCACCCAGCTCAAGGTCCGCCCCAACCTGAAGTTGCTCGGGCCCAAGTTGGGCAAGGACATCAACGCTGTACGCAAGGCACTGGATGCGGGTGAGTTCAGCGAGCGTGACGACGGCGGCTTCGACGTGGCGGGGCACACGCTGGCCGCGGACGAGGTCCTGATCGAGCGCACGGAGAAGGAGGGCTGGGCGGTCGCTTCCCATGAAGGTGTGACCCTCGCCCTCGACACCGAGCTGACCGATGCGCTGCGCACAGAATCGCGGGTGTTGAACCTGATCCACCACGTCAACGGCATGCGCAAGGACGCAGGCATGGCGCTCACCGACCGGATCGAGCTGCGACTGGCCGCACCGGATGCCGACCTCCTCGACCACGAGGCGTGGATCGCAGCCGAGGTGCTCGCGGTCAGCATCGAGGTGGGCGATGGCGATGAGCCGACCATCTCCAAGACCTGACCGGTCAGCGACCTGCCCGCGGACGGCCCGGTTCCTACAGCACCTCCACCGCGCATCGGATTCCAGGCGCGCCGGCAAGTCGGTGGTCAGCCGTGACCAGAGGGCAGTCCGCTACCTCCGCCAACGCGACGTAGCACCCGTCATACGCGCTCACGTTGTGGCGCAGATCCCACACACGGGGTAGAAGAGGTGTCGTCGGGTACACGACGACCGGAAACGCCAGGGTCTCCCGAAGTGCTAGGTCCACTTGCTCGTCACTCAAAGCCCCCCGGCGCGCGTGTCTTCGAAGCACCGAGACCACCTCGAGTCGGAGCAGGTCAGGCCCGAGGATGACTTCGCTTCGCAATCTCGTACGGAACCGGCGACCATCGTCGCCCGCGTCGGCCACCACCGGCGCCAGCACCGATGCGTCAACGACGAGCACGATCCTCGTCGAGTGCCTCGATCGCCGAACCTGCTGACAGACGGCCTTTCGGGTTGCCTTCGATCCGTTCGATGATCTCTGACGTGCTCGGCGTTGTCGCTATCAGCCCGAGTTGGTTGGAAAGAAACTGCTGCAAGGACTGGCCAGCCTGCTCGGCCCGCTGCACCAGGGCCCTGTGAACGTCCTCCGGCACGTTGCGAACCTGGATATTCGTCATGCATGCACTATACATGCATCCGTTATCGCATCTACGCACGACGAGAACCGAGTGCCTCGAACACGAGGTGTGGATCGCAGCTGAGGTGCCCGCGACCAGCATCGAGGTGGGTGACACCGACAGGGCGGTACCGTCACGGCGTGACAATCCTCGTCGTGACGGCCATGCCCTCGGAGCTCGCGCCACTTACCCGCCGCCTGGGACTGCGCAAGGAACAGCGCTCCGGGATCGACGTGCGCGCCGGGAGCGTCGCGGGCCGGGCGGTGCTGGGGGCGGTCATCGGTGTCGGGCCGGCCGCGGCAGGTCGATCCATGGATCGCCTGCTGGACGCGCTCGACGCGGACCTCGTGGTGATGGTGGGGATCTGCGGTGGGATCGACCCGGCGCTGGACATCGGTGACGTGGTCGTCCCCACCGCTGCGGTCGACGACGACACCGCGCGCGTGGTCACTCCAGGGCCGCTTCCCGGTCTCAGCCAGCAGGGAAAGATCGTGACCTGTGCCGGGCCGATCCTCGACGATGCACACCATGAGCGTTGGCAGGCGGAGGGGATCGTCGGCATCGACATGGAGACCGCAGCGGTCGGCGCGGTGAGCGAGGACCGCGGCGTGCCCTGGTCGGCGGTGCGCGCGGTGAGCGACCGGCCCGCGGATGGCCTGGTCGACACGTCGATCCTCGAGTTGCTCCGCGAGGACGGATCTCCCAACCTGCCGGCCATGTTGCGTCGGGTGGTGCGCCATCCGGGCACGGTCGCGACGCTCAACCGTCTCCGCCGCGACTCCTCTCTCGCCGCGAGCAACGCCGTGAACACCGCGATCACCGCCATCGGGAAGCTCGACCGCCCAGGGAATCGGAGCTGACCGTTCCAGGATCCGGTCGCCGGGCCGATCGGAGCGGGAGACCGCCCGGAGGAGCACCGGGCCGGTATCTCCTGACGGTCAGAAGGGGCCGCGTCGCATCGCCGAGCTGTTGCCTCGCGTCAAGACGTCTGGGAGCTGCCATGTCTCGTACGATCAACGCGTGCCGAACCCCACTCCAACCGCTCCGGGACCGCTCGCGGGAATCCGCGTGCTCGACCTGACCCAGGCGCTCGCCGGGCCGTACTGCACGATGCTCCTCGCCGATCTGGGCGCGGACGTGATCAAGGTGGAACCCCCGACCGGGGACATGACCCGTTTCCCCGGACCGTTCACCGGCGAGGACACCGAACAGTCCTACGGCGGGTACTTCGCATCGATCAACCGCGGCAAGCGTTCGATCGCGCTCGACCTCAAAGACGACACCGACCGTGAGACGTTCCTCTCCCTCGTAGAGACCGTCGATGTCGTGGTGGAGAACAGTCGTGCCGGGGTGATGGACCGTCTCGGGGTCGGCTACGAGAGGCTCGCCGCGGCCAACCCGAAGCTCGTCTACCTCGCGATCCGTGGCTTCGGTGACCCCCGCACCGGTGAGAGCCCGTATTCGCAGTGGCCTGCGTACGACATCGTCGCCCAGGCGATGGGTGGGCTCGTGTCGGTCACCGGCAGTGCGGACGGCACCGTCATGAAGTGCGGCCCCAGCGTCGGCGACATCCTCTCGGGCACCTTCGGCGCGGTGGGTCTGCTAGCGGGGCTCGTCCATGCGATCGGCACCGGTGAGGGCCAATTCGTGGACGTCGCGATGTACGACGCGGTGCTCAGCCTCTGCGAGGGTGCCGCCTACTGGTACTCCTACACCGGGATGGTCAACGGACCGACCGGCAACGGCCATCCGCTCATAGCCCCGTTCGACATCTTCCCCACAGCCGATGGCAACTGTGCGATCGGTACCCCCACCGACGCGGAGTTCGCGCTGTTGTGCGAACACATGGGGCGCACCGATCTCACCACCGACGAGCGGTTCGCGGGCAGCATCGACCGGTTGTTGAACCGACCAGCGCTCAACGAGGAGATCATCCCGTGGACCTCGGCGCGCACCACCGCCGGGATCGTGGAGCTGTTGGGAGGGAAGGTCCCGGTCGGGCCGGTCAACGACATGGCAGCCATCTACGAGGACCCGCACGTGGCGGCCCGCGAGATGCTCGTGGAGGTGGAACAACCCGACGGTTCCCGACCGGTCACCCTCGCTGGTCAACCGATCAAGATGACCGCCACACCCACCGGTGTGCGATCCCGGCCACCGCGCTTGGGGGAGCACACCGAGGCGATCCTGGCCGAGGCCGGGATCTCCCGATGAGCGCGGATTCGTTCGGGGCGACTCCCGACCCGCACGACACCGGTGGCGGCCGCTCCGAGACCGACCACGACGATGCCGCCGGTCCCGAACCGGATCTCGGCGACGCAGAGATCGCCCTCACCCGAGAGGGTCCGATCACGACGCTGTGGTTGAACCGACCGTCCAAGCGCAACGCGGTCACCTATTCGATGTGGCTCGACATAGCTCGGCTCTGTGGTGAGCTGGCTGCGGACTCCACGGTCCGGATGCTCGTGGTGCGCGGCTCAGGTGAGCACTTCTGTGCCGGAGCGGACATAGCCGGGTTGGGCGACGTCGAGATGTCCGAGTACCAGGCGGCCAACGTTGCCGCTGATGAGGCGATCGCAGCGTTCCCCAAGCCCACACTCGCGGTCATCACCGGAGCGTGTGTCGGCGGTGGCACCGAGATCGCGGTCGCGTGTGACCTGCGCTTCGCTGACACCACGGCTCGCTTCGGCATCACGCCGGCACGGTTGGGGATCGTCTACCCGGCATCCGCGACTCAGCGTGTCGTGCAGGCGATCGGCGCCTCTGCGACCAAGCACCTTCTCTACAGCGCGGAGCTGATCGACGCGGAGCGCGCACTTCGGATCGGACTCGTCGAAGAGGTCCATCCCACCGGCTCACTCGATACCAGGGTGACCGAGTTCACCGAGCTGCTCACCGAGCAACGCTCCCTGCTCACCCAGATGGCCAGCAAGGAGATAGTCGACGCTGCCGTGGCTCGCGACGTCGATCCCACGATCATGCAGCGATGGTCGACGGAGGTGGCAGAGTCTGCGGACCCCATCGAGGGAGTCGTCGCATACCTCGAGGGTCGCCCGCCCGAGTTCACCTGGACACCCACACTCGACAAGTAACACAACCAGCTCCTCGACAACGACGGAGCCTGTCCGATGTCAGCGTCAGGGTTCAGAACATGCCGAGCACGGTGATGAGCGCGTCGATTGCCCACAGTTCATCCGCGTGCAGGCGCCCGCTTGTGACCCGAGACGTCGAACATCGACTGCTCCCAGCTGCTCGACAAGTACACGAGTCGCCTCTCCAGCGATCCCGACCTCTGGACGAAACGATGCAGTGCGAGCACTGCGCGAAGTCGGTGCAACGATCACAACCGACCGCGGGAGTTCATCGGCCTGCACGATGATGCCATGGCGCACACCTTGTTGTTCGTGGCCTGCATTCTTTGGGATACGGAATCGGTAGATGTCACCCCGGTGCACGGAGCGACTCCATCAGTGAAGCCACGTTTCGCATCTCGGCGCGATCTGATTCGTCGGCCTCCAGGGCCGCCACCTCATCTGCAAGGTCTCGATCCCTGCGCATACGGGCTGCCGATGCGACCAGGGAGGAGCGGATCGCATCCGAGCGTGAAAGACCGCTTGCTTCAAGCAGACTGAGCGCCCGCTCGGCATCGTCATCGAGACGTACTGAGATTGCCTTGGCCACACACTGAGTGTGACGATTCGCAATACGAGAGATCAACGGGTCGCGCGGCTCACAGGTCGAGGGTCATCGTCCATGAGCCATCGACAACGCCCACCTTGGAAAAGCCCAGCCGGTCGTACCAGAGCCGCGCAGGGTTCTGGGGATCGACGCTGAGACTCAATTGGGTGTCACCGCGTTCACGCATCGCGTCGAACAGCGCGAGAAGCAATCGGCGTCCGATGCCCTCGCCCCGACGCTCAGCGGCAACTGCGATAGAGAGCTCCGGAACATCAGCAGCAACCCAGCCATACCCAGGGTCTTCGCTCGGGAAGTATCTGGCCCAGCAGCCACCGAGCACGTCGTCGCCTTCACACGCCAGAAATCCGAGGTCTCCCACACGTCTTGGGAAGTCCTCGAAGTAGTGCCTGATCTGCGGTTCATCGACGATCCTGCGCTCGAATGGCTCCGCTCCTTCGGGCACCCAAAGCGCGAGGTAGGTCAGTTCCGCAAGAGCGGCCTCGTCGGCTGAGTCGGCTCTGCGGACGTGGATCATCGGGGATCACCTCTACAAGGTGAGCTCAGGTTCCGAACCGCTCGCAACCTACGGATAGGGAAACACCGTCTCGATGCGTGGACCGTCGGAGGTCCAGAAGAACTTGTGCGCTCGCCCTGGCACGGGTAGGCGCAGCCGGATGCCCTGATCGGTCTGGATGGCCGTAGACATCGACTGGGCTCGCGCCGGCTCGGAGAAGACCAGCTCACATACGGTGAGAATGTCGTTGTAGAGATCGGCATCCTCAGCCTCGATCGCATCGAGTTGCTGATCAGCAACCTCGGAGTACCGCCCACCAACGGGCTCTACTTCAGTCACTAGGTCCTTCAGTCACTCAGCGCGCTGACGCGAGCGCTGAACCGTCTCCGATGCCGGATGTCGATTTCCGACACCCAGAGCAGCGGGTCGCGCTACTCAACGGCCTTTCGGAGCAGCTTCGGTTCAGGTTGGTCGGGAGGGTTGGTCGGCGAAGCGGGTCTCACGCTCTCGAACGAGCGCGGTCAGGGTTGCGTTCACAGGGGCGGTGCGCCCTACCTTGGCGGCCTCCCGTGGAACCGCTCCGTTGATGAAGCTGATCTCGCTGACCCGGCCGGCTTCGTGGTCGAGCAGAGCGGAGGGCTTCGCGGCGGGCATCCGCCCAGCGAACTCGCGCACGAGCGCTTCGGGGTCCTCGACATCAAGGTCGACCCCGAGCGCCAACGCCGTCTCGAAAGCCTCGGTCGCCGCGGCCCGGCTCACCGGGCCCAGGTCGTCATGGTCGAGCACCTCACCGACGGTGAGCCCACTGAGCGCACACGGCGCGCTGTAGGCGACGTTGCAGATCAACTTCTCCCACTGCATCGCCACGAGGTCACGGACCACCTCGGCGTCGAAACCCGCCTGACGCCAGAGCTCAGCAACAACCTGGAGCCGAGCTGCCGCGAGGCGAGGGGGGTCTGACCGAGACGCTTCGAGGTGACCGGACCCGAGCCCGTCGAAGCTACCGAAGCGCACCGCGCGCATCGCATCGTGGCGAGCACGCCCCGGTGCAGGGCGCGACGCTCCGAAACCGCTGGCAATGCCGACCGCCAGTCGATCTGCACCCACCCGGTCGGCGACCTCCTGTGCTGTTCCGAGTCCGTTCTGGATCGTCAGCACCACGGTCTGCTCGCCGAGCAGCGGCGCAAGGTTCGCAGCGGCCGCCGCCACTCCGGCGGCCTTCACCGCGAGGATGACCAGGTCGACCTGCTCGTCAGGCACGCTCTCGTAGGCCCGTACCCGGGCGACGATCTCGCCGTCGGGTCCCGACACGACCAGGCCATGCTGGCGGATCGCCCGCACGTGTTCGGCCCAACGGTCGACCACCAGCACGTCCTTGCCGGCGGCAGTCAACCGCGCGGCGTACACCGAACCCATCGCGCCACAACCCACGACCGCGATCCGCGCCACCTCGGATGCAGCGCCGGCTGACGATTCCTCAACGTTCACACCACAACCTCACGCCCTCGCGATCCACGACACAGGCTTCCCACCGCCGGCGCACATGTCACGAATCTCGCTTCGTCGGTATTCACGACCCGGGCTTCATCCTCTTGACGTTCATGCCACGAGTCTCGCGATCTCCGAATCGAGACCGGACTTGGCCTCGAGCCCGAATCCCGGTCTCTCCCCCGGGGTGATCCTGCCGTTGTCGATCACGCAATCGTCGCTGTAGCCACCCACGGGCTGGAACACCCCCGGATACGCCTCACACCCACCGAGGCCAAGCCCCATCACGATGTGCAGGTTGATCAGATGCCCACCGTGGGGCACCGCCGCGCTGCGCTCGAAACCGTGTCGCTCCATCGCTTCGATCATCTTCACGTACTCGGTGATCCCGTAGCTGAGTCCCGCGTCCATCTGGAGGATGTCCCGATCCACGCGCAGGCCGGCGAAATCGAGCAGGTTCTGCACATCTTGGACCGAGAACAGGTTCTCGCCGGTGGCGAGCGGGCCTTCGTACGCCTCCGCCAACTCGCGTTGCAGACCGTATGCCAGCGGATCGACCGCCTCCTCCAACCAGCACAAGCCGTAGGGGGCAAATGCCGTTGCGTATTCGAGCGCGAGGGCCCGGTCGAACCGGCCGTTCGCGTCGACCGCCACCCGATCGCCCGACCCGGTCACATCGATCGCTGCTTCCACCCGCCGGAGGTCCTCGGGCAACGCGAGCCCACCGATCTTGATCTTCACCGCCGGGTACCCGGCATCGAGGTAGCCGGCCAACTCGTCACGCAACGCTGCGATGTCGTCACCCTCGTGGTAGTAGCCACCCGCCGCGTACACCGGCACGCCACCCTGCTGCGGAGCGCGGAAGTGGGCCCGCGCGATCGTCGTGTACGCCGGTTCGTCGTGGTACTTCGCGAGCATGTCCCAACAGGCGAGCTCGATCGCCGCCGCCGCGGCCGCCCGGTCGCCGTGGCCGCCGGGTTTCTCACCTGCCATCGCCGCTGCGAGCACCCGGGCGGGGTCGACCAGGCCGTCATCGGGCGAAAGCAACGAGTCGGGGTCCGATCCGAGCACCCGAGGGATCATGCGGTCGCGCAGGATCCCCCCTTGTGCGTGACGACCGATCGAATCGAACGCGACTCCGACCAATGGCGCACCGTTGCGGATCACGTCGGTGAACACCGCGACGAGCGACACCTTGTGACCCTCGAAGCTCACCACGGCGTTGGACACAGCACCGTGCAGCGGCACGTCGACGTCTCGGATCCCGGTGATCCTCAAGGGCTACCTGTCGGAGCAGTCATCGCGGGGTGCACACACCCGAGAGTACCGGGCACCCCGCTGGCAGCAGCGGGTGGTCCGACAGCGCGGTTCGGCGGGTCGTGCCAGCGGGTTCAGGGTGGGTCCCCGATGCCGAGGCGCCAGGCCCGCACGTATCTTCCACCGCTCGTTCCCGGACAATTCGATCGATGAAGCTCGGATCCTCGCTGGTCTGTGCACTACGGCATCGTTGAGCGGCCACCGGCATACCATCGTCGAACAGCGAACCGAAGAGCCGATCGGCATCACCTCCAGTCCGTTCCGCACCTCCAGCCCGTTCTGTGGTGCGTAGCTAGCTCCACAAGCGCGTCTCGCACCACAGAACGGGACTTGGGGCGACGGAACCGCCCGTTCCAGTGGGCTGTTTTCAGTGTGGGGTTGCAGTGTGTAGCGGGTTGTTGCACACATTTTCAGCTGACGACCGCGGACGGTGGTACTACGCTCACAACTGGAGTCGATTTGTGAGAAGGGATGTGGTCATGTGCCACACCGGGGTGCTGGGGTAGTCCCACAAGCGAGAACGGGGTCGGTCACGTGAATGCGGACCAGGCCGCAACCGACCAGGCCGCAACCGACCAGACTGCAACCCTCTCTGGATCCGGACGCGGCAACCTGGTGAGGTTCTCTGCGGGGGCGGTTGCGCTGGGGATCGCCATCTACCTGTTCGGCCTGGTGGTCGCCGCGCTCCACGACGACCACAACCTCGCGACCCTGGAACGGCTCCAGGTTCGCGGTGTCGCCTGCGTCCTTGCTCTCGTGTTCATGGTGATCGGCCTGACGCGGAATCGTCCCAGATCCGCTGGCCCCTGGTGGTGGCTGGCGGCGGTGATCGTGTCGTTCCTGGGCCGTCCGATCCTGGTGTCCGTATCGAATGTGACACTCGCCGGTGGTTGGCTGAACTTCGCGGTCATCACCGGCACGAGCGTCGCGTCGGTGATGAGCCTGCTCGCGATCATCCGCAGCCGGGGCACAGGCAAGGTCACCGATTCACGCCTGGAGATGGCGGTACTGATTCTGGCGTACTCCGCGTTCGTGATCCCCCTCGGGACCGTCCCGGGCTGGAACGCCACCTACCTCGTTCCATACAAACTCGCCCTGGGGATCATCGCCCCGCTCTCCTACATACTCGTGGTTGCACTCGTCGGCCGACTCCTGCTCGTCGATCTGATGCGCGGGCGCGCCGCCGCGCTGTTGATGACCGGTTGGGTGGTGCAGATACTCGGCGATGCCGCTTCGATCGTCGCCCCGGGCGGCGATCCTGTCATCGAAGCCGCACTGGACCTGAGCGGGCTCGCCGCGATGTTGTGGGCCGCGGCAGCACTTCACCCGTCGATGGTGTCGGTCACCGAACCAGCGACAGTCGTGCGCGGCGAATGGTCACGCTCGCGCACCACGACGATCGCGGTGACAGCCACCCTCCCGCTGGTGGTCGGCCTCGTCGATCCCGAGCTGACGCGCCCCGAGCGGGTGATCGTGTTCATGCTCGGGTTCCTCGCGATCGCCATCTCCGTGCTTCGGACAAGTCGTGCGGTGTCCGCGCTCGCAAGGGCCGAGCACGACAGTTCCCACAAGGCCCGCTTCGACGAACTCACCGGCCTGTTGAACCGTCGGGGCCTGGTGGAACTAGCCGACGCGACAGCGGGAGCGATGGGGGTCGCCTACCTCGATGTCGACCGCTTCAAGTTGCTCAACGACGTGAAGGGGCACCGCTTCGGCGACACGATGCTCGCACGGATCGGAGACCGGCTCGCCAAGCTCCCCCAGCCGGTCGTCGCATCGGCGCGCCTCGGCGGCGACGAGTTCGCGATCCTCTTCGACGCCGGGGACTCCCAGAGGGCGAACACGGATCGCTCGATGGAAGTGGGTCGCCTCATCGACGATGTGTTCGACGCTCCCGTCGAGATCGACCACCATCCGGTCCAGGTGACCGCCAGCACCGGAATCGCGGTGTCCGCCGACGGCGACGAGCAGTTCCTCGACCTCGTCGCGCGTGCGGACATCGCCCAGTACTACGCCAAGGCGACCGGCGGTGGCCACGTCCGCGACTTCACAGGGGAGATGGGCGACGAACGGAGCCGGCATCAACAGACACTCGAGGTGCTCCAGCGTGTCGGCAGCACCGACGAGATGTGGCTCGCGTTCCAGTCGATCGTCGACATGGACACCGGACGCTCGATCGGCTCAGAGGTGCTCGCACGGATGCACACCTCCGACCTCGGCGACGTGTCGCCACAGGAGTTCATCAACGTCGCCGAACAGCACGGCCTCATCGAAGCGGTCGGCGACTGGGCCTTCGCACAGGTCGTGTCGACGATCGACCAGGTGGGTTCACACCTTCCCGACGGGTTCCGGATCGCCGTGAACATCTCGCCGCTTCAGATCGAATCCGAAGCGCTCGTGCAGCGGCTGTTGACCCTGGCGGCCCACCGTCCCGAGGTGCTCGATCGGCTACGGCTGGAGATCACCGAGTCGGTGTTCGTACGCGAATCGTCGCGACGGCGACTCAGCGAGTTGCGTCGGGCCGGCTACCAGATCGCGATCGATGACTTCGGAAGCGAGTACGCATCGCTCTACTACCTCGCCGATCTCGATGTCGATGTGCTCAAGATCGACCAGAGCTTCACCCGCAGGGTCGTGACCGACCCTGCGACCCGGTTGATCGTGAGCCACGTGATCGAGCTCGCCGACCAGCTCGGCATCTCGGTGGTGACCGAGGGAATCGAGACCGAGGCTCAACGCGACCTGCTGGTCGAGCTCGGCTGCCACATAGGCCAGGGCTACCTATGGGAACGTCCGGCCGCGGGTCTCGACCGATTCCTCGTGCACGACGAGGTCGACCTGAGACGGCCAGGTCCACGTGGTGGGCAACCTGGCGAACACCCGCTCACCCGTAACACCCTGCACCCCTGACCCACGGCACCTTCGCCCCGACCCCAGGGGCACCGACCTACCCGTCGTCGCTGTGTCGACGTTGCTTACGCTCCGCGAGTCGGTCGGATGCCCTTTCCTTGAGTGAACCGACGCTGTCCTTGAGTGACCCGGCCCTGCGCAGGGTTCCGCCGCCGAATCGCTTCACGGCATCCACCCCCTGGGAGCCCGCCTCGCGGGCATCGTCCCAACGCTCACCCGCCGCCTCGCTCCAGCGTCTCGTATCAGTGGCCTCATGGGCCGACTCGATGCCGAGCAGCTCCCGGAACTCGTGCACCTCCTCGGCCACGTGGTTGGCGGAGTCGACCACCGCCGGTGACAGCCTCGGGTTGAACAGGACCTTGGAGTTGGCGACACCCACTGCGGCACGCATCCGCGCCAGTAGTTGCTCGGTGCGCTCGGATATGAGCTGCAACCGATCCTGTCTTGCGGACCTCAACCCGAGACGGTGCCGGTCGATCTCCTCGGGTGATTGATCGAGCACCCGGTCGAGCTCGAGCACCCCGACCGTGTCGTGAAGCTCGAAGCAGCGGGCGAGCACCACCAGCAGGCTCTGGACCTTTGCCTCGGCCGCCTCGGCATCCTTCGCGAGATCACCCACCTTGGTGCGCTGTTCCAACTTGTCGGCAAGGTCCGCCAGTTGACGCAGCGCGTAGCCCTGGGTCTCACCGATCGCCTGGGCGGAGCTCTGGACCTTCGACCAGGTGACCTCCGAGACCCGACCGACCGCGGTGCGCACGCTCATGGCCTCACGGACCGCCAGGTCGACTCCATCGAGACGTGCCAACACCTGGTTGGTCTGGGACCGCAGGACGTCGTCGAGCTTCTCGTCGATCACCGCGAGGTAGTCCGTGATCGCGTCCATCTGCTGCTGCATCGCCATCTGAGCCATCACCCCAGCAGCCCCGGCGAGCACGGCTGGGTTGGTCACCAGTGAACCGGGACCCTTGACGACCTGAAGCCACTGCTTGATGTCACCCGGCTTGCCGACCATCGCATGGCTGACACCTGGGGTCTTGGTCTGTATGAGGCCGTACTTCTTGACTGCCCGCGCGGACTCCTCGGTGAGCTTCACCCACCGACCCGAGTTCGCCGCAATGTCGGAGCCCGCCTGGGCGACCGACGCTCCCAGCTTGAGCGCCGAGCCGCGCTGGGCGGTACCGGTGGCCTGAAGGCCCGATGACCTCAGGAACTCCTCGACCGCCGCGGGCTCGCCGAGCACCGCCAGACCATCACCGTCGCTGATGAGCTCGACCTCGTCGTCCGAATCATCGTCCACACCGTCGTGCATCGCGAACGTCCTCCTCGGCTCGGGCCATGCCGCTTCCACTATGGCGCAGCACCACCGTGGTGCGCGCCCTGCGGCTCCCCCTCCAGGCGTTTCGGCGGTTCACCCGCACCTGCCCTGCTGAGGCTTCGGTCTACAACCCATGCTCTGAGGTGCAGAAAAGGCCATCGAGACCCGCAGAGAATCTCGTCATCGGAGCGATCGGTGAAATACACCGGGGAGCAAGGTTGTTGCAGGCACTTGGTCGCACCGACACGGGCGGCCACGAGCGGTGCAACAGCACCGCCGAATAACCTCCAACCGACCCCATCGACAGGAACAACATGACCATCGCCGTCACAGCAGCCAGCGGCCAACTGGGCCAGGGAATCGTCTCACACCTCCTCGACCGCGTGCCCGCATCGGAGGTGATCGCTGTGATCCGCGACCCTGCCAAGGCCGCGCCGCTCACCGCCAAGGGCGTCGAGGTCAGAATCGCGGACTACACCGACCGCGACGCCCTCACCGAGGCGCTCGCGGGGATCGACAAGATGGTGTTGATCTCGAGCAACGAGATCGGCCAACGCGCAACGCAGCACGCAAACGTGATCGACGCGGCCAAGGAAGCGGGTGTGGGCTACGTCGCCTACACGAGCCTTCTGCACGCGGATACCTCTCCCCTGCTGTTGGCTCCCGAACATGCCGAAACCGAGCGTCGGCTCGCAGAGGCGGGCATCGCGCACAGCTTCCTTCGCAACGGTTGGTACCACGAGAACCAAGTCACCAGCATCCCCGGTGCACGGGAGATGGGAACAGTGCTCACCAGCGCCGGTGAAGGTCGCGTGGCGAGCGCCGCGCGCGACGACTTTGCAGAGGCGGCTGCGATCGTCGTCACGAGCGATTCGCCCGAGATCATCTACGAGCTCTCCGGCGACACGGCGTGGACCCAAGAGGAGCTTGCGGAGGCGATCTCAGCCGCCATCGATGCACCCGTGACGGTCACCCATGTGAACTCCGAAGCACACCGCGAGGCACTCACCCAAGCCGGCCTCGACGACCCGATGATCGACTTCGCGGTGTCGGTCGACGGCCACATCGCACAAGGTGCCCTGGCCGACATGCCCGGCACGCTCTCGGACCTGCTGGGGCGCCCCACCACTGCCCTCGCCGACACACTCCGCGACATGGTCTGACCTACGCCGACCGCTCGACGTGATCCCTGCGCCGCGACAGACTGGGATGATGTCATCCGAAGAGGTAGACGGCTACATCGCCGCGGCACACGAACCCGCTCGCGCCACACTCACCGAGTTGCGCTCGACGATCCTGTCCATCGTGCCCGACGCCGAGGAGGGTCTCGGTTATGGCTCACCGGTCTTCAGGATCGATGGAAAGGCAGTCGCCGGGTTCGCTGTGTTCGACAACCACCTGAGCTACCTGCCCCACAGCGGGTCGGTCCTCACAGAGCTCGCCGACGAATTGGACGGCTACACGACCTCCAAGGGTGCCCTGCGCTTCGAGCCGGAAACCCCGCTCCCCGTCGAGATCGTGCGTGCGTTGATCGAAGCCCGACGACGCGAGATCGCCGCGTCCCGATAGAGCGAGCTCACCTCACCCGAGGGCGGTGCGATCCACCCAGCCCCGACTGTTTCACTCGTCCATGTAGCTACCCCGGTTCCGAGCAGAT
>JBKEAI010000309.1:0-1938 GCA_047972145.1 Microthrixaceae bacterium
GGTCCACAGCGTGCCCTTCCTGGCGAGGAGGTGTCGCTCGACGCTCAGGCTTCCGCACCGTGCACACGAGTCGGGCCTGGGGAAGGTGATCGACCCGCACTCCCCACACCGGCCACCGATGAGCGCCGGATCGTCGTCGGGCCAGGTGAACACGTCGGGCGCGAACGCCACCTGGGTCGTCGCTTCAGCCAATGCGGTCCCCCTTGATCGGCCCTGTTCCTGATCGAACTCGTCGAACAGAACCTAGCCGGTATTTGATCTTGACGTCGATGTCGAAACTATCACCGACTATGGCCGCTGTTGGCGTACCGCAGGCATCCAACGCTGCCCTACTCTCAGCGCGTGCCCGAGCTGAGCATGCCCCGACCAGAGTCGATCGCGCTGGTCGAACACGTCGCGCGGGGCCTGCCGATCGACATCGACGTGACCGAGTTGCTCACCAACCGGGCCGGGTTCATGGGCCTGGCGAGCCAGGGCCGCACGTCCGCTGGCGGCAGCTGTGAGCTCCTCGCGACGAACGACCCCGACTGGGTGGCGGTCAACCTGGCGCGCCCGAGCGACCTCGAGGCGATGGTCGCAGTGACCCGGGATGCGGATGCCTCCGAGCACCCGGTGGACGCACTCACGCGGTTCGCCGCCTCAGCCACCGCCGCGGAGGTGCTCGAGCGATGCCAGATGCTCGGTGTCCCCGCCGCGCGACTCGCGGATCCCGAGGTGCACGCACAGCGTGCCGCGGTCCACCACCGACTCGGCACCACCGCAGGCCCACCGGAAACGCCGTTGGTGGTGGATCTGTCCTCGATGTGGGCCGGACCGCTGTGCGCGCGCCTGTTGGGCCGTTGCGGCATGGAGGTGATCAAGGTCGAATCCACTTCGCGCCCCGACGGTGCCCGAGCGGGCAACCGCCGGTTCTTCGAGTGGCTGCTCGATGGCCACGAGGAGCTCTCGATCGATTTCGGCAGTGCTTCGGGCATCGACCAGCTCACCGCACTGGCGCGCCGCGCCGATGTGGTCATCGAGGCGTCACGGCCACGGGCACTGCACCAACTCGGCATCGACCCCGAGGTGATCGTCGCGCAGGATCCAGGTACCACGTGGGTGTCGATCACCGGCTACGGACGCAGCGGACCCCGGGCCAACTGGGTCGCCTTCGGAGACGACGCCGCCGTAGCGGGAGGCCTCGTCGGCCACGACCAAGGCGGTGATCCGGTGTTCTGCGGTGACGCGATCGCGGATCCCCTCACAGGGATCTTCGCGGCCAGCGCCACCCTCGGGTCCCTGCACGAAGGCGGTGGCCAACTCGTCGACGTCGCCATGTCCTGCGTCGCCCGTACGGTTGCAGTCGGCGCTGACATCGACCCCTGACCTGCAAGGGTCACCCAACCCTTTCACCTCGCACTACATCCGTGCTACACATGGGTGATGGGTACCACCACCGTCCGTCTCGATGACGACGACCGCAGGATCCTCGACCGTCTCGCGCAGGACTACGGCGGCCGGTCCAGCGCGATCCGTCACGCGATCCGACGCCTCGCAGCCGACCAGCAGCGCAGGGAGGCCTTGGGGGCATTGCTCGAAGCGTGGGATGCCGACCTGGGTACCGTCGACGAAGCCGACGTCGCTGCCATGGCCGATCGATACGGCCTTTGATCCTCGACGCCGGTTTCCTCATCTCGGTCGAACGCCGGGAGGAACCAGCAAGGGCATTCCTCGCCGCGACCCTGCGCTCCGGCACGACGCTCCACACAACCGCACCCGTGGTGGCACAGGTATGGCGTGGTGGTTCCCGACAGTTCCACCTCTCCTCGTTGCTGAAGACGGTTCCCGCACATCCACTCGATGACGGCCCAGCCGTGGGCAGGCTCCTGGCGGAGTCACAGACTTCAGATGTCGTGGATGCCCACCTGGCACTTGTCGCCGTGCGACTCGGTTGCGACA
>JBKEAI010000063.1:0-5410 GCA_047972145.1 Microthrixaceae bacterium
GATGGAGAGTCACGACCTGGGGGCCGCGGGGTGTGCTGGGCGCGGGCGTCCACGAGCGTGGGAGGTTATCGAAAGATCACCCTGTGCCCGTCTATGGTCAGCGGGTGACCGACGGCGCGGATGACCGACCCAGGACCGTCGTACGCCGTGCACGGCGCTCCTCTGAGGGCCCTGAGCGAACCGAGGGCACCGACCCGGCACAGCACTCTGACACGACACAGCACTCTGAAGCGACCCAGCAGGAAGGGGATCCGGATCGCGCTGGTGCTCCCCGGCCGGGAGCGGCCGGGGAGGGGGAGAGGCCATCGCTACAGCTCGGTCGTGCGATGTGGAGCGTCGGAGGGATCGCATTCGGACTCCGGGCGATATGGGTGTTCCTGTTCGTTCGGGTACCCGGTGGTGACCTGCTCAGCGATCCCTTCCTCTACAACGCCTATGCGTTGCGCTTCGCGGCCGGCCGCGGCTACGTGTCGATGGTCGACCTGCCCACCTCCTACTACCCACCCGGCTATCCGGCCTTCCTGGGAGCGCTCTACCGGTTGATCGACGCGCTCGGCCTCGAATCCCAACGTGGGGTCCTGGTCGGCCTCACCCAGGCGCTCCTGTGGGCGGTTGCCGCGATCGCCGTAGGACTCACCGCGCGGTGGGCGTTCCGCAGCAACAGGGTCGGTGTCGCCGCGGGCCTGGTGCTCGCATGTTGGCCGAACCTGATCACCTACGCCTCGGCATGGCTCTCCGAATCGCTGTTCGTGTTCCTGTTCGCGATCGGGGTGGCCGCGATCACCTTCACGGTACGGGCCCCCGCAGGAGACAGACGTCGGATCGGGTCGGTCGCGATCGCCGCGATCTGCTTCGCCCTCGCGACGATGGTACGTCCGCAGGTGTTGATCGGCCTGCCGCTGTTGGCCCTGGCCTGGCTGGTCGGTGGGATCGGGTGGCGACGTACGCTCGCGCTCGCGGCTGCGGTGGGAGTGGCGGTCGCAGCCCTGGTGGTGCCGTGGTCGATCCGCAACGAAGCGGTACTGGGGGAGCGGGTGTTCATCTCGACCAACGGTGGCGACAACCTGTGCGTCGGATATCACCCCAGGGCCCGTGGAGGATTCGCGATTCCCCCGTACTGCGACACCGGCGAGACCCGTATCGATGGGGTGGATGCGGAGTTGCGACGCAACGCTCAGACCCGACAGCTGGCGATCGACTACATCCGATCCGAGCCCCAGACCCTGCCGTGGCTGGCGGTCAAGAAGCTCTACTGGACCTTCCGTACCGACGACGACGGCCTGCGCGGCAACGAGCTGTACCGCGACGAGGACCTGATGCCCCAACCGTGGCGCGCCGTGTGGTGGGTGTTCACCAACACCGCCTATGCAGCGATAATGCTGGGTGCACTCGGAGGGGTCGTGGTGGCTGCGCCGCGGGCTTGGCGGGAGCGCGACCCAGCGGTGCTGGGGTTGCTCGCGTTCACGCTCGCGGGGGTGATGGTGCCGATGGTCTTCTTCGGCGACCCGCGCTTCAAGGTGCCCACCACCCCGTTGTTCGCCGCCTTCGCCGCACTCGCGTTGACGATGCTCTATGACCGCTTCCGGGGAACCGGCGAGCAGCTCGACGAACCGCTCAGCGACCGGCCGAGCTGAGGATCGTCGGTCCGAGCCATCCCGCCACCGTGTCGGTGCTGGCTTCGCTGAAGTGCACCCCGTCGGGGCGCAGGGCCGGGGCGAACTCCCCTCCGGGTTGCGAACGCAGCCAGCCGGCGATGTCGAGGATCTCGGCGCCGCCGCGTGCAGCGATCCGCTCGGCCAGCAACTGGTTGTACAGGTCCACCCGATCCCGTTCCGCTTCGGCATAAGGCGGGTTGCCCATGAAGATCACCGATCCGGGAACCGGTTCCCAATACGGCGAGTTCGCCCAGAGAACCTCGGCACCTCCGCTCTGTGCGATGTCGATCAGGTGGTCGATCTCGGTGCGGAGGTACGCGTCGTAGTCGGCACGTCCGATCCGCGTCCAGCTGTCGAAGCCGGGGGGCCGACGGTCTGTCACGTCCCACATGCCGCCGATGAACACGACCACCTCGGGGTCGAACTCCTTCACCGAGTTGAGCAAGGTCTCGTCGCGTGCCTCGCACACCGGTTCGAGGTTGCGGGGAATGCCGACCCCACGGTTGCGTCCACCCCGGCCGAACGGGCAACCCGGGATGGTGCGGTCCATCACGGCCATCCCACCGTCGAGCAGACCCCACTTCTGGAGGCCGACCACCACCGACTCGCCGAAGGAGTCACCGACCACCATCACGCGTAGAGGTGGCGGTGGGGCAGTGGTGGTCGTGGTGGTCGTCGTCGGGTCCCCCGCGACGGTGTCCGCAGGTGCCGAGGTCACCGGTGGCGAGGTCACCGGTGGGGTGGTCGGGATGGCCACATCGACGGTGGAGCCGAGCGCCAGCACCTGCGAGCGGTCCGGTTCGGGCATGTTGACGATGCCGAACACCAACAGTGCCACGGCAGCCGTGCCTGCGAACGCGAGCTTCGGAGCGCTCCAAGCCCTCCCGCGGCGGATCGGATGCTCGATCAGCTTGTAGGAGATCCCGGCCAGGGCGAGCGTGAGAGCGAGCTGCATCGCCAGGGTCGGCCACGGTCCCAGGCCGAGTCGCTGAGGGGTGACCCACCACACCACGGGCCAGTGGAACAGATACACCCCGTAGGAGACCACGCCGAGCATCGCCACCCAGCGGTTCGCCAGGACCTTTCGCACGAGACCGTCCGGTTGCACGACCGCTGCGATCAGCAGTGCGACCGCCACCGCATGCGCGGTGAGTCCTCCCCGGTAGAGCCATGCTGCACGGATCGGTGTCAGCGCCCAGGTCACCACCAGGGCGATCAGCACCACCGGGGCGATCCTCGTGAGGGCGCGCCGCACGCGCGGCGCGGCGGTGAAGCCGTCGGCGAGCAGTACGGCGAGCACCGCACCCACCGCCATCTCCGCGAGGCGGGTGTCGGTGCCCATGTAGGCACGGTTGTCCCATCCACCGCCGCTGACCAACACCATCCAGGCGGTACCCGCGACCGACACCCCGACCAGACCCCACAGCAACAGCCTGCGCCGCGGCCGCCCGGAGCGGCGCGCCGCCACCGCCACCACCAGGGCTGCGAGGGGCACGAGGACGTACCACTGTTCTTCGACCGCGAGGCTCCACACGTGGCGCAGCGGGGATGGAGCACCGGCGAACATCGCCGAATAGTCCGAGCCGTCGAGTACGAAGTGCCAGTTGGCCACGTACAGAAGAGACGACCAGGCGTCGCCGGGCAGCGACGCCAACTGCGATTCGGTGCCTACCAACGGGGTTAGCACCACCACTGCGCCGATCAACACCAACACCGCCGGTAGTAGCCGCCGGGCGCGACGGGCCCAGAACGCCGACAGGGACACGGTCCCCGAGGCTGCGCGTTCGCGCAGCAGCAGCGAACAGATGAGGAACCCCGACAGCGTGAAGAACGCTGATACCCCTAGGAACCCTCCGTGGGTCACCCGCTCGAGCGCACCGATCCCGTCCGCCGCAGCTGCGTGGTAGAGAACCACCGCTGCCACCGCTATGCCCCGGATTCCGTCGAGGGCCGGCTGGTGGGCCAGGCGAGGCGCCGTGCGCTCGGTGGTCGCCGTCATGACACTCCGGAATCGACCGGCACCAGGAACACCGCTGTCGGGAGACCCATCGGCGACAGCTCGTCGATCCTGTCCCTCAGCTGCGCCCCGACACGGGGGTCGCTGCGGGCAACCCAGTAGTTCTCGTCGAGTTGTTCGGCCAGATCCGGCCCTCCGAGCGCCTCCAGGTCCGCCTGCACCGATTCGCGGAGCTGCTCGGAGGCATCCAGGGTGGAAGCGTCACGCGGGTCGACCCGAACCAGCTCCCGCACGCCCGAGCCGGGTTCCTCGGCACGTTCCTCCCAAGCCCCGATGCCCTCACCGGTGACCACGACGAGCACCCCGTCGGCGTCGCTCTCAGGAAGCACGCGGTGTGGCCGCATCTCGACCCTCAGGTGGTCGTCCACCCCCACGTCGAAACCCTGACGCTCGAGCTCGGAGAGCAGGCCGGTGCCGAGTGCGCCGAACGCGAGAGGATCCTCCCAGCGCACGAGCCAGCGCTGCGCATCGCTGGGATCGCCCAGCTGCGCGCCCACCGAATCGGCCAGTTCACCGGCGACCTCCGAGAGCTGTGTGGCGGGCACGTCGGTGCGGGCGAACTCGACGGTGGTCCACACCGATGCGAACACGATCGCCGCCACACCGAGCACAGCGCCGTTTCGAGCGACCGGGCGCAGCGGCGCACGCAACGCTCCCTCACCCCCCTCATGCGGCCGGGTCACCCACACCCACCCGACCCACACGATCGATACCAGCAGCACCACGACCAGCACGACCAGCCAGAGCACCAGGTATCCGAAGACCTCCCCTGGGATCTGTGAGGCCGCCACAACGCTGCCCGCGAGCCCGATCGACGCGACCGCCACCAGCAGCCCCGCCCTCGCCGTCTGCCTGTCCGCCCTGCCCTTCCACGCGGTGACAACGGCGCCGACCCACGCCAGGAACACCACCAGTGATCCGCCATCCGCGCTCTGCGCGGTGGCCAGGCGTTGGTCCAGCAGGCGTGCAGGGGAAAGCGGGTGTACGTACGCAGCGAGCAGGCTCAGAGCGCCGCCGATGCCGAGCTTCGCCTCACGCCCCGCCTCCTGGCGGTACGCGTCGAAGATCACCCTCATGTTCCCGGGATCACCTGTGAGCTGTTGGAGCACCGGTGGTACCCACAGCAGGATTCCCACCCCCAGTGCGACTCCGAGGGGCACAAGGCTCCGTGAGCTGCCCTCGCAGCGGCGCCAGTTCCACCACCAGCCCACCAGAGCCACCACTCCCAACAGGCCCACGATCGGCAGGAACCCGAAGTGCGCCTGGACGCAGTAGGTGGCACCGACCACGACCACCACCAGCGCCCATCGGCTGCCGTCGAGCACCGCCCAGGTGGCGATGGTCACCGTCAGAAGCGGCACGACGGCGAACCAGGGGTTCCACGGCTCCACGAAGGAGATCGGTCCCAGCCCCGCGAACAGACCCAGCACCCCGATGCCCAGCATCACCGCGAAGGCGTCACCTCCCCTGCGCCACGCGAGGGCGACAGCCGTGGCCGCCCAGCACCAGGCTGTGGCGGCGACCGATGCGGCCAATGCGACGGCACTGCGGCCCAGTACCGCGTAGAACGGGTACATCGCGTACCACGACGCCGGGCCGGGGTGTGAGCTCACATCGGTGGGTGTCCGCAGGCGACCCACCGCGCCGAGGCTCGGGGGGTGAGCCCAGAAATCCCGCACCCTCAACTCGGCCTGGGCGAACTCGCCCACCGGTGTCCAACCCCTGACCGCGACGGCGA
>JBKEAI010000068.1:0-16124 GCA_047972145.1 Microthrixaceae bacterium
CTGGTGCCTTCTTCTTGGCGGGTGCCTTGCGCTTGGCTGGTGCCTTCTTCTTGGCGGGTGCCTTGCGCTTGGCTGGTGCCTTCTTCTTGGCGGGTGCCTTGCGCTTGGCTGGTGCCTTGCGCTTGGCTGGTGCCTTCTTCTTGGCTGGTGCCTTGCGCTTGGCTGGTGCCTTCTTCTTGGCTGGTGCCTTGCGCTTGGCTGGTGCCTTCTTCTTGGCGGGTGCCTTGCGCTTGGCTGGTGCCTTCTTCTTTGCTGCCACTGATGCCTCCTCGGCGGGCTTCATGGTTGTTGCATTGCTCGTCAACTCCTCGACGTCCTCCCCACGGGACGACGGGGGCTCACGGTATCCGGTTTCGGCGGCGCCTACTCCCGGGAGTGCAAGAACGATTCCTCTGCGAGGTGTGTCGTATTCCTGCACGACAAAGGTCCTCTGCTCGCCGAGCTCCAGACGTTCCCGCGGACTGCGCGGTGCGGGAACGCCCATCGACTTGAGCGGGATGTAGCAGCGGACTCCTTCGATCTGCGCGTACGCGCCGTGCGATGTGAACTCGATCACCTCCGCGGTGATCTCCGCGCCGGGCTGATGCTCGGTGATGAAGTTCAGGAAGTCCGCAGGTGTGTTGATCGGCTCAGGTTGGCCGCCACGCTTGTTGGCAGCCCTCTTGCGGGGTCGGTCGGCTTTGCTCGAGGAACCTGCGCGCGAAGGACTTGTCTTCGAGTCACGTGCGTCCTCGCTCCTCGGGGCAGCCTTGGTCGACTCGCCCTTCTTCGCGGTGCTCTTCTTGGCTGATCCGCCCTTGGTGGATCCGCCCTTGGTGGATCCCCTCTTGGACGAGGCCTGCTTCGCCGGCGCCTTCTTTGCGGGCTCGGTCTGGCCGGCGGACTTGCGCTTCGCCTCTGCTGTGGCGCGTCTGCTGCGGGGTCCCTTCACGGGTGTGCGGTCCACGAACACCCAACCGACGTGGGGAACCGGTTTGCCTCCGATGAGCCGACCCTCGTCGAACAACCACTGGTGTTGTGGATGGAACTCCTGGAAGGAGTCGTTGGAGAGCACCGTGGCCCCACTGCGCTCGGCGATCATCAGCACGAAAGCGTCCCCTCGCCCGACTGTGCCCGCCGGTGGGGTGAGGACCTCGCCGGCCTGCACGGCTTCTTCGAACTCGTCGCGCTCGGAGGGATCGATCCGGTTGGGAAAGGTTGCATCCACCACGACGACCACGTTGTCGAAGGACTGCTCCGAGAGAAGTGCGCGCACCGCCTCGTCGAGTTGGCGAAGCGAAGGTTCGCTACGACCTTCGGTGGCGATGTTCGATCCGTCGACGACGAGATGCGTTTCGGTCATGACGTGCTCAAGTGAAGCAGCTTGGGAGCGCGAACACGCGGACATCCGTGTGCCGCGCGTGCGGCCACCTACGATCGCACGATGATCCGCGCGGTGTTCTTCGACTTCGGAGGAGTGATCCTGTCGAGCCCCTTCGAGGCGTTCGAGAACTACGAACGGTCCGCGGGACTGGAGCCCGGGACGATCCGCTCGATCAACTCGACGAACCCGGATTCGAACGCGTGGGCGCGACTGGAGCGCGCAGAGCTGAGCGTCGAGGACTTCGAGACACAGTTCGAGGCGGAGGCGGCGGCACTCGGCCACGAGGTGTCCGGGACAGAGGTGATCGCCTGCCTGCGCGGTGAGGTCCGCCCTGAGATGGTCTCCGCACTGCGCCAGATCCGAGGTGACTACGTCACAGGTCTGCTCACCAACAACTTCCTCACCGGCACGCCCGAGTGGTCATCGGGTGGGTCCTTCGCTGAGTTGGTCGACCTGTTCGACTTCGTCGTCGAGTCGTCACTGGTCGGCGTCCGCAAGCCCGAACCGGAGTTCTACGAGATCGCGCTCGAACGCGCAGCGGTGCAGGCCACCGAAGCGGTGTTCCTCGACGACCTGGGGGTGAACCTGAAGCCGGCACGCGAGATGGGGATGGCGACCATCAAGGTCGTGGACCCCGCTGTGGCGCTGGCGGAGTTGGCAGCGGTGCTGGGAACGACGTTCAACCGGTGAGAGGACCTTCGCCGGGTGAGGGGACCTTCAACGGGTGAGCATCCCCTCAGCGGGTGAGTGGTTCGAGGCCGAACGCGGAGCGCAGGATCATCTCCTGTTCCTGGACGTGGATCGCGTGGCTGCCCGTCGCGGGCGAGCCCTCGTCCGAGCGGCTGGTCCTGCGGATCTTGCGGCCATCTCCGAGTCCGTCGTAGAGATACCCCTTGGCAAAGTTCCACGGGCCCATGTTCTCGGGCTCCTCCTGGAGCCAGACGACCTCGGTGCAGTTCGGATAGCGGCCGAGCTCCACCTGGAGCAGTTCGGTAGGCCATGGATACAACTGCTCGATGCGGATCACCGGTACGTCGAGCGAGTGCTCGTCGCGCATCGTCTCCGCTTCCACAGCCACCTTGCCCGACGCCAGCACGGCCGATGTGACCGCGTCGGTGTCGGTGACCGCCCGGTCACCGATGACCTCGAGGAAGCTTCCCGATGTGAAGTCGTCGAGTGTCGAATGCCACCGCTTGTCACGCAGTCCGGACTTGGGCGTTGCGACCACGAGCGGCTTGCGGCTCTGCTGAAGCGCCTGTCGACGCAGGAGGTGGAAGTACTGCGCGGGTGTGGTCGGTTGGCAGACCTGGATGTTGTCCTCGGCGCTGAGGATCAAGAACCGCTCCAGGCGTGCCGAGGAGTGTTCGGGCCCCTGACCCTCGTAGCCGTGGGGGAGCAGCATCACGAGCCCGGAGCGTTGTGACCACTTGTCCTCCGCGGCGACGACGAACTGGTCGATGATGATCTGGGCCCCGTTGGCGAAGTCACCGAACTGGGCCTCCCAGACCACGAGCGCGTCGGTGTTCTCCACCGAGTAGCCGTACTCGAATCCGAGTGCCGCGTACTCCGAGAGCAACGAGTCGTAGATCCACAGATCCGAACCGCTGCTCTCGGTGAGGGCCTTCAGCGGTACGAACTCCGTACCGGTGTCGTAGTCGAACAGCGTGGAGTGCCGGTGCGAGAACGTGCCGCGTCGGGAGTCCTGCCCAGCGACGCGCACCGAGGTGCCATCGACGAGCAACGATCCGATCGCGAAGGCCTCCGCGAGTGCCCAGTCGGCGGTTCCCTCGGCGAGCATCGCGCTGCGGGCACGGAACTGGCGCTCGAGCTTGGGGTGGATCGTGAAGCCCTCGGGGGTCGACTCCATCGCGGTGAACACCGCGTCGAGGGTGCCTTGGGCGACCCCTGTGGGCACCCGCGGAAGCACACCGACGTTCGGTGGGTGGGGCGCCGCCACGATCCCTGCCTCGGGCGCCGCACTGCGGGTCTGGTCGAGTGCGTCCTGGAGCCTGGACTGGAAGTCCGCCAGTGCCGACTCGGCCTCGTCGAGGGTGATGTCCCCCCGCCGTACGAGGTTCTCGACGTACATCTTGCGAACGCTCCGCAGCGACTCGATGGTGCGGTACATCTTGGGTTGGGTGTAGCTGGGGTCGTCGCCCTCGTTGTGTCCCTGGCGGCGGTAGCACACCATGTCGATCACGACGTCCTTGTGGAAGCGGCGACGGTACGCGTACGCGAGCCGAGCGACGCGTACACATGCCTCGGGGTCGTCGCCGTTGACGTGCAGGATCGGCGCCTGGACCGACTTGGCGATGTCGGTGCAGTACTCCGAGGAGCGAGCCGACTCAGGCGGTGTGGTGAAGCCGAGCTGGTTGTTGACCACGATGTGGATCGTCCCGCCGACGCGGTAGCCCTTGATCTGGGACATGGCGAGGGTTTCCGCGACGACACCCTGGCCTGCGAACGCGGCATCGCCGTGCATGAGTACCGGCAACACCGGGTAGGGGTGCTCAGGGTCGGGCGGGATCGTGTCCATGCGGGCCCTGGACATTCCCTCGACCACAGGGTCGACCGCTTCGAGGTGTGAGGGGTTCGCGGCGAGGGTGACCGGCAGCTCGGCACCGAGGCGGGAGCGGTAGGTCCCCGTCTGTCCGAGGTGGTACTTCACGTCGCCCGAACCCTGGATCGAGTCGGGGTCGAGGTATCCCTCGAACTCCTTGAAGAGCTGGCTGGGCGCTTTGCCGACGAGGTTCACCAACACGTTGAGTCGACCGCGGTGGGGCATCCCGAGCATCGCGCTGTCGAGGTTGTCGGTCGCGGCCTGCTCGAGCACCGCGTCGAGCAGGGGTATCAGCGACTCGGCGCCTTCGAGCCCGAAGCGCTTCTGGCCCAGGTACTTCGTTCCGAGGAACTTCTCCAGCGCCTCGGCGCCGTTGAGCTTGCTGAGGACATGCCGTTGCTCGTCGTTGCCGAGGCGCAGCGTGTCACCCTCGACCTGTTCCTGGATCCAGCGCTTCTCCTCGGGATCCTGGATGTGCATGTACTCGATGCCGACCGTGCGGCAGTAGGCGTCGCGCAGCACGTGGAGGATGTCGCCGAGAGCCATGCGGTCGGTGTCGCCCACCCGCGCGTAGATGCCCTGGGTACCGCCGGTGAGGAACTCGCGGTCGAGGTCCCAGATCGTGAGCCCGTAGGTGGCCGGGTCGAGTTCGGAGTGCATTTCGGGTGGGTCGGCCGCGAGGGGATCGAGGTCTGCGATCAGGTGGCCGCGCACCCGGTACATGTTGATGAGGGTCGAGACCTGCATCTGCTTGGCCACCTGGGTGTCGGTGCTGTTGCCCGAGTTCACGTCCTGACGCCAGCGGACGGCTTCGTAGGGCACGCCGAGGGCGCTGAAGATCTCGTCGTAGAAGTCGTTGTCGCCGAGCAGCAGCTCGTCGATCTTCTTGAGCAGCAGCCCAGACTCCGCACCCTGGATGATGCGGTGGTCATAGGTGGAGGAGATCGTCATCACCTTCGACACTCCGAGCTCCGCCAGCGCGTGGGGGTCTGACCCGGCGAATCCGGTCGGATAGGTGAGGCTCCCCACGCCGATGATCGCACCCTGGCCAGGCATCAGGCGCGGCACCGAGCGTTCGGTTCCGATCGTGCCGGGATTGGTGAGGGTCACGGTCACCCCAGCGAAGTCATCCACAGTGAGCTTGTTGGTCTTCGCCTTGCGGATCAGGTCGTCGTAGGCGGCGGTGAACTCGGCGAAGTCCATCGTGTCGGCCTCCCGGATGACCGGAACGACGAGGCTGCGTGAACCGTCACGCTTTTCCATGTCGACCGCGAGTCCGAGCCCGACGTGCTCGTTGCGGATGACGCGGGGTTCACCGTCGGGTCCGGTGGTGTACGACGAGTTGCACACCGGCACGTGTTCGGCGAGCGCCTTGACCAGTGCGTAGCCGATCAGGTGGGTGAAGCTGACCTTCGCGCCGCTGGTGCGGCCGAGGTATCCATTGATCACGCGACGGTTGATCTCGAGCAGCTTCGCGGGCACCTCCCGGTAGGAGGTCGCGGTGGGTACGCCGAGGCTGGACTCCATGTTGGCGACGATGCGCTTGGCGACCCCGCGGATCTCCTCGCCTGGGACGTCCGCGCCGGGGATATCCGTGGGCTCATCGGCATCTGCGCGGGCGGGGGTGGACGGTACCTGCACCTTCGCCGACCCTGTGGCAGCGACCGTGGTGCTCGGTGCGTTCGGTGGTGCGGTGGTCGGGGACTGGGGAGCCGCCGCCGGGCTCGGTGCAGCGGTGGGCGTCGGTGTCCGGGTCGGCGCCCCTTTACCCGTCGGGGCCGCAGCGGCACCTGCGACGGTGCCGGGCCGGCGGTAGTCCGCGAAGAACTCCTGCCAGTTGGGACCGACCGATCCCGGGTCCTCTGTGAATCGCTCGAACATCTCCTCGACCAACCAGGCGTTGGGACCCACCTGACCCGCCACCTCCTGGTCTGTCGGTTCCTGGTCGGTCACCCGTTGGTCGGTCACCCGGTCGGCGTGCTGTGTCGGGTCGGCAGTTGGTTCGCTCACGTTGGGATTCTACCGCTGGGGCGTCCCCCTGAATCCGGGTAGCCGAGTGCTGCGCCGGCCCAGTGGGATCCGTGGCACCAGGGTGCTGTGTTGCTCAGCGGGATCCGTGGCATCCGCGCTGTGTTGCTCAGCGGGATGCGTGGCATCCGCGCTGTATGGTGCGCGCTGTGCTCATCTCGACCTGGAACGTGAATTCGCTCAACGCCCGCATGCCGCGGGTGATCGAATGGCTCGAGGAAGTCTCGCCGGAGGTGCTGTGCCTCCAGGAGACGAAGCTCGCCGACGACAAGTTCCCCGCGATGGAGTTCACCGCTCTGGGCTATGAGTCGGTCCACCACGGCGAGGGCCGCTGGAACGGTGTTGCGATCCTGTCACGCGTGGGACTCGACGGTATCGTGCGGGGATTCGACGACGGCGGCGAGGCGGATCCCGATGCGCGAATCGTATGGGCCACATGCGGGGGAGTGCGGGTCGCTTCGGTGTACGTGCCCAACGGCCGTGAGCTCGACCACGAGCACTACCGCTACAAGCTCGCCTGGTTGGCGAGGCTCCGCAAGCACCTGGACCTGCACCACCAACCGACCGAGGATCTGGTGGTCCTGGGCGACTGGAACATCGCTCCCGCCGACATCGACGTTTGGGACCCCGGAGCCTTCGTAGGGTCCACCCATGTGAGCGCAGCCGAACGCGACGCACTGGCCGATGTAGCGGCATGGGGGCTGCGCGACACCCTCCGGGAGCGCTACCCCGACAGCGGCATCTTCAGCTACTGGGACTACCGCAACGGCGACTTCCACAAGCGGCGCGGCATGCGCATCGACTACTTGTTGAGCTCCGAAGCCCTCGCTTCGCGATGCAGAGCGGACCTGGTCGACCGCAACGCGCGCAAGGGTACGAAACCCTCTGACCACGCCCCGGTGCTCGGACAGTTCACCTGAGCGTGGAGCTCCCGGGCACCGACCACGGAGGTCGAAGATGACTCCAACCGAACCCCTCGACAGTCCCCCTCAGAACCCGGCCGAGAGTTCCCCTGGGAACCCATCCGCCGGGAGCGCCGAGCACGCAGACCAGGCCCATCGCAGCGTGCGGGTGGACGGGCTCTCCTCGTTGGATCCGACCCCGGAACGGATCCAACGCAGACGCCTCGCAACCGTCACCAGGGACCTGCTCACCCACATGGTGGTCTCCGATGCCGATGCCCACCAGCTGGAGGAGGCAGCAGACCGCCTGGAGGAGGTGGTCGCTCTGATCGGTGAGCTGCCGAGCGGGCTCGCATATGAAGGGTTCTCCGAGGCGGCCAACGCTGGGCCGGCGCTGCGCGCACTCGCGGAGGGGCAGTTCGACCCCGACGACTCCGAACGGTTCGCGTTCTTCGACCAGAGCCCCCTCATCGGGCTCTCGAACCCGTTGTCACCGCCGCTGGTACTCGAGCACGATCCCGCGGATCGCGATGCGATCACCGGCAGGGTCAACTTCGGGCCCGCGTACGAGGGCCCCCCGGGTTGTGTCCACGGCGGCTACGTCGCAGCGGTGTTCGACGAGTTGCTGGGCGCTGCACAGTCGTTGTCGGGTACCCAGGGGATGACCGCACGCCTGGAGGTGGACTACAGGAGCCCGACACCATTGGGTGAGGAGCTGGTCATGCGCGGCTGGGTGGATCGCACCGAGGGCCGCAAGATCTGGGCCCGCGGGACGCTGTCTGCCGGCGACCGCCTGTGCGCGCAATCCGAGGGTCTGTTCCTCGCCATCCGCGAGGGCATCTTCGAGGATCTTCTGGCGGCCCGGGACCGCTGATCAGCCGGCCTCGGAGACGAGGCGCAGCAGATCCTCTCCGAAGCGCTCGGCCTTGACGGTGCCGATCCCACTCACATCGAGCAGCTCGGCGGTACTCGTCGGCCGCGCGGCTGCCACGGCGGTGAGCGTCGCATCGCTGAACACCACGTATGCGGGCACGTCGGCCCGGGCAGCCTGGACCTTGCGCCAGTCGCGCAAGGTCTCGAAGAGGGCCTGATCGGTTTTCGAGAGCTCGCCTTGTGACCGGCGAAGTGACGCACGGGCATCGCGGGTACGCCGCGACACCTGGTCGCGCGACGGTCGCTTCGTGGGTGGGCCCAGGCCTGCGCGAAGGTCGGCCAGCCAAGGCGACTCCTGGCGCTTCGCGGTGCGACTGCCGAAGGTGCGGCTCCTCGCCCAGGTGCAGTGCAACTGCTCGCGGGCCCTGGTGAGCGCCACGTAGCAGAGGCGGCGTTCCTCCTCGATGGCGTCGGGGTCCTCCGTTGACTGGTGGATCGGCACGTACCCCTTCTCCATGCCCGCCAGGTGCACGATGGGCCACTCGAGGCCCTTGGCGGCGTGGAACGTGACGATCTCCACCGCGTCGCCGGAGGAGTCGGTGTCGCGCAGCGTGGTCTGCAACCACGTTGAGAAATCGGCCTTCGAACCCCCCGGGTGCAACGCCAGGTACTCACGGCCGAGTCTGACCAACTCGGCGACGTTGGCCCGGCGATCCTCGTTGAGAACCGCCACGGTGCCTCCGCTGCTGGCAGTGCCGTCGGTGTTGGCAGTGCCGTCGGTGTTGGCAGTGCCGTCGGTTTCGCCAGTGCCGTCGGCGTCGCTGGGGCCTTGCGCGATGGATGCCTCGCAGTCGCGCAGGAAGTCGGCCACGCTCGGAGACGACGACATCCGCGATAGCGCGTCGTTGACCTCGGGTCTGCCGAGAAGCGAAGCGCTTCCCCGTACCCGGTGGGGGATGTCCGCGGCTCCGAGCGCCTCGGAGAACGCCGCCGCCTGCGCGTTGGTGCGCACCAGGATGGCCTGGGAGCGCCAGGGCCTGTCGGGGCGTTTCAGGTCGCGGCACGCGCGAGCCACAGCCCTCGCCTCGGCTGCTTCGTCGTCGTAGCCCCTGATCGTGGGGGCATCTCCGGTGGGCCTGTTGGCCCTCAGCGGTGAGATCCTCGCACCGCCCGCGGCCAGCACGGCGTTGGCCGCGGAGAGGATCTCCGGTGTGGAGCGGTAGTTGTCGCTCAGGGTGACCGTCTCGGCGTGCCCGAAATAGCGCTCGAAGTCGACCAGGTAGCGCGCGTCCGCTCCGTTCCACGAGTAGATCGCCTGGTTGGGGTCGCCCACCACACAGATGGTCGACTCCGGGCCGCTCCAGGCGGACAGCAACTCGAACTGGAGCGGGTTGACGTCCTGGAACTCGTCGACGTAGAGGTGGCGGAAACGCCACCTGCGCGCAGTGGCGTAGACGGGATCGGCCCGCAGGTCGCGCACCGCGAGGGAGAGCAGGTCGTCGAAGTCGACCATCCGCTTGCGCTTCTTGGTGTCGCGGTAGCGCTGGTAGATGTCGGCGACGGTGGTCGCATCGAGTGGTGTGGAGCGTCCTGCGGCACCCGCCGCCCGGGGGTAGTCGGCCGGCTCCACCAGCCGCGCGGAGGCCCATTCGATCTCGGAGGTGACGTCGAGGGCGAGGGTGCGCGGGCCCGAGGGGCACAGCCTGGCGACGAAACCGACCTTGCGGTCGAGCAGTTCGGGAGGGCGGATCCCACGCTCGTCCCAGCGCGCCCGCAGCTGTGCATACGCGATCGAGTGGAACGTGCCTGCCTGCACACCGCCGCGCAGCCCGAGGGTGCCGAGGCGGTGGCGTAGCTCCGATGCCGCCTTGCGGGTGAAGGTGACCGCGAGCACCCGCGCGGGATCCGCAACGCCCGTGCGGGCCTGATAGGCGATCCGATGGGTGAGCACGCGGGTCTTGCCCGATCCCGCTCCGGCGAGGATCCGCAGCGGGGAGTGCTCACACGTCACAGCCTCGCGTTGGCGCGAATTCAGGCGCTCGAGAAGATGGCCGACCGCAGCTGTTTCGGGTTGGCCGTCGGCCAACGGCAGCTGCCCGCCGATGGGCAGTTGGGCTGTGCCCTGTACGTCGTCGTCGCTGTGGTTGCTCCGGGGGTTCGCCTCGCTCGATACGGCCACGCGGGGAAGTTACCAGTGTGCTGGGACATGCCCGAGCGCCACACCCATCGGGTACGCCCCGTTCACAAGCCGCTCGTTTGCAAGCCGCTCGTCTGCATGGCGCCCAATCGGCAAGGCGCCCGTTCACGAGGCGCCCGTCCGCAAGGCGCTCGCCGTAGCCGGTCCGGTTCGTGCGACGAACAGCTCGACACGGCTCTCGGGGACCCGGTGCGATGGACGCCGTATGCGTGCAGCCCACCGATACGCTGTGGGCCGTGGGAATCTCAGAGAGTCATCTGCACCGCGACGAGAAGATCGTGCTCGACCTCCATCCGCACTGGGTGATGTTGGTCAAAGCGGTCATCGCAGTGGTCGTGTCGACGGTGGTCGGCATAATCGTGTTCGCTCGCACCCACTCCGACGACGGTGCGGTGTCCACGGCCCTCCGCTGGCTGGCGGTACTGCTGATAGTGGCCTGCCTCCTGTGGTTCGCGCAGCGCTGGATCACCTGGTACTCGACCAACTTCGTGGTGACCACCGACAGATGCATCTATCGCTCCGGGATCATCGCCAAGCGGGGTATCGAGATCCCGTTGGAACGGATCAACACGATCTTCTTCGAACAGGGTTTCCTCGACCGGTTGGTGCGCGCCGGATCACTGGTGATCGAGTCCGCGGGTGAGCAGGGGCGACAGTCCTTCGAGGACGTGCGCGATCCGGTGCATGTCCAGAACGTGCTCTACCAGGAGATGGAAGACAACGAGAACCGCAAGTTCGATCGCATCGGCGGTTCGCCGGCACCGGTGTCTGCCGCGGATGAGCTCGCGAAGCTCGCCGACCTGCACGCCCAGGGGGTTCTGAGCGATTCGGAGTTCGAGCAGCGCAAGGCCAAGATCCTCGAGAGCTGAGAGTCGGCCCGGACGAGGGAATCCCTTTCAGACGAGGGGATCCGGTTCAGGGAGAGGTTCCAGCTCGACCGAGGTTCCCCGGCACGGATGCACCTCGAGGCACAGATGTGATCCGCGTCGGTGTCGGTTGAGATCGACGCCAGGCTCGGCCAGGGCAACGACGCAACCCCCGAAGCCTGCGCCGGTGAGCCGGGCGCCGAACACCCCTGGAGTCGATTCGATGTCGGCGACGAGCTCGTCGAGCGCGGCGGTGGACACCTCGTAGTCGTCGCGCAGCGAGCGGTGGCTCTCCGACATGAGCCGTCCAGCAGCGCGTGCGTCACCGTTGCGCAGTGCATCGGCGAACTCGATCACCCGTCGTGCCTCGCTGTTGACGTGCCTTGCGCGCCGCCGCAGCACCGGATCCCCGATCGCTTCGACATCGGTGGGGTTTGCCCCCACCAGGGGGCCGACCTGTTCCGCCGCCGCCTCCGCGACGGCCCTTCGCTCGCCGTAGGCCGATCCGGTGAGCGTGCGGCTCTGGCCGCTGTGCAGCACCCAGATAGCGACCTCCGGTGGCACCGGCACCTGATCGATGGCCAGGGTTGCGCAGTCGATCAAGCAGGCCTGGCCGTCCTGCCCGGCGAGGATCGTGAGCTGGTCCATGATCCCGGTCGGCACTCCGGTAGCGAGGTGCTCCGCCTCCTGGCATCTCCTCGCCAGGTGGACCAGGTTCGCCGAGCCATCAGCCCCGGTGAGGCCGGACGAGCGAGCCTGAGTATCGTCGAAGCCGGCAGCCACGCGTTCGCCGGGGTGGCGCGGCGTACGGGCATCCGCGGCCTGAAGGGCCAGGGCGACGGCCACCTCGAGCGCTGCGCTCGAGGAGAGGCCGACACCGCTGGGCAGCGTCGAGCAGACGGTTCCCGAGATGCCCGTTCGCGCGCCGAGGGTGACCGCCACAGCGGCCACGTAGCGCGCCCAGGTGGGGAGGTGAGGATCCACCTCGGTCACAGGCAGTCCTATGACCGCAGGGCCTTGCACCTCTACGTCGGGGGATGCGTCGGAGCGCAGGTGCACTGTGTCGCCGCCGATCGATACCTCGAGCGTGGTGCCGAGCTCGATGGCCATCGGCAGCACGGGCCCGCCCATGTAGTCGACGTGGTCACCGATGAGGTTCACACGGCCGGCCGCGGTCGCCCGCACACCGAGGCGGTCGCCGGATCCGCTCGGGCTCAAGGGCCACCAGATCCGGGCAGCTCGCGCAGGCGCCGCGCTGCTTCGAGTGGATCGACCGGATCGAAGAAGACACCGCCGCCGAGTTCGGCTGCGGCCACATAGCGGGGGACCCCCGGTGCGCGCAGGTGGGCAGCGATGTGGAGGTGAACGGGTGGTCCGTCCGCCTCCGGCCCGCCGGTGTGGGGCTCCCAGGGGAGTTGGTGGATCCACATCATGTATGGCATCGGCCCCTCCGCGAACTGGTCGAGACGTGCCAGCACGTCGACCAGCACCCCGGCGAGCCCGTCGGTGTCGAGGCCCGGCGACCCAAGGGAGCCGTGGGCGGTCGCGGTGGCGACGGTGAGCTCGTATGGCCACGTCGGAGCTTCGGGTACATACGCGGTCCACGTGCCGCTCGTGGACACCACCCGCGGGTCATCGGGCGGAGGCACCACGAGGATCCCGTCGACGATCTCACCGAGGGGAACCGGGGGGATCTCCTCGTAGGCGTAGATCTGGCCGTGCGGGTGGGCGATCGTGGCGCCGACCTCGACTCCCCGGTTCTCGAAGACCAGCACGTAGCCGACGTCGGGTCGTGCGAGGAGCTCGCGTGTGCGGCGAGCCCACAACTCGACCACGGCGAGTGCCCCCGAGCGGCCCAACTCCCAGAAGGCGAGGTCGTGGTCGTCGGTGTAGAGCACCACCTCACAGCGTTGGCCATCCATCGCCGGCCAACGGTTGGCGAACGCGAACGGTTCGTAGTCCCCCTCAGGGGCCTCGAGGCCACCGGGACAGAACGGGCAGCCCGCGGAGGGCAGGTTCGGCCGGCCCTGCCGCTGGGGAACGATCACCGATCGCACCCCGCTCAGGGGATCGGTTCGTGCTTCGCTCGCCGGGCCCCCGAGCTCACCGGATCGGGTGCTCACCGGGCGGGGCCCCCACAGGCGAGGGCGCTCACTGGAACTCCGAGATCGCCGCCGCGATCGCCTCCAGGGCTTCGAGCTCGAACGGAGCGCGCAGCGCGACGTTCAGCTGTTGGGCACCGGCGTCGACGTAGCGGCCGATGCCCTCGACCATCTGGGCGGGTGACCCCATCAGGACCCCCGGGGACACGAACTCGGCGATCTCCCCGAACTGGCGCCGCAGCGAATCGTCGTCGGTGGCCACGCCGACGTTCACCGAGCGCACGACCTCCCCGGGATCGCGGCCCGCCTCCGCACATCGTTCGTCGAGCACCCCGTTCTTGCGTGCGTAGTCCGATGGAGCGATGAACGGGACGTTCCAACCATCGGCGTGACGAGCGACGATTCCGAGGGTTCGATGCTCGCCCCCTCCGCCGATCCAGATCGGTAGCCGGCTCTGGAGGGGAGCGGGTTCGCACACCGCTTGGTCCAGCTCGAAGAACTCGCCCTGGTGGCTGAACGCCTGGCCCGACAGAAGCCCTTTGAGGACGGTCGCGTACTCCTCGAGCAGATCCAGGCGACGTCCGGCCGAAGCGAACTCGATCCCCTGGGCGACGAACTCGTTGGAGTCCCAGCCCGCACCGAGCCCGACTGCGCAACGCCCATCGCTGAAGTGGTCGATCGTGGCCACGGCTTTCGCGAGCACGGCGGGATGGCGGAACGCGGCGCAGTACACGAGCGAGCCACAGGTGACGCGCGAGGTGTTGGCCGCGAGGGCCGAATGTGCCGCCACGCCCTCGAAGCAGCGATTCGAGTGGCCATCGGCTGCGTAGAAGTGGTCCCACACCGAGATCCACTCGAAGGGGAGCTCTTCGATGCGGGCCCACAGGGATCGGAGCTCGTTCGCTGTGGTGTTGGCGGGGCCCGTGTGGACCCCGAAGGCCACTGCCATGGCTGCCTCCCGAGTTGTGCTCAGATGATCCGACCAAGACCCTATGCCGTGCAACCACCTCCCGAACCTGAACAGGAGCGCACGACCACACCACCGACCTTGAACGAAATCGCGCGCTGAGCGCGGTGTCTCGTTCAAGTTCGGTCGAACCGGGGGGCGTGGGCCGGACCGGGGGGCGTGGGCCTGACCGGTGGGCGTGGCGCGGGCGGCGCACGGGAGGCCCGCTTGACCCATCGGTCAAGTCCGTCAACACTGCGGGGCATGCCAACGACCAAGGCCAACGGCATCGAGGTGTGCTTCGACACCTTCGGTGACCCCACCGATCCGACCCTGTTGCTCGTCAACGGGCTCGGCACCCAGCTGATCGCCCAGGAGCCCGACTACTGCGAGGGCTTCGTGGCGTTGGGCCTGCACGTGGTGCGCTACGACAACCGCGATGTGGGGCTCTCGACCCACATCGACGCGCCGGTGGGAGATGTCATGGGGGCGTTCGCCACCGCGATGTCCGGCGGTGAGGTGCAGGCGGCCTACACCCTGGGCGACATGGCGGCTGACGGCATGGCGCTGCTGGACGCGCTCGACGTGGACTCGGCGCACATCCTGGGGTCGTCGATGGGTGGGATGATCGTGCAGACGATGGCGATCGAATATCCCGACCGGGTGCGCAGCCTCACGTCGGTGATGTCGACCACCGGCGAACCCGAGTACGGCACTCCCGACCCCGACTGCCTGGCGGGCCTGTCGACCGCGATGGTCCCGGCGCCGACGCGCGAGGATCGCATCGAAGGCGGGGTGCAACTTCAGAAGTTGATCGGTACCAAGGCCGAGTGGGACGAGGGCCGAGTGCGATCGAGGGCGACCGCGTCGGTGGACAGGGCCTATGACCCCGACGGTGTGGCACGCCAGATGACAGCGATCCTCGCGTCGGGTTCGCGTGCGGAAGGGCTCGCAGAGCTGTCGGTGCCCACGATGGTGCTCCACGGCGACGCGGATCCGCTGGTCAACATCAGCGGTGGGAAGCGGACCGCCGAGTTGGTCCCGGGCGCGGAGTTCAGGCCCCTCGCGGGTATGGGTCACGACATGCCGCCGGCGTACTGGCCGCTGGTGTTCGATGCTGTTCGAACCGTCACCGCCGGGGCCGCGTGATGGGGCCGCTGTCGGGCTACAAGGTCATCGAGGTCGCCGGGATCGGCCCCGGACCGTTCACCGCGATGATGCTCTCCGACATGGGTGCCGACGTGGTGCGCGTCGACCGCTCCGACCGTGTGGGCGGGGACCCCGCGTCGCCTCCTGTCGACGTGCTGTACCGCGGACGTCGCTCCATCGGCGTGGACCTCAAGTCCCCCGAGGGCCTCGAGGTGTTGCTCGACCTGGTGGAGCAGGCCGATGCACTCATCGAGGGGTTCCGACCCGGGGTGGCAGAGAGACTCGGTTTCGGCCCCGACGTGTGCCTGGAGCGCAACCCGAAGCTCGTGTTCTCCCGCATGACCGGCTGGGGTCAGGACGGCTCGTATGCCCACACCGCGGGCCACGACATCAACTACATCGCCCTCGCCGGCGCGCTCGCGCATATGGGTAGGGCCGATGAGAAGCCCACGCCTCCGATCAACCTGATCGGGGACTTCGGTGGTGGTGGGATGCTCCAGGCCTTCGGCGTGGTGTGCGCGCTGTTGGAGGCCCAGCGCTCGGGTGAGGGGCAGGTGGTCGACGCAGCGATGGTCGATGGTGCCGCGACCCTGATGACGATGATCTGGGCGTTCCAGGCGATGGGGATCTGGACCGAGGAGCGCGGGACCAACATGCTCGACACCGGTACCCACTTCTACGACACCTACGAGACCTCCGATGGCATGTACGTGTCGATCGGGTCGATCGAGCCCCAGTTCTACGCGGAGCTGTTGCGCCTGACCGGGCTCGAGGAGCACCTCGAAGCCAAGGGCAAGACGCTCGCGTTCCAGATGGACAAGTCCCAGTGGGACGACCTCTCGGGCGAGATGGCCGAGATCTTCGCGACGAAGACCCGCGACGAGTGGTGCGAGATCATGGAGGGGACCGACGTGTGCTTCGCCCCGGTGCTCACCATGAACGAGGCCGCCGCGCATCCCCACAACGTCGAGCGCGGGACCTTCGTGGAGGTGGGTGGGGTGACCCAGCCGGCGCCGTCACCCCGGTTCAGCCGCACCCCCGGGGCGATCCAGGGTGTGCCGTCGCACCCCGGCCAGGACACCGACGATGTGCTGGGGGACTGGCTGGGCCTCGATGACGCCGCCACCGCCGCGCTGCG
>JBKEAI010000073.1:0-11432 GCA_047972145.1 Microthrixaceae bacterium
GGCGTCACGTGATGATGGGCCCGGTGCAGATCGACCGCTACGGCAACGCCAACATCGCGGCCATCGGCGACTGGGCACGACCCAAGTCCCAGATGCTCGGGTTCCGCGGAGCACCCGGCAACACGATCAACCACACCACTAGCTACTGGGTGCCCAAGCACTCCACCCGTTCGATCGTGGAGCAGGTCGACGTGGTGTGCGGCGTGGGCTATGACCGGGCGGCAGAGCTGGGGCCGGTGGCTTCACGCTTCCACGAGATCCGCAGGGTCGTGACCAACCTGGCGGTGCTCGACTTCGAGGCCACAGACGGCGCCGGGGTGCCCACCATGAGGCTGCGTTCGGTGCACCCCGGAGTCAGCGTCGAGGACGTGACCGAGGCGACGGGATGTGAGCTGGTCGTCCCCGACGAGGTACCCGTCAGCGCCGGCCCCACACCCGAACAGGCCGAGGCGTTGGAGCGCCTCGACCCCGAAGGTCTGCGACTGCGCGAGGTGTCCGACCAGTGAACGTCCATCCGTCGCTCACGACCCGAGCGACCGAGCTGTTCGGGGTTCGCTACCCGATCGTGCAGACCGGCATGGGCTGGGTATCCGGAGCGCGCCTCACCGCGGCCACGGCCGATGCGGGTGGGCTCGGGATCCTTGCGTCGGCAACCATGCGCCTCGACGAACTGGGTGCTGCGATCGACAAGGTGCATGAGCGCACCGAGCGCCCCTTCGGGGTGAACCTCCTGCCCAGCCAACCCGACGCTTCGGACCGCATAGCGATGCTGATCGAGCGCGGCGTGCCGGTGGCGAGCTTCGCTGCGGCACCGCGCCCCGAGCAGGTCGGAGCGCTCAAAGACGGTGGGGTCGCGACGGTCGTGACCGTCGGCGCTCCCCGACACGCCGAGAAGATGGCGGGCATCGGTGTCGACGCGGTGATCGCACAGGGCGCCGAAGGCGGAGGACACACCGGGACCGTGCCAACCGCACTGCTCGTTCCGGCGGTGGTCGCCGCGACACAGGGATCCGGCCTGGTCGTGCTCGCAGCCGGCGGCATGCGCGACGGGTCGTCGTTGGCGGCCGCCCGCGTGTGGGGAGCCGACGGCATCGCGATGGGAACCCGGTTCCTGTTGACCGCCGAGAGTCACGTGCCCGATCACGTGAAGGACGTGTACCTTGCCTCCGGACTGAACGCGACCGTGGTCACCGACGCGATAGATGGTGCGCCCCAGCGGGTGATCCGCACAGAGGTGATCGACGGGCTCGAATCCTCCCGTGGCCCCGGTCGGCTGGTGCGAGCCGCGTCGAACGCGCTGCGGTTCGCCCGCGCCTCGGGTAGCTCGCCGTTGGACCTGCTGCGCACCGCGCGGGCGATGCATGCGAACGCCGAACGCACGTGGGCACAGGTGATCTACGCCGCGAACGCCCCGATGATGACCCGCGCCTCGGTCCTCGATGGCGACCTGGGCGTGGGGATACTGCCGAGCGGTCAGGTGGTCGGGTCGATCTCGGACCTGCCGGCGGTGGCGGATCTCATCGAGGGGATCGTGACCGAGGCATCAGTAGCGCTCGACTCTGTGTCTTCTGGACAGACCGTGTCTTCTGGACAGACCGTGCGCTCTGGACAGACGGTGGATTCGCCACCGCCGGCACGGGGGACCTGATGGAGCTGACCTGGAGCGATGCCGAGGAGGCCTTTCGCACCGAGTGCAGAGCCTGGTTGCGAGCGAACGTGCCCTCGGAGGGCCTCGGGTCGGGTGACACGGCAGCGGGTTTCGCACGGCACCTCGAATGGGAGCGACTGCTGCACGAGGCGCGCTGGGCGGTGGTGTCGTGGCCCGAGGCCTACGGGGGGCGCGACGCAAGCATCTGGGAGTGGCTGATCTTCGAAGAGGAGTACTACGCCGCGGGTGCGCCCCAGCGCATCACCCAGAACGGCATCTTCCTCCTCGCTCCGACGATCTTCGAGTTCGGCGCCCAGGCCCAACAGGACCATTACCTGCCCCGCATGTCCGCGGCGCAGGACCTGTGGTGCCAGGGTTGGTCCGAACCCAACGCCGGGAGCGACCTGGCGGGCATCGCCTCCAAGGCGGTCCGCGACGACGACGCCGGTGGCTGGCGCCTCAGCGGCCAGAAGACCTGGACCACCCGTGGAGCCTTCTGCACCCACCTGTTCGGACTGTTCCGCTCGGATCCTGCATCGGAGCGCCACCGTGGACTCACCTACTTCCTCGTACCACTCGATGCCGAGGGGATGACGGTCCGGGGCTTCGGTCGCCTCGACGGCGACGAGGGCTTCGCAGAGGTGTTCCTCGACGAGGTGTTCGTCCCCGACGACGACGGCACCCCCGACACGAAGCGGCGCGGTGGAATCCTCGGTGGTGTCGATGAGGGCTGGGGTGTGGCGATGGCGACAACGAGCTCGGAGCGAGGATTGACACTTCGCTCACCGGGGCGGTTCCGCGCCGCCGCAGCACGGCTGGTCGACCTCGCGGGCGAACGTGGTGAGACCGCGACCGACTCGGTGCTCGACTCGGTGACCGAGGCGTGGATCGACGCCGAGGCGTATGCGCTCTACACGCTCGCCGATGTGACCGATCTGAGCGAGGGCCGCCCGGGAGGTGCGAAGTCGTCCTACAACAAGGTGTTCTGGTCCGAGATGGACCTGCGCCTCCAGCGCACCGCCCTCGACCTCCTCGGACCGGAGGCCGAGCTCGACGGCGCATGGATGAAGGGCTACGAGTTCGCGCTGTCGGGGCCGATCTACGCGGGGACCAACGAGATCCAGCGCAACATCATCGCCGAGCGCGTGCTGGGCCTGCCGAGGAAGTAGGCACCGATGCGCTTCGCACCCACCGAGGAGCAATCCGAGTTCGCCGCTGCGACCAGGACGGTGCTCGCCGACACGTGCCCGCCGTCGGCCGTGGCGGCCTCCTGGGGGGGTGAGGTCGGTAGGCACACAGGGCTAGGGGATGGTGACGGTCGGGTGCGCCCGGCATGGGACGCGCTCGTGGAGATGGGGGTCAACGCGATTCTCGTTCCCGAGGCCAACGGCGGTCTCGGGATGTCAGTCGATCACCTGATCGGGGTCCTCGTCGAGTGTGGTCGCAGTGCCCTGCCGGACCCCGTCGGTGACACCGCGGGGGTGGTGGCGAGCACGCTCGTGGCGTGCGCCCGCAGCGATGGTGCCCGCAGCGATGGTGGGGGTGTCGTCGGTGACGCACTCACCTCGCTGGTCGGGGGTGCGACGGTGCTCAGCGGGTTCGGTGCCCAGCCGCTCGTCGCATCGGCGTCGACCGCCGACGCATTCTTGTTGTTCAGCGACGAACCCACCACGCGAGCCGGTGCGGCCGCCGGGGACGGGGCGGGCTCACGGGTGGTGCTCGTCGATGCCACAGATGTGAGCGTCGAAGCGCTTGATTCGGTCGACGGCTCGCGTGCGCTCGGACGGGTCTTGCAGCGCGCAGATGCGGGCACGATCCTCGCCGAGGGTGAGGCGGCTACGACGTTGTCCGGTCGCGCCTTCGACGTTGCAGCGCTGGTCGACGCGGCGCTGTTGGTCGGGCTCGGTCGGGCGATGATCGACATGACGGTCGGCTACGTGGGTGAGCGCAGACAGTTCGGCGTGCCCATCGGCAGCTTCCAGGCCGTGAAGCACCATCTGGCCGACGCGGCGCTCGCGGTGCAGTTCGCGGAACCGTTGGTGCGCTATGCAGCGCACGTGCTCTCCGGTGGTGCGCAGTTGAACGACAGGCCGGTCGGGGTGGCTGTCTCGGCGGCCAAGGCCCGCAGCTCGGCTGCCGCGCAGGTCGTCACCGAGGTGTGCCTCCAATGCCACGGCGCGATCGGCTACACGGTCGAGGCGGATCTGCACCTGTACATGAAGCGTGCCTGGGCGCTCGCCCGATCCCACGGCGACGCTGCATTTCACCTCGCACGGGTGCGCAACAGCTTGCTCACGCGTTGAGCCGAACGTGAGCCGATAGCGTCGGACCATGGCGATCTCCCCTCCTCCGGGTACCGATGCGGACCCCGGAGCGCCGATGATGCGCGATCGCAAGCCGCGGTGGCTGAACTGGACGACCGTGCGCGGCGCGGCCCTATTCGTCGCAGGTACCGTGATCATGGCCTCACCCCGACATGAACGGCTGACCGTCGCGGTGGTGGCCGTCCTGTTCGTCGCATGGGCGCTGGGCGAGGTCTGGTTCGCCCTGGTGGGTCGCGCCGGCGGGAAGCTCAGCGTCCCCGCTCTGCGGATCCTGATGGGTCTGGCCCTGGTGGTCGCCGCGGTCATGCTCCTGGTCGATTCGATCCCTTTCTCGGTGGTCATCGGATCGGTGCTTGTGGTGCGCGGTCTCATCCTCGCTGTGCGCTCGGTACCCGCCGGTGGTCGTGGGACGCTTGGCAGCGGTAGTGCGCAGGAACGGACCCGGCAGGCCGACCTGCTGTCCGCAGCACTGTGGACCGTCACCGGCGTGGTCGTGGTGGTCGTGCCCGACACGGCGATCCTCGCGGTGCGCGCAGGGTTGGGTCTGGGCTGCATGGCACTCGGTGCCCTCATGTTGAACCTGGGGTTGGGGCGTGGTCAGACCCAGGGAACGCGCGATCCGGAGGTGCGCAGGGCGGGCTGGATGCCGTTCGACCACAGCACTGCTCCTGCGCTGGTGAACCGCTGGTTGAGGTCCCGGCGCCTCGCCCCCGACACCCGGCAGGAGCTCGTCGATGCCTTGTTCTTCGAGCCGCCGAACCAGGCGGCGAAGCTGGCGGCGTTCTGGGTGATGATGGTGCTCGCCACCGGTATCGCCACGTTCGCCCTGATCCAGGACTCCACCGCCGTGGTGATCGGGGCCATGCTCGTGGCACCGCTGATGGGCCCGATCATGGGAGTGTCGGCGGCCGCGGTGAACGGGTGGGCGGCGCGCCTCGTGAGGTCGCTGGTCCTGGTGGTGCTCGCGGCCGGCGCAGCCGTGTTCGTCGCATGGCTCATCGCGAGCTGGCTGCCCTCGGTGGGCGACATCTCGACCAACACCCAGATCACCTCACGCATCGAGCCGTCTCTGCTGGACTTCTGCATCGCGGTGTTCGCCGGAGCCGCAGGGGCTTACGCGACGGTCGACCCGCGGGTGTCGAGCTCGTTGTCGGGCGTGGCGGTCGCGGTGGCGTTGGTCCCGCCTCTGGCGGTCGTTGGGATCACCCTGCAACAGGGTGAGTACGAATCGGCGCTGGGAGCCACCCTGTTGTTCAGCACCAACGTGGTGTCGATCGTGTTGGCGGCGGTCACGGTGTTCGTCTTCATGGGCTTCGCCGCGCTGCCACCGGACCGCGACCAACGCGAGAGACTCCGGCGGGTGATCGGGGTGTTCGGTGCGGGGGCGCTCGTGATTCTGATGCCGCTCAGCATCACCTCCCAGGACCTGTGGACCGAGGCCGCCAACGAGGGCCACGCGCAGGCCGTGATAGACGACTGGCTACCCACGGATGGCTCGGTGGAGTTCCTCGGGGTCGACTCCGAGGGTGAGCAACTGAGCGTGACGCTCTCGGGTGACGCCATGCCCACCGACACCGACGACCTTCTGGATGACCTCCAGGCCAAGCTCGGGTTCCGGCCGAAGGTGACGGTGAGGCTCGTTCCATCGCAGATCACCGAGCTCGATTGACCATGGCGGGCCGGGCGGTGGTGTTGTTGAGCGGAGGGCTCGATTCGGCGACGGTGCTCGCTCGTGCCAGAGCAGACGGCTGGTCGTGCTGCGCACTCAGCTTCGACTACGGCCAGCGTCACACCGTCGAGTTGGGGGCCGCCCGCTCGATCGCCGAGGTTCTGGGAGCGCAGCGGCACCTGGTCGTACCGGTCGGACTCGACGTGATCGGCGGTTCCGCGCTCACCGACGACATCGCGGTGCCCAAGCACCCACCTGGAGATGCGGTCGACCCTGAAGGGGGGATTCCGGTCACCTACGTCCCGGCGCGCAACACGGTCTTCCTGTCCCTCGCCCTGGGTTGGGCCGAGGTGCTCGGCGTGCACGACATCTTCATAGGGGTGAATGCGATCGACTACTCGGGGTACCCGGACTGCCGACCCGAGTTCATCGAGGCGTTCGAGCACCTGGCGAACCTGGCGACCGCCGCGGGAGTGGAGGGTCGATCGGGGTTTCGGATCCGCACGCCGCTGATAGCGATGTCCAAGGCGGAGATCATCGCCGAGGGCACCGCGCTTGGGGTCGACTACTCACGGACCGTGAGTTGCTACGACCCCGACCCCGACGCAGCGGCATGCGGACACTGCGACGCATGTCTCCTGCGACGGCAGGGCTTCGCCGATGCCGGCCTCGACGATCCGACCCGTTACGCAGGGCCTTTGGGGCGCTGAGATGGCCTACCGGGTCAAGGAGATGTTCCACACGCTCCAGGGGGAGGGGATGAACACCGGCCGCAGTGCCGTGTTCTGCCGGTTCACCGGCTGCAACCTGTGGAACGGACGCGAGGCGCACCGTGCGGAGGCCGTATGCAGGTTCTGCGACACCGACTTCGTGGGCACCGACGGGCCCGGTGGAGGGGTGTTCGCGGATGCGTCGGCGCTCGCTGCGGCGGCAGCTCACCTTTGGGCGTCGGCGACAGGCGATCCGCCGGAGGATGATGGTGTGAGGGCGCTGGTCGTGTGCACCGGCGGCGAACCGCTCCTCCAGCTCGATCCACCTGCGGCCCACGCGCTGCACGGAGCGGGCTTCGAGGTGGCGATCGAGACCAACGGCACGATCCCGGTGCCCGAAGGGATCGACTGGGTCTGCATGTCGCCCAAGGCGGGTAGCGACGTCGTCGTGCGCAGTGGCGACGAGCTCAAGCTGGTGTACCCCCAGGAGGGCCTGCACCCCGAGCAGTTCGATCCGGGGGAGTGGGCGTACGAGCACTTCCTCCTGCAACCGATGGACGGCCCCGATGTGGTGGCCAACACCTCCGCGGCGGTCGAGTACTGCCGGGCGCATCCGCACTGGCGCCTCAGCCTCCAGACCCACAAGCTTCTCGGGATCCCCTGAACCGGAACCTGGTGGCGCTGCACCGGTCGGTAGCGTGAGGGCCGTGGAGGTCTTCAAGGAGTTCGGCTTCGAGGCGGCGCACAAGCTGCCGAACGTCGCAGCGGATCACAAGTGCGCTCGCCTGCACGGCCACTCGTTCCGAGTGTCGGTGCACGTCGAAGGCGACGTGGGTGAGCACTCGGGCTGGGTCGTCGACTTCGCGGAGATCACAGCCGCGTGCCAGCCGCTCCACGCCGAGTTGGACCACCGCTACCTCAACGAGGTGCCGGGGCTGGAGAACCCGACCAGCGAGGAGATCGCGCGCTGGATCTGGCAGCGGTTGCAGGGCGAGCTCCCGGGGCTCGCGATGGTGGAGGTCCGAGAGACATGCACCGCCGGTTGTCGGTACCGCGGCGAGGCCTGGACGGTATCGATGTGACGCCGTGGATGTGACCGGGTGGATGTGACCGGGTGGATGTCACGCACGTTGGACGCGGCGCGGCGATCCGACCCTGAGGGGTCGGCCCGCGAGGTGGACTCCGCTCGCGCCAGGTTGGACGAGGCGATCCTGCCCCTGGGTGATGTGCTGGTCGGCGCCGGAGCTCCGCTGCCGCTCACGCTGAGCAACTCGACGATGGGTGCACTCGATCGGTGTGCGGGTCAGGCCGTCGCGTTGGCCGGAGGTGACCGGCGGGACCCGACCTGGGCGATGTTGCGGGGGAAGGCACTCGACGCCTACGTGCAGCACGCGCTCCATGTCGGGGTGGTGGGGGATCCGGTGGAGGACCTGCGGTCGATGTGGGTCGCCGAGGAACGCGACGAGGATCTCGCTGCGTTGGAGGAGCACCTCTCCGGCGACGAGGCCGGGTGCGTGTCGGACCTCGCGTCGCTGGGATCCTCTGTCGAGGAGCTGAGGGCACTCGCTGCGTTCGTGGCGCGCACCGAACAGCGTGTCGATGTCGACGTGGGGGGTGTCATGAACCTCGCCGGGCGCATCGACGTGCTCATCGGAGGCCCCGGAACCGGTCATCGGTCGATGATCCTCGAGGTGAAGTCCTCGGCGCTGCGCCCCGAGCACAGCGCACAGGTACGCCACTACGTGATGCTCACTGCGCTGCGCCAGGGCGAACTGCCGGCCGCCGCGGGTGTGTGGTCCCCCGGAGTCGGTGTCACCGACGTGCCGGTGAACGCGACGCTGGGCAGTTCGGCGGAACGCGTCGCGGCAGCCGCGGTGCGCACAGCCGAGCTGTGGGCGGGGGAGGCACCGCGGCTGCACCCCGGTACGCATTGCCGCTGGTGCCCGGAGCTGGACCGTTGTCCCGAGGCGCTGCACCCCGACTCCCATGGCGACGAGGCTTGGGACCTGCACTGGGATGACCGGTGGGAACAAGATCGCGGTGAACGGTGAGCGCTCGCTCGGAGGCCGTCATGGGGTGGCGCCGTCGGCTCGACGACGTTCTCGACGAACACGGCGTGCCCCGCGCCGCCGACCTACCTGACAGCGTCGTGGTCGACAGCGTGCGGGTGCACCACACCGGTGCGCAGTGTGCGGTGTCCGCGTTCAGCGGGGATGGTGACCGCTTCGATTCGGAGGGGAACTTCATGGAGAACCCCGCGATCGGAGCCCGCGAGGTTGCACTGCGCGCCCTCGGGAGGGTGCCCCCTGAACCGGGGTCGTCGGCTGTGGATCCGGGACCGCTCGTGGCAGCTGTGCTCGAGGAGCCCTCGTCGCTGCGGGGTTCGCTCGCCGGGTGGGTACGAAACGCCGACCGTGCTGCGCTCGGCTGCCTGCACGCACGGGCGTGCGCCTGGTTCGTCGACGCCAGGACCCTTGCCGGGGCCGACCGGCGCGGCGAACCCCAGTGGCACGGGCCGGCGCCGGTTCGCTACAAGGTGCCCGGTCGGGGGGTCGAGCTCGCGGTACCGGTCGATGCCCTTCGACGGGTCGGAGCGTCGCGACGCCTCCTCGTGGTCCGCGCTCGACCGGGCGACCACGACGATCGGGTCGCGCGGCGTGTCGCGCTCATCTCGCTGCTCGACAGCGGGGTGGTTCCCGAAGCCGTCGTGTGCGGCTTTCGCAGCACCCTCGGCCACACGCGATTCGATGTCGACGACGAGGTCCTGGAGGTGGCCTGCTCGGAGGCAGCCCGCGACGTCGGGTTGGCGCAGCGGCCCTCCACTGCCGGGTTGACGCCTGGTCGGCACTGTCGTTGGTGTGATCTGCTCGAGGGCTGCGCGCCGGGTGCGGCTGCGGTGCAGAGGTGCCAGTGGCTCCCGTTCCCTGCTTCCGCTGGGCCGCCCTACGTATCCGCTGGGCCTCCCTATGGCGGTGCTCAGCCCGACGAGCGGTCCGAACCGACGATGTAGATCAGGTGCCCGGCAGCCACGGTCACCGACGACGCGGTCATCACCTCCACATCGCAGAACACCACCCGCTTGCCTCGTCGGGTCACCCAGCCTTCGGCGACCAGATCCTCCTTGCGGACCGGCCCGAGGTAGCGGACCGACATCTCGATCGTCGAGAACTGCCTGTCGGGCTCGTACGCAGTGCCGATGGCGGGTACGACCACGGTGTCGATCAGGGTCGCGATGGCACCGCCGTGCATCAGGCCGTGTGGCTGGTTCAGCTCGGGGCGCCAGGGGAGGCGCATCCTGGCGTAGTCGCGGCGGAGCTCTTCCACCTCGATGCCGACGAGCTGGGGGAAGTAGGTGGCGTCATCCCATTGCAGGAAGTTCTCCCACTGGGCCCGCACCGACTCGGGCAGCAGGTCGAATCGTTCCGCTCGTGGCGACATCGCACCAGTGTGGCCGATCGGAGGTGTCTGCGCAGCAGCGATGACCTGAAGCGGCTTCGGAGCTGTGGTTGGCGCACGGGTAGCGTTGCGGTGCATCTACCGACAGGAGCAGTCCATGGCCGAGGCATACATCATCGACGCGGTTCGCACCCCGGTGGGGCGCCGTGGGGGTGCACTGTCCACGATGCACCCCGCAGATCTCGGAGCGCGTTCGATCACCGCGCTCGTGGAGCGCACCGGGATCGACCCGGCGGCTGTGGAGGACGTCGTGTGGGGATGCGTCGACACGGTGGGACCTCAGGCGGGCGACGTGGCCCGCACCTGCTGGCTGGCCGCCGGCATGCCCGAGGAGGTGCCCGGCACCACGATCGATCGTCAGTGCGGATCGTCCCAGCAGGCGGTGCACTTCGCAGCACAGGCGGTGATGTCGGGAACGACCGACCTTGTGGTGGCCGGCGGCGTGCAGAACATGTCGGCCATCCCGATCTCCGCGGCGATGTACGCCGGCCAGGAGTACGGCTTCGACGACCCGTTCTCGGGTTCGGAGGGGTGGGTCAAGCGGTACGGCACCCAGGAGGTCAGCCAGTTCCGCGGCGCCGAGATGATCGCGGTGGACTGGGACATCTCGCGCGAGGAGATGGAGCAGTTCGCAGTGACCAGCCACGAGCGCGCGATCAAGGCCCGTTCGGAGGGCCGCTTCCAGGCGGAGATCGCCCCAGTCGGGGAGCTGACCGACGATGAAGGCCCGCGGGAACCCGACCTGGACAAGATCCGCAGTCTCAAGCCGTTGGTCGAGGGGGGTCGGCTCACAGCGGCTCTTGCCTCGCAGATCTCCGACGCGTCCGCTGCGATCCTGGTGGCGTCGGAGCAGGCGGTCGCGGAGCACGGGCTCACGCCCCGGGCACGTGTGCACCACATCTCGGTGCGCGGCGAGGATCCGATCAGGATGCTCTCGGCGCCGATCCCTGCCACCAGGTATGCGCTGGAGCGCACCGGCATGTCGATGGACGACATCGACCTCGTGGAGATCAACGAGGCGTTCGCGTCGGTGGTGATGGCCTGGGAGAAGGAGCTCGGTGTCGACCACGCCAAGGTGAACGTCAACGGTGGTGCGATATCCCTCGGGCACCCTCTCGGTGCCACCGGCGCCCGCCTGATGACCACCCTGTTGAACGAGCTCGAGCGCACCGGTGGCCGCTATGGCCTCCAGACCATGTGCGAAGGCGGGGGCCAGGCGAACGTCACGAGCATCGAGCGTCTGGAGGGTCGTAGCGTGGACCGAGCCGAGTGAGCTCTCGCCCGGCAGGGCGAGCCGCGTGTCAGCGAACGTCACGATCATCGAGCGGCTGGAGCCCCACGTTCCCGGAATTGCGGCGGGGTTCTGCCGATCATGGCTGCATCGGATGTCGAGGCGGGAAGTAATGATCGAGTTCCACGAAATCGAGTCACTCAGCTGGGGGGCTACCTCTGCGATACCCGGGCTGGATCAGGTCTCCTTCGGTTTCATGGTCGAGGCATGTGGGCCGGAACGGGCCGAGGATCTGTGTACTGCGATCGTGGCCAACACCCCCGCGAACGTGAGGGTGGAGCTCCTGTTGGTGGACGACCACCTGAATCCGTGCCGCCGCGAGCTGGTCGAGGTG
>JBKEAI010000075.1:0-12990 GCA_047972145.1 Microthrixaceae bacterium
GTGGGTCATCGACGACCTCGCCGTCGACGGCAACGAGCGATGGGACGGCGTCGGCGTCGTGCTGATCGAGTCTGTCGGGCAACGACCGGCGCTCATCTGCATCGCCACCGCCGACGAGCCCCGGGCCGCTGCGGCCCAGCATGCGGGGCTCACGTTCGTCACGAGCTACTGGATCCGCGAGACCGAACAGCACGACGTCACCGTGACCGTCCGTCCGATCGATCTCGCCGTTCCCCCGGCATCGCCCACACCTTTGGCGGCGAACTCGACCCGCGCGCCGAAGGGGCGCTCGCGTTCCAGGTCGATGGTGCGGGCCTCGTCGTCGGGTCGGCTCCCGTCGCTGCGCCACCGGTCTACGACCCCGGCGGCACCGTCTGCGTCATCGATCGAATCAGCGCAGATGGCGCAGTGGTCCGAGCTGCCGTCGCCGCAGCCTGCGCCCGAGGCGACGTCCTCGTCAACGTTGTTGCAGCCGCCGATGACCACGAGCTGCTTACGTAGTCGCCTACGACGGCACCGACCCTGTCACCGGCCGCGAGCGCCGACGCTGGCACCCCGCCGGCCACCAATAGCCGACGCGCTTCCGTCTCATCGAGCCCGTCGACTGCCTCCTCGACCGGCAACTCGTCGTCCGCACGTCACCCAGCCACGATCTCGACCGTAGCCTTCAACCACAACTGCGCATTCCCGCGCCGAGGCACATAGGCGTGGATGCCTGCAATCTCGTGGGTGCTTCCAATCTCAGATTGGCGGCTGCTGGGCGTCGACCAGGACGGGGTTCAGCCCCGCAGCGCATCGGCCACCGCGGCGGTGACCTCCCAGGACCAGGTCTCCTCGCCGTACCATTGGCTCGCCAGCAGCTCGACCACGGCCTCGGTATCGGGGGCATCCGGAACGTGGCTTCTTCGTGCCAGCTCGTACGCGTCGATCGAGTAGTGGCCGTTGGCCACCTGAACAGGTCCGACCTTCCGGGGGTCGTTCTGGTCGAGGACCATCCGCACCCGCTGCTCCGCAGCCAGCTCCGCGTCACCTGGTGCCCGAAGGCGCGAGAACCGCAGGATCAACTCGCCGAGCGACTCGTACAGGGGCGACCCGGCGAGCTTGGCGCCCATGGCCGCACGCATGCCCCGGTAGTACCAGAGCGTGCCCGCGAAGCCGCCCTTGAACACGCCGAGCACCCCCGCCTCGGCGGCGGGGTCGCCCCCTGCCACCTCGAGCTTCGCGATCTGGCCGGTGATGTTGTCGGTCTTGTCGGCAGCCACGACCCGCAGTGCCCCGGGGTCCGCCCTCGTCAGATGGTCGAAGTGGGCTTCCTTGCGTTGCCGCCACGGCTCCTTGCGCTCGCCGGGCTTCGGATCGGCATCGGTGCAGAACTCCACGATCTGCGCGACACGGTCCCCGAAGCGCTCGCGCACCGTCTCGACGGTGGCGTTCGGTCCGCTCCCGACAGGGGTGTCCTCGACGACGTCGTGGAGCATCGCCGCGACCACCTCATCCGCGGCCGCCTCCCGGTCCTGCTGCACCAGCTGTGCCGCGCCGCGGAGGTGGACCGTGTACGGATCGGTGCTGCCCTTGCGATCCTGCGCCCCCTGGTAGTGGATCACGAACTCCCACGCCCGCTGGTAGAGCGGTTCGGGGCCGAGCCCGTGATCTCCGTGCCTGTCCGACAACTGCATCTCCTCTCTGGGCCCCTCGGCGCCCTTCGCCTCCGAATCCCAACGTATCCGCGAGGCGTGACATCCACCGGGGGTGTCCCTTCTCGCGCCCGGGTGACTCAGAAATGATGAGGGACCGCACACGGCGGACCCGAACAGAGGGAGCAGCGTGAGCGAGAACCCGACCGACCGAACCGATTCGAACGCCCCGGACGCTGCCGAGGTGCACCTGTACGTTCTGCTCGACCGCTCCGGGTCGATGGCGAGCATCGCGGACGACGTGATCGGCGGCTACAACCGCCTGCTGGCCGACCAGAGGGGCCTCGGCAGCAGGACCCGCATCACCCTCGTGCAGTTCGACAGCAACAACCCACAGGAGGTCGTCGCCGACGCTGTTCCCGTCAGCGAGGTGCTACCCCTGGAACACGAGACCTTCGTGCCACGCGGAAGCACACCGCTGCTGGACGCCACCGGACGGCTCATCGCCCGAGCCACGGCGCGCCAGCACCAGCATGCCGCGCTGGGTCACGAGGAGGAGATCGTGTTCGTGTCGATCACCGACGGCCACGAGAACGCGAGCCAGGAGCTGACACTTCCGGCGGTGCGCAAGATGATCGACGAACGCACCGAGGCCGGGTGGACCTTCGTGTTCCTCAGCGCCGCGCTCGACGTGTACGGCGAGGCCACCTCGCTGGGATACGACCCCCGTTCGGCGCAAAGCTTCACCGCCGATGCAGAGGGCGTCCACCTCGCGATGGATTCGCTGTCGAGATCAGTGGGCGAGTTCCGCCAGGACGTCCTCGAAGGGCGGACCTTCGACAAGGGGGACTTCTTCCGGGACGACAAGGCCGCCGAGGAGGACCGGCGCCGCCGCGGATCCGACGGATGAACGCGGTCGGGCCACCGCCTTAACACTCCCCCGATGTCACACCCCCGAGAGACAATGAACATGACCGAGATAGCACCACCTGGACGAAAGGACACGCATTGAAGGCCAACATCGACTTCGTATCCGACCGACTGGCGATCGGAGGTGACTTCGACATCCACGATCCCGAGAGGGCCTTGGCACAGCTCGAGTCGGTGAGAGCAGCGGGCATCACCCACATCGTCGACTGCCGCCTCGAATGGACCGACGAACGGTTCGTGCGCCGCCACGCTCCCGAGATGGTTTACCTGCACAACCCGACCGACGACGACGGCCGGCTGCGACCCGACGAGTTCTTCGAGCGGGGTGTCGGCTTCGCCCTGGAGGCGCTCGCGAATCCGGACACCAAGGTCCTCGCCCACTGCCACATGGGGATCAACCGGGGGCCGTCGCTCGGCTTCGCGATCCTGCTGGCCCGCGGACACGGTGCCGTGGAAGCGATGGAGGCGATCCGCCGTGCCCGTCCGATCGCGGTGACCGGGTACGCGCCCGACGCGCTGGAGTGGTTCCAACGCACGACGGGCGTCGACACGGAGCTCGCCGGCGCGGAGCGCAGGGCACTGGCCCGCTGGTTGGCCGATAACCACTTGGACGCGGTTCGGGTGATCCGCACGGTCCGGGAGGCGGCGTGAAACCCGGATCTGAGGGGATCTCGCCGGCAGGCGGAGCCGAACGGGTGACCGTCGGTGCACGAGCCGAGCTGGCCGAGCTGTGGCGCGACCTGGAACGAGGCCTCGCCCAAGTGCTGGATTCGCTCGACGCGGACGGCATCCTGATCCTGTCGAGTTCGGAGGATGCGGCCGTCCCCGATGCCTATGTCCAGTTCGGAGCGACCGACACCGGCCTGTACGCAGAGGCCGTGTCCAATGCCTACCTGCCGGCATCCGACCGGCTCTCCGCGGGTGACGAGAAGCGGCTGCAGCACCTGGGGTGGGAGCTGCCGGGCGACAGCGGCAACTGGCGCGTGAGCCTGACGGGCCCGGACGTATCCGATCTCGGGGCTCGTCTCGCCATGGGCTCGCTGCGCCACGTGTACTGCGAACCCGACCCGCGGCACCTGAGGGTGTACCCCGTCGAGTTCTCGGTGCCACTCGAGATGGTCCCCTACGTGGAGCCACCCGCCGAGGGGCTCGACGAGCTGGACGACGCGCAGCGCGTCGCAGTCATCGCGGACCGGTTCGGCCGCTACATCGGGCGCACCGCGGAGGGGGTGCACACGGTCGAGGTCGACGGCAAGTACTGCCGGTTCCTGCTCGACGACCTGGCCGGGCTTCGGCTGGCCACGATGTGCGTGCTGCTCGACTGCGACGGGGCCGTGTCGGCGGAGCAGCTGGCCGACGTCGAGCGCATGGCCGCCGAGGCGGGCGACTACCGGATCGAGTCACGGCCCGGTCCCGACGGGGACCCGGCGATCTGGTTGACCACATCGCTCGCAGTGGACCCCGACTACGAATCCCTCGAAGAGGTCTTCGCGGAGTGCTGGCAGATGGCGGAGGCCGCACGATGGGCGGACGCCGCGCTCGATGCCGGCTGCAGTCACAGCTGAACGGGCCGATCGATGCCGCCGGTACGCTGCGGTCCGGGTCGACGAGCCTGAAAGGACAGAACACCGATGGCTTCCCTGGTCCCCGAGGACTTCGACCTGGAGTCGCTCGTCATGTCGGAGCGACGTGTCGCAACGGCGATGCTCGAACGCCTCGGCGACGAGTGGCTGGTCGTCCCCAGCGTCGGGATCCGCAAGCGCAAGGGTGACGGCGAGATCGACCTGGTGGTCATCTCCCCCACCCGAGGTGCCACCGTAATCGAGGTCAAGGGCGGCCTGATCGAGGTGGTCGGTGGCAGCTGGACCCGGTACGGCGATCCGATCGACAACCCTTTCGACCAGGTGGTGCCTGCCAAGCACGCGCTGATCCAGTACCTCCAGCGCGCCGGGGTGCCGACCAGCGACTTCTACATCGACCATGCAGTCGCACTGCCCGATGTGGCGGCGGTTCCCGCCAAGGGCCTGGGCCCGCGCGCGGATCGTGCCCACGTTCTATGCGCCACGGACCTCGAGGCTCCCGAAACTGCGATCAGGCGTTTCCAGTGGGGCAGCCCGCCCACGCCCGCAAGCAGCATCGAGGCCTTCGTGAAGGCACTACACCCTGATGTCAGCCTCAGCGTCGAACGGGGCCGCTACTTCGACGAGGCGAGCCGGGCGATCGACGAGGCGACCCGCGACCGCCTCTCGACGGTCACCAGCCTGGATGTGAACCCTCGGGTGCTGGTCGAGGGCGGGGCCGGCACCGGCAAGAGCTGGCTGGTGAACCAGTGGGCGCGCCGCGCCGTGTCGCGTGGTGAGCGCACGGCTGTCTTGTGCTTCAACCGTCCGATGGCCGACGTGCTGGGCCGCCAGCTCCGTGGCACCCCTGCGGTGGTCGACACCTACCACGGGCTGTGCGTGAGCCTGCTCGAATCCGTCGGCGTCGACCCGCCTGCCGAACCCGATGCCAAGTACTGGCGCAAGGGTCTGACCAAGGCGCTCTCCAAGAAGGCCGCCGAGATCGGCATGCCGTTCGACACGATCATCGTGGACGAGGCCCAGGACCTTCGCCCCAGGTGGTTGGCGTCATTGCGGGCGTTGCTGGACCCCGAGGGGCCCGCTCGGCTGCTGATGGCCATCGACCCGGCCCAGGCGATCTACGTCGAGAAGTGGGAGGACCCCGACGAGTTCGCGCGGATCACCCTGGATGTGAACGTACGCAACTCGCGTTCGATCGGCCGGCTCGGGGAATCTCTCGGCGGGCCGAGGGTGATGCGCTCGGGGCCGGATGGTCGCCCACCGGAGTTCATCAGGGCATCGGGCAACAAGGAGCTCCGCAAGCACGTGCGCCGCACCATCGATCGGCTCTGTGGGACCGACGGGGTGCTTCCGAACCAGATCGCCGTGCTGACCACCCACACGCGCATCCGCGACGCCCTGATCGATTCCACCGGCGGCGATCCGGGACTCGCCCGCTGGGAGGACTGCGGGCCGACATCGGTGCTGTGCGAGACCATCCACCGGACCAAGGGCCTGGAGTGGATGGCCGTGATCATCGCCACGCTGGACGACCCCGTCGACGACACCCTGCTCTACGTAGGTGCGACCCGACCCCGGATGCACCTGACCCTGATCGGCCCTGCGAGCCTCGGTGAAGCCGCAGGTGTGCGCTCCCGCAGCGGCGATCCGCCGACGCCGGCGAGCTGACCGCTGGCTGACTGCCGACCCATCGCTTGCCGCAGCGCTCTCAGGACCATCGCTGGTGTTGACCGGCCCTGGCCGGTGGTCGCCACGGCGTAGCTGGTTCAGCTCGCGCCGAGCTCCTCCTCGATACGGTCGACGACCGGATCCGACAGCAGTGGTACCAGCAGCGGTCGATCGGCGAGGTCGAGTGCCTGGTCCTCACGGACCCGGTCTCCCGCGGCAGCCCACAGCCTGGCGCACTCGCGCCAACGCTCCGACGCGTCGACCACCATCCCGAGGCGCTGCGCCCGTGCAGCGTCGCGTCCGGCACTGACTGCAAGACGGATCGATTCGGCTGGACCCGGGTTGGTGCCCCGCGCCTCTGCTTCGTCGACGACGGTGACATTCAGCTCGTCCTCTCGGATATCCGCGGGCACCAGCACTTCCGCTCGGTCCACCAGACCGCGGCGGCGCAGCGGGGCCTGACCGAGCAGCACGAGTCCGTCGCGCCGGAGCACCCGCACCCAACGCCGGGGCGCGCCGCGCTGCACGGACACGACGACCACACCGGGCTCGAGCCACTCGAGAACCGTCCGCCCCTGCTCGCCGAGGTCCTCCAACGTGCCCTGAGGGGCGCTCACAAGGTCCTGCGGGAACGGCTCCGCATGTTCGTCCGCCGGAGCGGCCATGGACGCCGCAATCTGCACGGGCTCGGCGAGATCGTCCAATGCCCGCGCCAGGTCGCCGGTCACGGGACGCCAACTCGGGTCGACAGTTGATGCGAGGTCGACCAGCTCCAACAGCTCTCGTATCGAGTCCTCCCCCAGCGACCAGAGGTCATCGAAGTCGAACCGCTCGAACACGAGTGAGGAACGGTCGGGCAGTCCTGCGGCCAGGGCACGGAGCACCTCCGACATCTGTGATCCCGGTAGGCTTGCCGTGATGCTGAGCGCGGCTGTTAGCCGGCTGAGCGGATGCCGTCCAGCGTCATCGAGGAGGTCCGCCAACAGGGCGGAGGCGCCGGCCTGTCGGGCGGCGCCGAGATCGATCGGAGCCCGGGTGCCGGGGGCGTAGCGGATGGGGCCCGGCTGGAGCTTCGACATCCAGGCCGGGTCTGCGTCCATGTCGTCGCCGAGCGGCTGTGCCCGGTCCTGCAGGAACATCGCACCGTCTCCCCCGTAGGCGGCGACGAGCAGCGGCGACAGCGGATCACCCCGACGTGCCTCGATCGAGACCGCACGGGCGGGATCGACGTGGTCGACCAACCACAACTCGCCGCCTGGCAGCTCAACCGTGCTCGCGCCGGCCGGTCCGGCAGGTGGCCCGGGCACGTGCAGGAATCCCCCGTCGCTGATCGCCAGCCGTGGCTCGGGGTACAGCGGTGCGGCCATCTCAGCGACCTCCCGACTCCCGGTAGCGTGCGAACGCGGACTCGATGTGGTCGAGAACCCTGCGGATCCGCCGGGCCCTGGTGCGCTTGCGGGGATCGCCCTCACCGTCGGGGTCGAGATCGGGGAAGATGTCCCGATCGCCCGCGAACCACAGCGCCGGCCAGGCGAGCGCCTGGTCGGCTCGGGCACCGGCCTGCGGCGACGGAGCCGATTCCGGGACGGAGTCGGGATCCATGAGCAGGCACAGGTACGCCAACGCCGCCGATGTGACCCAGGGTTCTGTCGGAGTCGCCTCCAACAGGAGTCGTATCTCGTCGCCGGTGCGGTCCTCCTGGGGTGCCTCCGATGCTGCCGGTTCGCCGTCGAGTTCGTCGGTAAACACGGTCTCGCCCCGGGTGAGCCTCTTGACAAGGTTGTTGATCACCGCGGTGCCGTACGCGGCAGGGCTGTCGGGCGCCAGCGGTTCGGCGGATCGCATGCGCGTGATCACCGCGACGCGTGCATCGGAGAGCACGTCGTCCACGAGAGCGGGTTGCGGTTCGAACCCCGACCGGGCGAGCCGGCGCCGAGCGGCACCTGCCGCGGCCTCGGTGCAGAGCCAGTCGAGGACCGCGGTTCCTGGGCTCGGCTCCTGGTCCGCGACGAGGCCGGGCGACTGCGGTGCAGACGTCCGGCCATCGTGCGAATTCGATCCCTCCATGTCCCCATTGTGTCCAAGGGCTGTGACATCGGGACCGCCTCTTCCGGGTCCTAGTTCGTGTCGTCCGGGTGTCGCGATCAAGCGGCGAGGGCGAATGCGCTGGCGTGCACCAACCGCTGTTCCCAGCTGAGGGCCTGGCCGACGAGCCGGGGGGATTCGATGTGCCGCTCACGACCCAGGTCGACGCCGTCCGCCTCGAGCGAGGGTGCCTTGGCCATGCGTCGGACGAACCTGAGCGCCCTGGACGCCGAGGGACGTCCCCGTGCCTTGACGGGGGCATCGAGCAGGGCCGCGCGGACCGTCGGCTCCCACTGCTCTTCGAGCAGGTCGTGATCTGCGAACAGCTCGGCTGCCACCACTCTGGAGCCGTGGCTGATCACGACTCCGCACTGAGCGGGCAGCGGTCCCCTGCCGGCGAGGTCCGTGAGGGCAGCGGCCGCCTTGTCGTCGCGAGTGATCGCGGCCTCAGCGTCGGCGAAGTTCCGCGTCGGTGACGGGGCGCGAAGCCGTTCGAGCTCGTGGTCCACCGAGTCCCACACGGCGCTCTGGTTCGAGAGCTTCTCACCGCGGCTACGGAGGTTCCCCCGGACACCGGCTGTCTTGGCCCGGCGGACACGCCGGCTCGTCTGACCAGTCGATCCCGTGAACTCTCGGGACCCACCCCAGCGGCCCGCTTCCACACAGGTGACTGGCACCTCGACGGTCGTGCCTGGACCGATGAGAACGCTCACGTTCAGGGTGCGCTGCTGCAGTCCACCCGCAAGGGTTTCGCCCTCCACCAGCAACAACGGTTCCGGTGCGTGGTTGGTGGCCACGAGCGTGGGCACCTCCTCGTCCTGGGCCTCCTCCACGTGCACGCCTCCACCACCGGTGCTCGTGATTCTCGGCCCCGGGGGCTGGTGCAGATAGAGCGGGAAGAGGGATACACCGAGTCGGGTGATGGGTGCGCCGATCGATGCGTGCTCCAGGGCTGGCGTCGGGGTGGATGCGGGGTTGGGCGACATGGTGAGCCTCCGAGGGTCGAGAAGTGGTCTTCGAACCCACTGAGTCGCGGAACGAGGAGATGGGACACCCAGCCGGCCGCCTGCTGCCGACTTGTCCCAGGCCGGTTGCATCCTCGGTGACTGCTTCCCCGACGAACGAACAACGCGGACAAGTACCCTGTCCATCACCAACGCATACCGCCGCGACCTCCACTAGGCACTCAAGGAAGTCCTCGGCGAGCACAGGGCCAACGTTCTGATGGAACACCTGCCACATGTCGGCTGGGCCGACGTAGCGACGAAACGGGATCTCGACCATCTCGAGGAGCGGCTCGGTCCGGATTTCCGCCATGAGTTCGACGGCATGCGCCATGAGTTCGACGGGCTTCGTCACGACAACGACAGCCTGCACAAGGACCTCGAGCCCCAGATCGCCGAGTTTCGCAACCCAGTGACGAGCCAGCAGCTCCGCCACACGATCGCGCTCGTCGGGATACTCGGAACTCTGATGGCGATCCTCGACACGTTCGGTTGAACCCTCGGACGCGGGCGTTGTGGAATGCTCGCTGCCATGTCCAGCACTGAGCTTCCGTCGGAGCACTTGCCGTTCAACCGCAAGGAGCGCTACTTCACCGGCACCGTCCTGCCGGGGATCGTGGCCGGAGACAGGCTCGAGCATCTCGACCGCTTCCTCGACCTCTGTGGCCTGCCGCAGGTGCTTGACCAGACCGCCGCGGCGCCGAAGGTTCAGTTTCTCACCGAGTACGGCTTCGCCGAGTCTGCGCCGTTCGACAGCAGCGGCATCTGGGACGACTGCATCGATGGACGCGATACCCCAGATGTGGTGATCGCCGGACCCGACTGGATCCTGTCAGTCGAGGCCAAGTTGTATTCCACACCCACCGCAGCGGAGCTCGAAGCCCAGCTGGGCCGACAACAGGAGCTGCTCGACTGCTGGGCCCAGACCCTCGAGCTGACCTCGGACCGTGTGCGTCTCGTGGCCTTGGTCGCCGAAGGGCATCGCGCCGAGATGGGACCGCTGAAATGGGGCTCAACTGATGGGGCTGTGGGTTGGGTGAGGGTGCGCATGCCGCCCGGTCCGTAGCTTCCGAGCTGTCTAGAAACGGCAGCGAGGTGCGAACGGCGTGCGCGTCAGCAAGGTACTCAAGACGATCTGTGGGTTCTCCCGCGTGGTCGTGATCGTGTCAGCGGAGGTCATCGACGGGGACCGCCCGAAGTTGCGGGTGCACGTTCGTGCCAAGGTGCGCAAGCGGGGTCGGTGTGGGCGCTGTGGCGACCTGGGGTCGTGGTTCGACAACTGTGACGGGGTCGGGTCGTGGCGTCATGTCGCCGACGACGGCACCAGGCGACGACGCCCTCACCGCTTGCGCCCGACACACCAGTCCCAGCAGGGGTCACCCGAGGCGAGAACGACGCTAAGTGGCTCACCAAGGGCCGTCACGTCGCCATCGCCGGCCGCCTCCACCACAACACCTGGACCGACAACGACGGCAACAACCGGGAGCGCTACGAGGTCATCGCCAACCAGGTCACCTACCTCGACCAGCCCCGCCGCACCAGCGACGACCCCAAGCCTGGCGAGGAGGCCTTCTGACCAAGATCGAGGGCGGGCCCGCTTGGGGAAGCCGGGCCCGCCCTCGCCGGGTCCCCAATTGACACTGGGGACGCTGTGCGCGAATATGCAACAGTGTTCCGAGCCGCACAAGAGCTGGCCAAAGCAAGACAGAGCGCCAACCTCTCGATGCGTCGACTCGCCGAAATCGTCGACAAGCCGGTCTCAACCGTCGCCCGGATCGAATCGGGCTCAACCACCCCGTCCGTCGACCTCCTAGACCAACTCCTTCGGGCATGTGGTCGAAGCTTGGCCGTAGTCGACCGCCACAACCACCTCGAGCCGCCCCCCAATTCACTTTCGGAGTCACACATGCCCGAAGCACCAACGACCTATCCCAACCCCAGGGGCGACGACCCGTGGGACAACGACGCCGTGCACTACCTTCTCGAGCAGCCAGACGTCGATGCATCCTTCCGTCGCGGGCCACTGACCGAGTGTCTACGTCGCCAAGCCAACCGGCTCGACAAGCAGCCACACCGTGTCGCCGAGGCCGAACAGCTGGCACGTCGCCACGGCGTACGCCAAGTTCTCCTTCACGATCGGCGTATCGGCAAGGACATCGTCCGCCTCATCCGCACCGACGCCCAGGCCCCCAAGTACCCGGCCGAGCGCACGGCCGCCCTCGATCAGAACGACTAGCGCTCAGCACGGAGCCGAGGCCGCCGGCTCAGCATCTACTGCCCTCCAGGAAAGCGCCGAGACACATCTGGAGGTCTACCGACCTCCGGCCCACCAGTAGATGCCCCTCGGCTGAAGAAGACCACCAAGCGCTGTCGCGCTCACGGGCTCTCGGTGTCCCTGGTCCAGCATGGGAACCTCGAGACCTCGACGGTCACGATGCTGGTGAGCGTCACGGCGCTCGGCGCTCGCTCCGACCGCACCAGGGGTGCCGCCCGCGACATCGTCAACTACCTCGAGGGAGGCGTCGCCGGTGATCGCGCACGACCGGGCACCAAGGGCGAACCCGCGCCCACACTGAGCGGTACCGCCTCGGGCCCTGGCGGCTACTACTCGGACTCGCCCGAACAACCGGGCCGGTGGAGAGGAACGGGCATCGCCGAGCTCGCCGGCGCGGTCGACGCCGAGCGTTTCACCCGGATTCTGCTCGGCCAGGACCCCCACACCGGCGAGCAGCTTGTCACCGCCACCGGTTCGGCTGGCCGAGCGAAGAACCACGGCAAGGGCCTCCCGCCCGGCGACCCGAACGAGCTCTTCACCCTGCCCCTTGCCGCCGAGGCGACCGGCGTCCACCGCACCTACCTCTGGCGCCTCGCCAACAAGAACCAGGCTGACCAGCACGAACACGGACCATCTACTGCTCCCGAAACGGCATCTACTGGCCGCTCCGGTCCATCTACTGGTCATCGGTCAGGCACCTACTTGTCGGCCGAGAAGGTCGACGGGCAGTGGATGGTCACCCGGGCCGAGGTCGAGCGGTTCATTGCCGACCGGCAGGTCCCGCAGGTGGTGATGGCCTACGACGTGACGTTCTCGGCGCCGAAGTCCCTATCGATCCTGTGGGCCACCGGCAGCCCCGAAGTCCGGGCCCTGGTCGAGGAAGCCTTCGAGGCCGGCGTCGCCCGTGGCGTCGCCTACCTCGAGGGCAACGCTGTGTGGGTCCGCCGTGGCCGAGCCTCCGAACCCGCCGGCGAGATGATCGCCGCCTCGTACCGGCACTCGACCAACCGGGAGCTCGAACCTCAGCTCCACGAACACGTCGTCATCACCAACATGGGCACCAGCCCCGACGGCCGAGTCCAGGCCCTCGACGGTCGTGGCCTGTTCGCCCACGCCACGACCGCCGGCTACCTCGCCGAGGCCGAGATGCAGCACTCCTGCAACCGGCGAGGCATCGCCTGGACCGCAACCCACCGAGGTATTGCCAACGTCGAAGGCGTCGGCGACGACGCCATCCGAGCCATGTCCACCCGACGCCAACAGATCCTCAACCTCACCAACGAACTCGGCGCCCACTCCACCCACGCCCGCCAACAGGCCGCCCTGATGACCCGCGCCGGCAAGACCACCGGCACCGACCCCACCGCCCTCCGGCGAGCCTGGGCCGAGCGCCTCGCCACGCACGGATTCGGACCCGCCGAGCTACACGCCGCCACTACTGCCCCACCGGCGCGGCTGTGGACCCCGGCCGACACCGACCGGCTCCGCCGACACCTCGCCGGACTCACAACCGACACGCTCGCCGCAGTCACCAGGCATAAGCCACAGGCGCAGGAGGTCGACGAGACGGCGTTGTTCGAGTCCCTCGCCGGAGCCGAGGGCATCTGCGCTGGCGGGTCGGTGTTCTCGCGGTCCGAGGCGCTCGTCGCCATGGCGAACCATCCCGTGCCCGCTGCCGATGGCGCACAGGCACAGCCGCTGCTGTGTGGCGCGTCTCGGCTGATCGAGCTGACCGACCAGTTCCTCGCCTCGGAACACGTCGTCGCGCTCACCGACGCCGACGAACCGCTGTACACGACCGTGGAGATGCTCGG
>JBKEAI010000022.1:0-3496 GCA_047972145.1 Microthrixaceae bacterium
TCCCATCGGCACCATGGCGCAATCGGACTCCGGCGATGTCCAGCGGTTGTCGTCGGTTGCGAGCAGGCGCACAGGAACGTCGTGCACGAGCGCCAGCCACCGACGATCGCTGTCGGAGCTCGGTCAGCCTCCGGCGCAGGTGTCGAGACCGAGTGCACTGGCCTGACGGCCTGCGTCCGCCCACGGGTCCTCGTCGTCGTCGAAGAAGGCGAGGCCCGAGGATTCGGCTTCGTCAGTCCCGGCGTCGAACGAGGTGAGCATCGCGTCGACGTCGTCGCTGAGGTCCGAAGGCGCGTCGAGGGCGGCGATGTCGTCGTGCATCTTCCGTGAGGTGGCGAGGACGGTGTCGAACGCTTCTTGCAGTTGCTCCGGTGTGGGCTCACCGGCGAAGGTTGGTCCGAGTGCCTCCCCGATCGTTGCGTTGGCGTCGGCACAGATCGCATTGGCCTGCCCTTGGAACTCCTGTCTGGTGAGGCGCTCGCCGTCGCTCCCACACCCGGCGAGGGCGGCGAACGGGACGAGGGCGGCGAGGATGGTGATCCGGATTCGTTTCATGGACTCCACGACAACCGATGCGCGAGTCCTGCGTCCAGGGTGCACGTTCCCCGGCTCGTGGGAGAACATCCCGCTGTGATCGACGTCCGTGGTCATGATTCGTGCACCGCGCTCACGCCGGTCGCTGGGCGTCGAATTCGTTGTCGGTCATCTGAAAGAGGGCGACGGACGCACCTGCGAAGCCGATCGACGGTTCCCCGATCCAACCTCGAGATGACCGTGGCGTTGACCGGAACGCGCATGCTCGCGGTGTCGGGATCATTTCCCGAGGTAGCGGGAATCGCAGCCGTTGCCGGCTGTTCACCGGGCGGCAATGCTGGACAGCATGGAAGGCAGAGACCAGCGAACTATCGCGCCACGGTGGTGGGCACTCGCCACGCTGGTCGTGGTTGCGTTCGGTGTCGGGATCGTCGTGTGGTACATCACCAGCGTTGGACCAAGCATCGACGCGGAGGGTACGCGATGGCCTGCGCTGCTGGTGACGATCGTCAGCTACGGCATCGTCGGCGCCGTGCTGATCGATCGCCGACCCGACCTGCCGTTCGGCTGGCTCCTAGCGGGAGCGGCCGCTACACAGGTGATCGTCGCAGGAGCGCTGCTTCCGGCGCTCACCGTCCTTCGGGACGGCGGTGACTCGACGATCGCGCGATTGGGCCTCGCAGCATCGGGCCTCGGATTCATCCCGGTTGCCGTACAGGGCATCGTCTACGTCCGCTTCCCAACCGGATCACCGTCATCGCGTCGCGGGAGAACCCTCGAGATCCTGATCGTGGTCGGCACGGCGATCGTGGTCGTCGGTGGATGTCTCCGATCGGAACTATCCGACCTGCTCCCCGCGCCGTCCGCCGATGCGTCCAACCCAATCACCGCAGAGACCACCATCGGCCGCATCGCCGACGCGACGCTGCTGGTCGCTCCGCTCGTCGTCCTCGCCGGCCTCGTGGCCGGAATCGGAGTCCTCCTCCGCTATCGGCGTGCCCGCGGAATTGAACGCCAGCAGCTCAAGTGGATGGCAGCCGGTGTCCTGGTCAGCTTCGCCTTGTTCCCGTTTGCGGTCGCCGAGACGTCCTGGCTGGACCTGGTCGACATCTTCGGAAGCCTGCTGTTCGTGACCACGCTGGCGATCCCGGTCCTGCGCTACCGCTTGTGGGCAATCGACACGATCGTCCGCCGTTCAGCGGCCTACGCGATCGCCACCTGCGTCCTGATCGTGGTGTATCTCGTGGTCGTCCGATTCGGGACCGGCCTGATGTCGGACGCGCTCGGTGCATCGCTCGCGGCGGCGGTCGTTGCCGTCGCGTTCGCTCCGATCCGCTCGCTCGCTCAGCGGGTGGTCGATCGACTCGCGTATGGCGACCGGCGCGATCCGTACCGGACGATCAGCGCGCTCGATCAGCGGTTGTCCGAGGTTGTCGAGCCGGGGCAGGTGCTCCCCGCTCTCGTCGGCACGCTGTCGTCGTCGCTACGCCTTCCCTACGTCGCGATCGAGCGCACCAGCGACGGCGTGATCGCAGCGGCCGGCACGGAGCAGGCGTCGGTAGAGCGCTGGCCGCTCGTCCACGAGGGCACGGTCGAAGGCTACCTGGTCGCTGCGCCGCGATCGGGTGAGGACCGACTCGACGCACGCGACCGGCGACTTCTCTCAGACATCGCCCGCCACGCCGGTGTCGCGGTGCGCGCCGAGGTACTCGCTGCCGACCTGGCCACTTCCCGGCAGCGGTTGGTCACCGCGCGCGAGGAGGAGCGTCGCAGGATCCGCCGCGACCTCCACGACGGGCTCGGACCGGCATTGACCGCGGTCGGGTTGAACATCGACGCGGCACGCGTCCAGCTCGACGACCCGTCGGGCATTGCTGGCGGTCACCTCGACGATGCCCGCGAGGCAGCAACCCGAGCGCTCGCCGATGTTCGTCGCCTCGTCTACGGACTCCGACCGCCCGTGCTCGACAACCATGATCTCGCCGAAGCGATCCGCCTCACTTTGAGCCGCCTCGAATCGGCTCGCTGCCGGGTCGTGCTCGACGCCACCGATCTTCCCGATCTGCCTGCTGCAGTCGAGGTGGCTGCATACCGGATCGTCGTCGAGGCCGCTACCAACAGCGTGAGGCACGGGACCGCCTCCAAGTGCCACGCCACGATCTCACACGACGGCCACATGATGCTGCTCGACGTATGCGACGACGGCAGCTCGACCGAGCCGTGGACACCGGGTGTCGGCATCACCTCCATGCGCGAGCACGCGTCAGAACTCGGCGGCGACCTGCAGTGCGGTCCCACTCCGAACGGTGCCCACCTACATGCACGACTCCCACTCGGAATCTCACCGACATGAACAGCACCCCCACCGGCAATGACCGCAGCAAAACCAGCTCGGAGATCGAGGTGGTGATCGCCGATGATCACCCGCTCGTCCTGCAAGGCTTGCGTGCGGTTGTCTCCGGAACCGACGACATCCGGATCGTGGGCGAAGCAGCCGACGGTGCCGCAGCCATCGAGGTTGTTCTCGATCGCCAACCCGATGTTGCGATCATCGACCTCGATATGCCGGAGGTCCACGGCGTGGAGGTAACCCGGCGCATCATGGAAGCCCTGCCATCGACGACGGTCATCGTGCTCACAATGCTCGACGATGACGACACCGTGGTCGCCGCGCTCCGAGCCGGTGCGGGCGGCTACCTCCTCAAGGGTACCCACGGGGCCAACATCCTGTCGGCGATCAGATCAGCGGCGGCCGGAACCGCTGTACTTGAACCCGGCTTGCTTGGGGGCCTCGCCGGCAGAGCAGGCCAAGCGCCGACAGAAACTCCCGAGCCGTTCCCCGAGCTCACCGACCGCGAGCGCGACATCCTCGGCCAGATTGCGGACGGTCTCACCAATCCCGAGATCGGCGACCGGCTCCACCTCTCATCGAAGACGATCGCCAACAACGTGTCGACGATCC
>JBKEAI010000078.1:0-15124 GCA_047972145.1 Microthrixaceae bacterium
TGACGACAACCTCGGCATCACGTCCGAGCACGCGCGCGAGCGCATGCTCGCGACCACCGGATCCGACGACACAGACCTTCATCGGACACAGACCTTCATCGGACACAGACCTTCATCGGACACAGACCTTCATCGGACACAGACCTTCATCGAGCCCACACCTTCATCGGACACAGGCACGAGTCGGGCTGTCAACCACCGGCGGGTCCGACCTCTTCGACAACCTCGAATGACAGCAGCGACGACCCCGTCGCAACGGCAGGGCGATCTCCGCCGTGTCCTTGAACCCCGCCGGGTCGCTCAGCCCCGCTGAGTGCCTGACCCCCGCTGTGTGCCTGACCCTCGCTGTGTCCCTCGGAACCCGCACCTGGGCTGCTACCCGCGGGAGGTCCCGCGTTGGCGTGACCCTTCGCGAAGTCCTGGCTGCTCATCCACCCCTGGAACGACTCCTCGTCGGCCCACCAGGTCACCACGAAATAACGAGACTCCCCCTCGAGCGGGCGCAGGAGTTGGAAGCGCTCGAATCCAGGTTGGTTCTCGACCGCTCCCGCCCGCGCAGCGAAACGCGCCTCGAGCTCGGGTCCCGCGCCCTCGGGAATCTCGATGGCATTGATCTTCACAATCGACATTGTTCTCCTACCGACGTTGTTCTCTTACCGACACTGCTCTCTTACCGAGTTCGTGTGCTCTTGGATGGGTCCGGTGACGCGGTGCGAACTCACGTCGCGCACTCAGGTCCCGAAGTGTACGGACTGGTCACGGCCGGGGCCGACGCCGACGAGCGTGATCGGTGCGCGGATCTGTTCCTCGAGGAACTCGAGGTACCGAACCGCCTCGCCCGGCAGGTCCCCGCGCTCGGTGGCCCCCGTGAGGTCCGTCTGCCAGCCCGGTAGCTCCTTGTATATCGGTTTCGCAGCGTGCAAGTCCGACTGGTGGTAGGGCAGGTGCTCGTGACGCTGCCCGTCGACGTCGTACGCGACGCACACCTTGAGGGTGTCGAAGGTATCGAGGATGTCGAGCTTGGTGATCGCAACCTCCGACAGGGAGTTGAGCCGCACTGCCTGGCGCATCATGACCGCATCGAACCACCCCGGGCGACGACGTCGCCCGGTGTTGGTCCCGAACTCGTGACCCCGTTCCACGAGTGCGTCACCGTGCTCGTCGAAGAGCTCGGTTGGAAACGGTCCGGCGCCCACCCGGGTGATGTACGCCTTGGCGATCCCGACCACCCGCTGGATGTCGCGGGGACCGATCCCCGCGCCCGTGCAGGCTCCACCGGCGACAGGGTTGGACGACGTGACGAACGGGTAGGTCCCGTGGTCGAGATCCAGGAAGGTCGCCTGGGCTCCCTCGAACAGGACGTTGCGGTGTGCGTCGAGCGCTTCGTGCACGAGTCCGACCGTGTCGGCCACATGGGGGGCCAGCCGCGGGACGACCTCGTCCATCAGGCGTTGGGCGAGCTCGTCGGGATCGGTCGGCAGACGGTTGTAGACGCGGGCCAACACGGTGTTCTTGTCGCCGAGCACCGCGTCGAGCTTGGCGCGGAAGATCTTCTCGTCGAGCAGGTCCTGCACCCTGATCCCGACACGCATCGCCTTGTCGGCATAGGTGGGGCCGATCCCGCGCTTGGTGGTGCCCAACTTGTTCTTGCCGAGGTACCGCTCGGTGAGCATGTCGAGCTCCTGGTGGTACGGCAGGATCAGGTGCGCGTTGCCCGACACCGCCAGGCGCGAGCAGTCCACGCCCTTGGAGGTGAGCGCATCCATCTCGGCGAGCAGGACGAACGGGTCGACGACCACGCCGTTGCCGATCACGGGCACGATGTGGTCGTACAGCACTCCCGAGGGCACGAGCTGCAGGGCGAAGGACTCGCCGTCGACAACAAGGGTGTGCCCGGCGTTGTGACCGCCCTGGTAGCGCACGACCATCGCCATCTCCTTGGCGATGAGGTCGGTCAGCTTTCCCTTGCCCTCGTCACCCCATTGGGTGCCCACCACAACTGTTGCCGGCACTCGCGATCACCTCGTGGGTTCGAAACGGCGAAGAGTCGACTGTAGCAGGGTGCTGAAAAACCCGATGATGCGCCCACCAGCAGTCTGCTGGCCGTCTCCCACCGACCACCGAACCCTGTCCAAGAACCCTGTCCAACAAACCTGACCGACAGCCGTGACCGACAGCCGTGACCGAAAGCGAAGCGCGGTTGCGCCCCGCTATCGACAACTCCGCGTGTCCCGGGCGATCGGCTTCACGCCTTGGTGGTCACGAACACGCCATCGGCGACACCGAGCTCCACCCTGGAACCCTCGGCCAGGTTGCCTTCGAGGATCTCCATCGCGAGGCGGTCGCCCACCTCGGTCTGGATGAGGCGCTTGAGCGGGCGGGCACCGAATGCGGGGTCGTACCCGTCGTGTGCGAGCTTGGCCATCGCCTCGGGGGTGACCTCGAGGTCGATCCGCCGGGCCTCGAGCCGCGTGTGCAGGTGCTCCAACTGGATAGCGACGATCCCTTCGAGGTCTCCCTCGCTCAGCTCGGAGAACCGCACCATCTCGTCGACCCTGTTTACGAACTCGGGGCGGAAGAAGTCCCGCGGATCGCCGGGCAGGTTCGAGGTCATTATCAGCACCGTGTTGGTGAAGTCGACCGTGCGGCCCTGGCCATCGGTGAGGCGCCCGTCGTCGAGCAACTGCAACAGCACGTTGAACACGTCACCGTGAGCCTTCTCCAGTTCATCGAGCAGCACCACCGAGTAGGGCCGGCGCCGGACCGCCTCGGTGAGCTGGCCACCCTCGTCGTATCCGACGTAGCCGGGGGGCGCTCCGATGAGCCGGCTGACCGAGTGCTTCTCCATGTACTCGGACATGTCGATGCGCACCATCGCCCTCTCGTCGTCGAAGAGGTAGTCAGCGAGGCTGCGGGCGAGCTCGGTCTTGCCCACCCCGGTCGGCCCGAGGAACAGGAAGCTGCCTATCGGTCGGTTCGGGTCGGACAGTCCGGCACGGCTGCGGCGGATCGCATTGGCGACCGATGCGACGGCTTCGTCCTGGCCGACGACCCGCTCGTGGAGAACGTCCTCGAGACGCACGAGCTTGGCCATCTCGCCTTCCATGAGACGGCTGACCGGAACCCCGGTCCAACGTGACACCACCGCAGCGATGTCCTCCTCGTCGACCTCCTCCTTGAGCATCCTGCGCTCCGACTGGAGCTCGGCGAGCTCGCGGGTCGCCACCTCTATCTCGCGCTCGAGCACCGGCAGGTGGCCGTAGGTGATCTCCGACGCGCGCGAGAGGTCGCCCTCGCGCTCGCAGCGCTCGGCCTCCGCGCGCAGGTTCTCCGCACGTTCCTTGATCTCGCGGATCGCTCCGATCCGGTCCTTTTCCATCTGCCAGTGCGCCCGCATGGAATCGGCCTGCTCGCGCAGGTTGGCGAGCTCCTCGTCGAGCGCGTCGAGACGCTCACGGGAGGTGTCGTCGGTCTCCTTGTCGAGCGCCACTCGCTCGATCTCGAGGCCGCGGATGCGCCGCTCGACCACGTCGATCTCGGTGGGCACCGAATCGATCTCGATGCGCAGGCTGGAAGCGGCCTCGTCGACGAGGTCGATCGCCTTGTCGGGCATGAAGCGCCCTGTCAGGTAGCGGTCCGACAGCACCGCAGCCGCGACGAGCGCGGGGTCCTGGATGCGCACGCCGTGGTGGACCTCGTAGCGCTCCTTGAGTCCGCGCAGGATCGCGATGGTGGACTCCACCGACGGCTCGTCCACCAGCACCTGTTGGAAACGGCGCTCGAGGGCGGGGTCCTTCTCGATGTGCTTGCGGAACTCATCAAGCGTGGTGGCGCCGACCATTCGCAGCTCGCCGCGCGCGAGCATCGGCTTGAGCATGTTGGACGCATCCATGGCGCCCTCACCGGTTGCGCCCGCCCCCACGACGGTGTGCATCTCGTCGATGAAGGTGATGACCTCCCCTGCGGAGTCCTTGATCTCGGCCAGCACCGCCTGGAGTCGTTCCTCGAACTCGCCGCGGTACTTCGCCCCGGCGACCATCGACCCGAGGTCGAGCGCGACGAGGCGCTTGTTGCGCAGCGAGTCGGGCACGTCCCCCTCGACGATGCGCTGCGCAAGGCCCTCCACCACAGCGGTCTTACCGACGCCCGGCTCGCCGATGAGGACCGGGTTGTTCTTGGTCCGGCGGCTGAGTACCTGGATGACGCGACGGATCTCGGAGTCGCGTCCGATCACAGGGTCGAGCTTGCCGCTGCGCGCGTCCTCGGTGAGGTCCTGGCCGTAGCGTTCGAGCGCCTGGTAGGTGTCCTCGGGGTTCTGGCTGGTCACCCGCTGCGATCCGCGCACTCCTGCCAGCGCACCCAGCAGGTCGTCGCGGGACACACCCGCCATCAGTTGTTCCGCCTCGGGGCGGGAACGATCGGCCTCAGCGGCGGCCAACAGGACGTGTTCGGTCGACAGGTAGTCGTCGCCGAACTCGCTGCGGGCGGCATCTGCCGATTCGAACAGAGCGGTGAAGTCGCGCCCGATCCTCGTATCGGTGCCGTACGCGGTGGCCAGATTCGCGAGACGTTCCTCGACCGCATCCTTGAGCTGCATCGGAGCCAGTCCGAGCTTGCGCACCACGGGCAGGACGACCCCGTCGTCCTGTGCGAGAAGGGCTGCGAGCACGTGATCGGGTGTGACCTCGGCGTGTGATCGGGCCTTCGCGTCGGCCATCGCCGTGTTCACAGCCTCCTGGGTCTTCAGGGTCCAGGTGTTGGGGTCAATGGTCATGGCGGTATGATAGCAGAAAACTTGAGTGGATGATACTCAAGTTTTATTCAGCTTTGCTCAAGCCTGAGGAGGCCCTGAGCGGACGGGAGTTCCAGAGAGCCCACAGCGCCACGGCAACTCCCGACGCCCCCAGGATCACCGCCACCAGCAATACAGCGAGCACGACCCCGCCGGGGCTCGCAGCCGTCTCGACCGGATCGCTGTCCGTAGCCACCCTCGCCACATCGCGTTCGGTTGCAGGATCGACGGTCGTGGTGGATAGCCGGGCCTCGCCCGCGTCCGCGGCGGCCTGATCGCGGTCCGCGCTCAGGTTCATCGTGACGAACGCGGCCAACGCGTCAGCACCCTCGGGTCTCAGGTGCATCCCGTCACCACCGGTGAGGTCCCCCGCGACGAGCACCGAGTTCCAGTCGAGCACCTTTGCCCCGGGCCGTGCGGCGAGTTGGTCGGCCACGATGCGATTGGCCGCCGGGTAGTAGTCGCGCACCTCGGGGATCGTGATCCAGTAGAGCCGGTCCACCCCATCCGCGGCAGCGATCACCTCGGCAACGCGCGAGGCGAACAGATCAGGGTCGCCCGAATCGTTGGCTCCCAACATCACCACTATCTCGTCCACCCCCGCTGCGGCGTACAGACCGACACTGTCCGCGCCCCGCGATGTCGAGCGGCTCTCCTGCGCATCCACGATCGGATCGAACCCCGCCGCGCGCAGCGACGCGTCGAGTTGTGGGACCGCACCGGCCATGATCGAATCACCCACGAGGGCAACCCTCGTCGGCGCCGCGGGATCCCCCGCACCGCCGGGCGGAGCCTGTGCCCGCGCAGCGTCGTTGCCGGCACCCGGCTGTGCTGGGACAGCGCCGACCGGTCCTCCCAGGGCGACGGTCGACGCCACTGCTCCGAGAACCACGACAACGATCCCGCACCAGCGGGCCCGACTCACCGGGCGCCGCCCATCAGCGGCGACGGCGGCCCGAGAACGGGACGACCGCCTGGCGCAACGGCACCAGGTCGCGCCGGTACTGGCGGTGCACCGACTCGACCTCCTGGATGGCCGCATCGCGTTGGGACTCGAGTTCCGCACGCAGGGATGCAAGCTCCGCTTCGAGCTCGAGCACGCGTTTTACACCCGCAAGGTTGAGGCCGTCGTTGGTCAGGTCCTGGATCCGCTGCAACAACGCGATGTCCGCATCGCTGTAGCGGCGGCTCCCCCCGCTGGTGCGGCCCGGCTCGACCAGACCCTTGCGTTCGTAGATCCGCAGGGTCTGGGGATGCACCCCAGCGAGCTCCGCGGCCACCGAGATCACATAGACCGCCTGGTTGTACTCAGGCATCGGAGTGGACCTCCCCTTCGACCTGCGCAACACCCATCGAGGTGACTCCGTTCGATGAGGTGCCCAGAGGATGCCACATCGCCGATCAACTCTGGTGTGCAGGTTCGGTCGTGGTGCGCGGTGAAGGTGTCGCCGCTGCGTAGGCCTCGAGGGCGACCTTCTGGGGCTTCGAGAGCTCGGTGGGCACGTCCACGTCCACCGTCACCATCAGGTCACCGGTGCTGCGCTTGGTCTTCACCCCGCGGCCACGAACCCTGAACGTCTTTCCGCTGGGTGTGCCTGCCGGCACGCGCATCGTCACGGGGTCGCCGCCGAGGGTGGGCACCGAGATCTCCGCGCCGAGCGCCGCCTCCGCGAGCGTGACGGGCACGCTCACCGTCAGGTGGTCACCCTTGCGGCCGAACAACGCGTGCGTTTGCACCTGGACCCGCACGAACAGGTCGCCGTCAGGTCCGCCATTGGTCCCTGCCGCCCCTCGTCCGCGCACCCTGATGCGCTGTCCATCACGAACCCCCTCGGGGATCCTCACCTTTATCTCGCGGGGACGGTGCACGACCCCCTGACCGTGACAGGTCGGACACGGCGTGTCGATCACCGTGCCACGCCCACCGCAGTTGGTGCACGGACGGCTGAAGGAGAAGAAACCCTGGTCCTCTTCGACAGCACCCCTACCACCACAGTCCGGGCACGCCCTCGGCACTGTGCCGGGCGCAGCACCCGAACCCGAGCAGTCGGGGCAACGCACATCGGAGGTGACCTGCACAGTCGTGGTGGCACCGGCGATCGACGCCTCGAAGGGCATCGTCAGCGAGGCTTCGAGGTCGGCTCCCTTCTGGGGGCCCGCGGGTTGTCCACCGGGCGCCCGACCACGACCGAACAGGTTGCCGATCAGGTCACCGAGATCGGCGCCCTGGAAGCCACCGCCACCCTGGAAGCCGCCGGCTCCCCCCGGACCGAATCCGCCCATGGGGCCGGCCATCGGGCCCATCGCGCGAACCTCGTCGTACTTCTTGCGCTTGTCGGGGTCGCCGATCACCTCGTAGGCCGACGACACCTCCTTGAAGCGCTCCTCCGCCGCGGCATCACCCGGGTTGGCATCCGGGTGCAGCTCGCGGGCGAGCTTGCGGTATGCCGAGGTGACCTCCTTCGCGGGGGTGTCCTTCGACACGCCGAGCACGCGGTAGTAGTCCTTTTCGAACCACTCGCGATCGACGTCCATCACTCCTCCGATACGCCCTTCAGCCCCGGACCTTGACCATCGCGGCGCGCGCCACGCGGCCGTTCCACAGGTAGCCGGTGCGCAGGACCTCCGCCACAACCGCCTCGCCGTCGCCGTCTTCGTGCATGACCGCTTCATGGACGTTGGGGTCGAAGGGCACATCGGCGTCCGCCACCACTTCGAGTCCCTGCTTGGTGAGGGTCTGCACCAACTGGGTCTGCAACGGGACGATCTCCTCGTTGCCGTGGGTCAGCGCAGCGTCGAACGCATCGAGCACGGGGAGAAGCTCCCTCACCAGTTCCAGCGCCGCCTGTGCGCGCTGGTCCGCTCGCTGAGCGTCGACGCGACGTTTGTAGTTCTCGTAGTCGGCCTTCAGGCGACGCAGGTGATCCAGGTAGTCGTCGCGTTCGGCTTCCAGGCGCTGCGCGAGCTCGACCGCCTCGGCCATAGCCTCCTCGGAGGACATGTCGAGGCTTGCGACTGCCGCTGCGAACGTGCCGTCCGCGGTGGACCCGGCCCCATCGGGATCGACCCCGTCGAGCGCGGCCTCATCTGTGGCGTCCGCCGCCAGGGGCCCGTCGGCGTCTTCGCCCCGGGACCCATCCGCGGGGAGCTCGGTGTCTACCCCGTCAGGGTCGACACCTGGGCCCGCGTCCGCATCCGGCTGGTCCGATGTGCTCACTGGGTCTCCTCGTCGGCATCCGCTTCGTCGACCACCTCGGCATCGACCACATCCGCGTCGTCGACGAAGTCCGCTCCGGGGTCACCGGCAGCACCGGCGTTCGACGCCGCGTCCTCCGACGCCGACTGCTCGTAGAGGTACTGCGAGATCTTCTGGGATGCCTCGACGAGTCGGTCGGTGGCTTCGGAGATCACCGACGCCTCCGAACCCTCGAGGGCCGAGCGCAGATCCGCGAGGGCGCCCTCGACCTCCTCCCTTTGTGCATCGGGGAGCTTGTCGCCCTGCTCGGAGAGCAGCTTCTCGGTCTGGTACACCAGCGAGTCACCCGAGTTGCGGGCGTCGGCTTCCTCACGACGGCGCTTGTCCTCCTCCGCATGGCTCTCGGCGTCACGCACCATCTGGTCGATCTGGTCCTTGGACAACGAGGACTGGCCGGTGATCGTGATCGACTGCTCCTTGTTGGTGGCGCGGTCCTTCGCGGCCACGTTCACGATGCCGTTGGCGTCGATGTCGAAGGTCACCTCGATCTGGGGCATCCCACGGGGTGCCGGAGGAAGGTCGACGAGCTGGAACTTGCCGAGCGTCTTGTTGAAGTCGGCCATCTCGCGCTCACCCTGGAGCACGTGGATCTCCACCGACGGCTGGTTGTCCTCGGCGGTGGTGAACACCTCGGTCTTGCGGGTGGGGATGGTGGTGTTGCGCTCGATGAGCTTGGTCATCACGCCGCCCTTGGTCTCGATGCCCAGCGACAACGGGGTCACGTCGAGCAGCAGCACATCCTTGACGTCGCCCTTGAGCACGCCGGCCTGGATCGCGGCGCCCATCGCGACGACCTCGTCGGGGTTGACGCCCTTGTGGGGCTCGCGGCCGGTCAGGTCATGCACGAGCTCCTGCACCGCGGGCATGCGGGTGGAGCCGCCCACCATGATCACGTGATCCACCTCGGAGCGGCTGAGTCCGGCATCGCTCAGGGCCTGTTCGAACGGTGAACGACAACGCTCGAGCAGGTCGGAGGTCATCTCCTGGAACTTCGCCCGCGTCAGCGACATGTCGAGGTGCAGCGCACCGGAGTCGGTGGCGGTCACGAAGGGCAGGTTGATCTGGGTCTGCGCGACCTGGCTTAGCTCGATCTTGGCCTTCTCGGCAGCCTCCTTGAGACGCTGCATCGCCATCTTGTCGGTGGACAGGTCGACCCCGTGGTTGTTCTTGAACTCGGTGACGAGCCAATCGATGATCCGCTCGTCCCAGTCGTCGCCACCGAGGCTGGTGTCGCCGTGGGTGGACTTCACCTCGAACACACCGTCGCCGATCTCGAGCACCGACACGTCGAAGGTGCCGCCACCGAGGTCGAACACCAGGATGGTCTGGTCGTCGCCCTCGGCGTCCATGCCGTAGGCGAGAGCAGCAGCCGTGGGCTCGTTGATGATGCGCAGCACCTCGAGGCCTGCGATCTGGCCCGCTTCCTTGGTCGCGGTGCGCTGGGCGTCATCGAAGTACGCGGGCACGGTGATCACGGCCTGGGTGACGGTGTCGCCCAGGTACGACTCGGCATCGCGCTTGAGCTTCTGGAGGATCCGCGCGGAGATCTCCTGGGGCGTGTACTTCTTGCCGTCGATCTCCTCGGTCCAGTTGGTGCCGACGTGGCGCTTGACCGAACGGATCGTGCGATCGGCGTTGGTGACGGCCTGGCGCTTGGCCACCTCACCGACGAGGGTTTCGCCGTCTTTGAATGCGACCACCGAAGGGGTGGTCCGCGCGCCTTCCGAGTTGGGGATGACAACCGCGTCGCCCGCCTCTAGGGCGCTGACGACTGAGTTTGTGGTTCCGAGGTCGATTCCTACGGCCTTTGGCATCTGTGGGCTCCTGTGTGGATCGAGAGGTCTTGTCGGGCCCTGTCTAGCGGGCCCATCAGACGTTTACAACGTGGATATGTCGGTTGACTATAGCAAACTTGAGTGGCCTTATATCAAGTTTTGTCCAACAGGCTCTCGATACGCGCAGGACTCTCAGACACCCAGGACTCTCAGAATTGTCTCGGTCAATAGGGGATCCGGACTTCAAGGGGGCTGGGGTCAGGGGGATCCAGCAGGAGGGGATCCAGGACAGGGATCCAGTGAAGGAGCCCGGACCCGCCGCCCAAGGCCGGTCACGCCCGCGACCGGTGTCAGGAGCGCGTGAGACCGAACACCCGACGGAGCCCGCCCGCCGAGGACCGCACAAGGTCGAAGCCACCCTGGCCCATCAGCCGCGCAACCGCTATCGCAAGGCCCAGGCGCCAGTACTCGACCTCACGGCGCGCCCCCGGGAAGTGCCTGCGCGCCGAGCGGCGGTACGCGGATGCCATCTGGGCGTCGCGCAGGTCGTTGAGGCTCTGCCAGGCGAGGATCATGTCCACCCGCGCGACCGCCCGGGGTAGCAGGCTTCGTCGCAGCGGGGGCTGGCCCTCGAACACCTTGGCGAGCAGCCGTCGATACGCCTTGTCGAGCGATGCCACGTCCACAGAGGAGTTCGAGTCGTGGCGCCGGTACAGATAGAGCACATCGCGCACCAGCGCGACCCGGTAGCCCGCGGCTGCGATCCTTATCCACAGCTCCCAGTCCTCGACGTCGACCGGGAACTCATCGCGATTGACCTCGAAGCCACCCACGTCGACCAGCACAGCCTTGGGGACCAGCGTGGCGGATGGCCCGACGGGATTCGACACCACGAATCCCTCCCAGGCGTCACCCTCGACCTCGTAGGCCTCGGTCCGACCCACCGCAGAGCCGGCTTCGTCCGCGACCTGGTACCAGCCGTACACCAGTCCAACCCGTGGGCCCCCGTCCCCCTCACCGATGACTTCGTCGTAGCGACCGACCAGCGCGCCGAGCGTGTGCGCGAACCACAGGTCGTCGGAGTCCAAGAACGCGACGAGCTCCCCGCGGGCCTCGTCGATCCCGCGGTTGCGTGCAGCGGATACCCCCGCGTTGTCCTGTCGAACGACCCGGACCCTGGGATCTCCGAGTGATTCGACCCAACCGGCCAGGTCGTCGTCACCGCCATCGTCGACCAGGATCGCCTCGAAGTCGGCGAAGCTCTGCGAGAGCACCCGCTGCATCGTCTCGGGGAGCCAACGCAGCGAGTTGTAGCAGGGGATCACTACCGACACTCGGGGGGCCTCGCCTGGCATCGGGCCAAGTGTAGGTGGCCGCCACAGGGGCCCCGCTGCCCGCAGGGAGACTGTCGCCGTCGGGAGACTGCGCCCTCCGGAGACGGCTGCCCGCCCGGAGACGGCTGCGACGACGATCACCACCGGCCGGGGCGTGTTGGCTGACCGACCCCCGGTGGGGCACCATCGCGAGCAGGCCGACCACGACCCGGCGCATCCCGTCGGTAGAACAGCGTCGGTAGAACACAGGAGAACCAGATGGCCGAACTCGTACTGCTCAGGCACGGCCAGAGTGAATGGAACAAGCTCAACCTGTTCACCGGGTGGTACGACTGCGACCTGACCGATGCGGGAGCGGCAGAGGCTGCTGCGGCGGGTTCGATGATGGCCGAGGCCGGATTCACACCCGACGTGCTGCACACCTCGCTTCAGATCCGCGCCATCCGCACCGCCAACGTCGCCCTCGATGCCATGGGGCTCCTGTGGGTTCCCGTGCGGCGAAGCTGGCGACTCAACGAACGCCACTACGGCGAGCTCACCGGAGCCGACAAGGCCGAGACGACCCGCCGCTTCGGGGAGGACCAGGTGAAGATCTGGCGTCGCAGCTACGACGTGCCGCCACCACCGATCGAGGCGACCAACGAGTTCAACCCCAACGACGACCCGCGGTACGCCGCGCTGCCTCCCGAGCTCGTTCCCACCTCGGAGTGCCTGGCCGACGTGGTCGCCCGGATGCTCCCCTGGTGGTACGACGCGATAGTCCCAGACCTGAGGGCAGGCCGACGCGTGCTGGTGGTCGCACACGGCAACTCGTTGCGTGCCCTTGTCAAGCACCTTGAGGGAATCTCGGATTCGGAGATCACCGAGCTCAACATCCCCACCGGGGTGCCGCTGCGCTACGAGCTCGGCGACGACATGGCCCCCGCCGAGTCGGTACCGGTGACACAGCGCTACCTGATGGACCCCCGGGAGGTGGCCGCACGCGCCGAGGCAGTGGCGAAGCAGGCCTCAGGCGGCTGAGCGGGCTCCTGGCGGCTGCACGGTCAGTCACCGAGATCGAGCGACACCCGTAGCCCCTTCCACAGGTCTCCGATCGCCTTGGAGCCGAGGCTGCGCGGCGACGACAGTACCGAGGGCACCTGTTCGAGACCCATGCGTTCCACGGCGGAGGACAGCGGCACCACCGCCGTCGCGAACCGGTCGTCGCCGTCGAGCGCCGCCAGCATCTGGTTGTGCAGGACCTTGCGGCGGTCGACCATCGAGAGCACCGCGAGCACGTCGGTATCGAGGCCCCGTTCCTCGACGAACGCACCCACCTGGTCGAGGCTGCGGGCCGACAGCGGAGACGGCACGACGGGCACGACCACCACCGACGCTGCGCTGAAGGCCGCCTCGGCGAGCAGGCCCAGTCCGGGCGGGCAGTCGAGCACCGCTAGGTCGTAGTCCTCCGAGACGGGTTGGAGCATCTTTCGGATCGCCTTCGCAGGCCACTTCCTGCGGGCGAGCACGTTCTCGATGTCGCGGAGGTCGGAGTCCGCGGGTACCACGTCCAGATCCGGGTGCACGCTGGAGCACACGTGGTCGTCGAGGTTGTGCTTGCCGCCGAACAGCCCCTGCGTGGCACCGCTGCGCCGTGGTGGGACCCGAAGGCAGTGGCTCGCGGAGCCCTGCGGGTCGAGATCCCAAAGAAGGGTGGCGATGCCGTCGCACGCCGCCCAGCAGGCGATGTTCACCGCGATGGACGTCTTGCCCACACCACCTTTTGCGCCCGCGACGGCGATGACCCTCATCGGATCCCCTTCTGGTCGGGTCCATTCAACAACATGGCGTGAACCGGCGGAGCCCGCCGGTCCGCCGAGCAACACGAAGCGGACCTCACCGGTGCGACGGGCTGTCGATCCGACGTCCGCGCACCGACACACACCGGTGTCACGACGGCGGTCTCAGGTTGGTGACCCGTGCGGCCAGGTCGTAGGGCAAGGCCTACGGCAAGGTCGGGCAGGGCCTACAGCAAGGATGTGTCCGAAGGTCGCCGCGAGCTAGGTTGAGCCCCGTTATGACTGCCACCGACGCACCAACCGACGAGGCTGCGGAAACCGCTGTTCCGGGGCCCAAACGACTCCAGCCGTACCAGATCGCGATAACGATCGGCGCGCTCGTCGCCCTCGTCACGGTCATCTCGGGGATCGCGGCATCGATCCTTCAGTTCCACGACGACAGCTCGATGACCCGGGAGGTCTTCGACAACATCCCGGCATGGTTGAAGGTCGCGTTCTACACGCTGGTTCCGATCGCCATCGTCTACGGGGCGTTCATGTTCGCCCAGCGGATGAAGAACTGGGTCAGGGGTGGACCGGATCGACGGGATCTGACCCCCAGCACAGCGAAGAAACGCCTCGAGAACCTGCGCGCCGGGCTCTACATGCAGACCCTGCTGCGCGATCCCGCAGCCGGGATCATGCACTCGATGATCTACTTCGGGTTCCTGATCCTGTTGGCGGTCACAACCGTGCTCGAGATCAACCATCAACTCCCCGAAGGCGCCAAGTTCCTGCACGGCACGATCTATGAGGCCTACTCCTTCGTCGGAGACGCTGCGGGTGTGTTGTTCACAGCCGGTGTGATCTGGGCGATCGTGCGGCGCTACATCCAGCGGCCCTACCGGATCCGCATCAAGACCAAGCCCGAGCACGGCCTGATCCTCGGGCTGTTCCTCGTGCTGGGGCTGACGGGCTTTCTCACCGAAGGCGCGCGTATCGCATACGACGGCATGCCCAGCTTCGAGAAGTGGTCATTCGTCGGATACCCGCTCGCGCTGGTGTTCGACAACCTCTCCACCAGCGCGCTGTCCACCACCCACCAGACGCTCTGGGTGATCCACGTGGGCTGTTTCATCGCGTTCCTCGTGATCCTGCCCGTCACGATGCTGCGCCACATCTTCACCTCACCGCTCAACATGTACCTCTCGGCACGGGACCGCCCCAAGGGGGCGATGAAGGCGATGCCGAACCTGATGGAGACCGAGATGGAGTCCTTCGGCGCGGTCGCCGTGGAGGATTTCACCTGGAAGCAACTCCTAGACACCGACGCGTGCACCATGTGCGGACGCTGCACCGCGGTGTGCCCCGCCCATGCGACCGGCAAGCCGCTCGATCCACGCGAGATCGTGCTCAAGACCGGCGAGGTCATGGACGCGACCGGCAACCCCAAGGTGTCGCCTCCGATCGGGGTCGACAAGGAGATCACGGTCTCTGCGGACTCGGTGTTCGAGCGGATCACCTCCGAGGAGATCTGGGCGTGCACCACGTGTCGCGCGTGTGACGAGAACTGCCCGGTCAACATCGAGATCCTCGACAAGATTCTCGACATGCGCCGGTACCTGTCGCTGATGGAGTCCGACTTTCCCACCGAGTTGGGCAACGCCTACCGCGGCATGGAGAACTCCGCCAACCCGTGGGGGATGTCCCAGACAGAGCGTGGCGACTGGGCGAACGACCTCGAGGGCATCGAGATCATCGACGGAGGCGACCCGTTCACCGCCGAGTACCTCTACTGGGTCGGCTGCGCGGGTTCCTTCGACGACAAGAACAAGAAGGTCACCCAGTCGATGGCCAAGCTGCTCCAGCGAGCCGACGTCAGCTTCGCGATCCTGGGCCCGTCGGAGATGTGTACCGGGGATCCCGCCCGACGCTCCGGCAACGAGTACATCTTCCAGATGCTCGCAATGCAGAACATCGAGACCCTCGACGGCATGGGTGTGCGCAAGATCATCACGCAGTGTCCGCACTGCTTCAACACGATCGGCAACGAGTACCCCCAACTCGGCGGTCAGTACGAGGTGATCCACCACAGCCAGTTCCTCGAGGAACTGATCGACGCCGGGCGGCTGGATCTCACCGGGGCGAAGCTCGACGAGCGCGTCGTGTACCACGACTCCTGCTACCTCGGCCGCCACAACGACGTGTAC
>JBKEAI010000125.1:0-45720 GCA_047972145.1 Microthrixaceae bacterium
GGTCAGAAGGCGGACGCCGCGGACTGCGTCGAAGCGGCGCAGGATCTGGTGCCGCTGATGGTGGAGCACGCCGCGGAGGCCGACCGCACACGCACGGTGCATCCAGAGGTTGTGTCCGCACTGGAGGACTCGGGCCTGTTCGGCGTGATCACGCCTAACGACCTGGGCGGCATGGGCCACGGAATCGCCGAGCTGGGGGCCGTCACCAGGGTCATGGCACAGGGCTGCTGCGCATCCGCCTGGACGATGTCGTTCCTGATGTTGCACAACTGGTTCCTCACGCGGTTCCCGTCCCAGACCCGGGCAGAGCTGTTCGAAGAGCATCCGTGGTGCCACACCGCGGCCCCGCTGGCGCCGACGGGCAAGGCGACCCGCACCGATAGGGGCTGGGTCATCGACGGACGTTGGGAATGGGCGACCGGGGTCAACCACGCCAGCCACGTGCTCGTACACGCTCTCGACGAGCACACACCCCCGCCCGAGGGAGCGCCCTTCAGCACCCGGTTCGCTCTCATCCCCGTCGACGAGCTCGAGGTGCAGGACGTCTGGTTCACCTCGGGCATGAGGGCCACCGGGTCCAACGCCGTGGTGGCCGAAGGGGTCGAGGTTCCCGACGACTTCACCGTGTCGGGCCACACGATGCTGTACGGCAACGGAAGCGAAGCATCCAGCCCCCTCGACAGGCTGCCGCTGATGGCCACCCTCGCGCTCGTGGCCTCGGCACCTGCTCTCGGGGCCGCAGAGGCCGTGGTCGACCAGTTCGGGGCACGGATGCGCGAACGCGTACTCGCCTACACCCTCGGCAGCCGCCAGGCCGACCAGCCGGCTGCGAGGATCCGCCTGTCCGCGGCACTCGCCGAGGTCCGCGCCGCTCGTGCCCTGTGGGAGGGAGCACTCGAATCGCTGACGGTGGCCTCCGAGTCGGCAGTCGGTGCAACCCTCGGCGACCGCGCCGCGGCACGTCTCGCCGCAGCCCAGACCGTGAGGATGTCGCGCGCCGCGATCTCCACGGTGGCAGAGGCGTCGGGTGCGAGCGTCTACGCGGAGTCCTCACCGTTCCAGCGACTCCAGCGCGACGTCGAGGTACTCAAGGGCCACGTGGTGTTCGACTGGGACCGCAGCGCGGAGCTCGTCGGTAGGGTGGAGCTTGGCATGGAGTTGGGCCCCACCGACCTGATCTGAGTTCCTGGCCGAAGCAGCCGAGCGCCCCGGCTACCCGTGCGGCGAACCTCGGTGGAGGTACAGCCGTCCAGCCACTCTGGTTGCGGATCGGTTGCGGTTGCGATATGGTTGCACGTCAGGAGGTTCCACCATGTCTCCCACCAGAACCCACCCAAAGGATGCTGCCGTGCAGCTTCTAACCGACTACGACGAGGACTGGTTGTCAGAACTGTCAGTGGAGCTGGAGCGTCTGCTCGGTGCACGGGGTCTGGACCGCATCATGGGCTCGTGGAACCTCTCGGCAACAGCCCTCGGGGAACTGTTCGGCGTGTCCCGGCAGGCTGTCTCGAAGTGGCTCGATGAGGGGATCCCGGCGGATCGCTCCACCCAGGTCGCAGACCTCGAGGCGATGGCCGACATCCTCGAGCACTACCTCAAGCCACAACGGATCCCCGCCGTGCTCAGGCGGACAGCCCCCGGGCTCGGCGGACTCAGCCTGCTCGAGATGATCTCCGAGGGCCGCTCCCCGGAGGCACTGGCGCTCACCCGCCGGATGTTCACCTTCGGCGACACCCACAGTTGAGCACCCCCAGTTGAGCAGTTTCCCTGTCAGTCGCTTCCCTGACGGCCAGTCCACTGACGGCCGTGCCCCGGTCAGCCATTCCCCTGTGAGCATCTGCCCACCGAGCAGTCCTGCCGCCCAGAGGTCCCTCCGTCCATGTCGGAGCCCTCGATGATCAAGGAGACCCTCGTGGCAGGGAGCGAGTGGTTCCGGATCTGCGACCGGGCCTGGGCCGACCCGACCGACGACACCTTCGCCCAAGCGCTGGGTGGCCGCTGGAACCCACCGGGGTCCTGGCGCACGCTCTACCTGAGTGGAGACGTCGTCACAGCCCGACTCAACCTCGACCGCTTCATCGCCCAGTGGCCCTACGAACCTGAGGACCTCGATGATCGGTTCGGCCCCGACCTTGCGGTGGTGACACTTCCCCGCTCGCAGAACGTGGCCGATGTGCACTCGGCGCGGGGTGTCCGATCAGCTGGGCTGCCGGCCACCTATCCCTTCGATGCACGTGGGCGGGAGGTACCCCACGAGGTCTGCCAAGCCGTCGGCGAGCGGGCCCGCACCCACAAGCTGCGCGGTGTGCACACCCGCTCCGCTGCCACGCCGCACGGTGCCGGGCGCGAGCTCGCGTGGTTCCCCGCCACCACCCGCAGCCGCGCAGCACTCGCACGCCGGCTCAGCTTCACCGACTGGTTCTGGGGCTAGCACCACCGGATTTCAGCGATCCCAGGTATCACCCGTTGGACCCCTACGAGCGACCATCACCTTCCCTCGGTGGAGGCGTCCGGAACCCCTGCGGATCGGGGCCGTGGGACACTTGATCAGGTGAGCCTGCGCACGAGGGAAACGCCACACGAGCACGAACTCGGCGGACTACGTGCGTGACGCCGGCGACCGGGTCGACATCCGGGTGATCACCCGTGCCCGCACCGACGAGGTTGGGGGCGAGCGCGATGGCCGGTTGCTGGTGCGGACCCGCGCTGTACCCGTCGACGGGAAAGCCAACGAGGCGGTACGGCGCCTGCTGGCGACACACCTCGGGGTTCGTACCGCACAGATCGAGATCGTCGCCGGCCAAAGATCACGGGACAAGACGATCCTGATCCATCGGAAGTGATGTCATGGGCTGGAGTGGGCGTCGGTCACCTTCTCGTGTTCGTCGATCTTGGTCTTCGTCGGTCGACCGGAATGTCGGTCGTGCCTACCACCGGAATCTTCTGTCCCTGAGCCTTTGCTGATCGAACGTGTGTTCGATAGGTTGTCCGGTCATGGGGACGCAACAGCTCAGATGGCCCCAAGAGCCCGCGATGGAGGATGCGCGTTTCCCGGATGCGCCCGCACCGAACATCTCCACGCCCACCACGTCGAAACCTTCTCCAACGGTGGACCCACCGATATAGCCCGCCTAGACAACCTCTGTTGTTGTGCGGTCAACATCACCGGCTGTTGCACCGCGGGCAGTTCACCATCGCCATGGTCGAGGGGCTTCCACGCTTCGATTCCACCCACGTACTGCGAGATCTCGCGGGACAGTGGCGAGGCTCGAAAGGTAAGTGGGCCCCGCGGGGATCGAACCCGCGACCGTCGGATTAAAAGTCCGCTGCTCTGCCAGCTGAGCTAGAGGCCCGGCGGAGGCGACTCTAGGCCGCATACCGCCGGGTGGACCTCAACACAGGTGCAGCCGAACCCACCTACCCGCCATCCCAGCGTGGACAACGGTCACCTCCGACCAGTTGCGAACCGAGGGGCCAACAGTGCGAGACTGGACCGCGATGTCGGAAACACCTGTCGTAGAGACACCGAATGCCGACGCCCGGACCATCACTCCGAGCGGGCCCACACCCAACGGGCCGACACCGAACAGGCCGACATTGAGCGGGACCACCCCGGCCGGCCCAGCACCCTCACCGGTGCTCGGCGAGCGAACGCCCGCCACAGAGGCGACCGCTGGCGCCGAAGCCGACTCGGCGACACGGGTGTTCAGCAAGTCGGTGCTGATATCGGGTATCCGCTGCACCCTCGCATACGTGGTGTTCCCCTGGATCCTGCCGTTGCTGGGTCTGGCGGATTCGGTGGAGCCGTGGGTCGGCATCCCGATCAGCGTCATCGCAATCGGTTTCAACATCGCATCCATACGGCGCTTCTGGAAGTCCGATCACCAGTGGAAGTGGATCATCACCGTCATCAACGTGTCGGTGATCGGGCTCCTGTTGACCCTGCTCCTGGTCGACCTCAACACGCTGTTCAGCGGCTGACGACGCTCCCGAGCCGGCCACCGGCACCGTCGGGCCCCGTGGATGATCGGCTGGCGTGATCGATCAAGTGGCGGGACTGATGGCCCCGCGACTCATACCCCGGCGCCCGATACCGGCGTGATCGACCAAGCGGCGGGAACCGATCGTCCAGTGTGATCGATGGTCCTGCGGGACTGATCGTGGCCCATTGCTCGGGACCCGCACACTCAGGACTTCGCCGCCGTGCCGTTCGGTGACGCACCGGCCCCTGGCAGGGCGACCACCGCACCAGCCACCACGGCAACCGCTGCACCGACTCCTACGCCCAGGGGCATACCGATGTCCTCGAGGCCACCCACCAGGTCCAGCGGGCCCCACACGGCCGCGGCCAGCGCGATCGCTACCGACACGAGGTTCATGACCACGTGGGTCCACGACGGTCTGGTAGCCCGCATGCCCACGCAACCACAGTCCTCCAGCCCCCTTCGGATCGCGAACACGACCACGACCGCCAGGACCAGGTACGTCAGCGCTACCAGCACCGCCACGATGCCGGCCACCCCTCCGGGTGCAGCGAGCAGGGCGGAGCCTCCGATGAGCACCTCCCAGAGCCCGACGAGCCGACCGACGAAGGTCGGGGCAGGCAGGCTCAGCTCGGCCATCGCGCGACGGGTACGCCCGCCGTCGACGAGCTTGCCGACCCCCGAGACGACCAGGACCAGTGCCACGACCCAGTAGCCCGCTGCCAGCACGTCCACCGTTCGAAGCGTACCGACGAAGCCCGACACGACGTGTCAGGACTGGGCAATACTTCCCGTTGGGCGCATTCCCATCGCTTGGGGACCTCACTGTGGGTAGGGTCGTTAGCACCTCGTCGCAGCCCTTGGAGGTATCTCGATGTCAGGCGACCACGCTCGAAACGGCAGCTCCACTGACACGGACAGCCCATCGCCGGCGAGCGAACCGGGAGCTGTCAGCCCCGGACTCTTCCGGGGTCGAGCCGCCTTCGCAGCGGTTGCGATCGGAATCGGGGTGATCGCAGCGGTGGTCATCGTCAGCCTCACGACCGCCGGCAACGACGACCCCGCGGATGCAGAGGTGATCGCGGCAGACGATGCAATCGAACCTGCGGATCCGGCGACCGCCGGCACGGACCCAGGCGCTACCCCTGACAACGCCACACGACAGGTCGACCTCGGCGCAGCCGCAGCGGTCGGGGACTTCCCGGTCGACCTGCGAACCGACCCCGAGGGCCTGGTCCGGATCGATCTGGACGACCGGAACACCCCCGCGGTTCCCAACCAGGCGCCACAGCACTGCGTACTCGTGAGCCTGTCGGGGCCCGCACAGGTGGAGACCTTCGGGTGCGTCGACAACGCTGCGAACTCCCCCCTGACCACGCTCGAGTTGAGCGAGCCGGGCGCAGCGCTGGTGGGCTGCCCTGCGGTGGCTACCAACACCCCCGCCGGGGATCTGTCTGCGACCCCGGGCATGTCTTCCTTCCTCATCTCCGAGTCCGCTCCACTTCCTGCGGGCACCTACACCCTGTCGGTGTCCGCGGTGACCGGTGCAGGTGACGGATGCGAGCCGGCGGACGGACCCACCGAACGGGTCGCCACAACCACCGCTGAGCTCACCCTCGGCTGAGCACCCGCTCGTAGAGCCGCACCCAGGACCTCACGGCCTCGTCGACGTCGAAGCGCTCCAAACCGACCTGCGCTGCCCGGGCTCCCATCGATGCGAGCAGGTCGGGATCGTCGTGCAGGCGACGCACTGCGGACGCGAGCGCGTCGATGTCCCCGACGGGGACGATCAGGCCGGTCTCTCCGTCGTCGATCGCCTCACGGATGCTGCCGACCTCGGTGGCCACCACCGGAACGCCCGCCTGCATCGCCTCTTGGACCGTGACCGGGAACGCCTCGAAGCGCGATGGCAACAGGTACACGTCGAAACCGGTGTAGAACCTGCGCGCATCGGGTTCGTACCCGCGCAACTCGACCCGGTCACCCACGTCGAGCTCGGTGACCAGGTCGACCAAGTCCTGGGTCTGGGGCCCGTCGCCGATCACCACGAGCCGATAGCCCACACCGAGTTCGGCCATCATCGCGATGGCGTTGTCGACACCCTTGGCAGGGTCGTGGCGGGCAAGCATCCCGATGGTGAAATCCTGACCCGCGCGCTCGATCGGGTCGAGCTCCACGACCGGCACCCCCGAGTGGATCACTTCGATCGAGCCCTCCGGCAGAGCACCCAGACGTTCGATGTTGCGCGCCGCAGCATGGCCGACCGTCACGTGCGCGTCGGCGCGCGAGGAGGTGATCCGCTTGAGCCGCTGCGAAAGCGACGACCACGTTCCCACCGGGGAGTGCTCCATCACGACGAACCGCTGGCCGGGGATGCTCATCGCAGCGAGGATCGCCCACTGGCACGACGACATCGTCGAGAGGTTGAAGTGGATCACATCGGCCGCGAGGTTGCGGAACGCCCGGCGGGTGACCCTCATCGCCGCGAGGTCCGACCGGTCGTGGATCTCGGGCAGGACAGCGAAGCGCGCACCGGTGCGGTGGGTTGCGAGCCACCGCACGAGTCGTTCGTCGGGACCCATGACGGTGACCGTCCAGCCCGCGGGAAAGCGCTCGATGAAGTTCGCCATCGCCGATTCGGCGCCGCCGCGCACATGCGCGTCGGTGTAGATCCCCAGATGCACGTGATGGCTCAGGCGCGCTCGCGCCACTCGCGGCGCCCGTAGCGGTCCAGATGGGTCACGTCGCCGACCGGGCGGCGCGTCGTGGGGCCGTAACGCCCCTGTGGCCAACCGAGTGGGACCATGCACACCGGCTGCACCTTGAACGGAAGGCCCAGCAGCCTGCGTGCGCGGATCTGGTTCCACAGCGGAAGGGTGATCAGCGACGCGCCCAGGCCCATGGCCCGCGCTGCCAACAGCAGGTTCTGCACGCTCGGGTAGATCGATCCGTAGTGGCTCGACTGGGCGAGGCTCATCGGAGCCAGGCGGGTCGGACCCACCAGGCACGGCACCACGATCGTGGGGATGTCCTCGAAGTGATCGACCTGCCAGCCGACCGCGCGCAGGACCTTCGCCATGTCCGGCTTGTCCGCGGTGGCCCGCTCGCCGAGCCCGCCGTAGATGCGCCACGCCTTGCGGTACTGCGAGGCGAACGCCGCCTTGGTGGCGCGATCACGCACCACGACGAACTCCCAGTTCTGCCCGTTGGAGCCGGTCGGCGCACGAAGGCCCAGCTCGATGCAGCGCAGCACGATGTCGTCGTCGACCGGTTCGGGAAGGACCTTGCGGATCGCACGCTGGGTCATCATCGCCTCACGCAGGCTCATGTCGAGACGGTCCGCCACCGCGGCGAGGTCGCGGTCACCCTCGGGCGCCCGCTCGTTCAACACAGCGGGGTCATGAACCGACCCGTCGGATCGTGGTTCGTCTTGGTCCATCGGATGCCCCCTGGGTTCGCCGTGCGTTGACCGCGAGATGTTATGACCGTGAGCCGAGGGGTTCATCCAGGTAGTCGATCGAGGTGGTCGATCCAGAGGTTCAATCCTGAGGATTCCCCCGCCGAGGGGTTCCTCCAGGTACCCATCTACCTCGCTGGGTAGATCTACCCAGTGGTCCAAGCAGCGGCTCGATGAAACCACATGAAAGACTACCCAAGGCTATGAGACCAATAGCTGGGGAACCTGCCACGGACGCGCCCGCTCAGCGGGTCGCGAGGGATGCGGACGAACGCGCCACGCCGGATCTGACGAGCGCTCCATGCCGTGGCCTCGGTGGTGATCCGGGGCGCGACCTGGCCGGCGAACCGGGGCGCGAGCCCACAGGCGAGCCGACTGGCGAACCCGGGCGCTCTCACATGGACGACAGCGAACGGCCTCCGGGCGATCCGGTGGCCCTCCGGAACGATCCAGTCGTCCTCAAGAACGATCCTGCTCCGCTGCGCCTCGTGCGCCGCTGGCGCAGGGCCGGCGTATCAGAGGGCAGAGACCGCGAGTGGTACCCGATCCGAGCCGTCATGGTCGTCGCGGCCCTCACCGCACTTTGGATGTGGCTGCCCGGTGCGATCACCTTCGTCGCGATGCTCACAGTGCTGGTGTTCCTCCACGAGTTGGGTCACTACGTGGCGGCACGGTGGGTGGGGATGGGGCCCACGGAGTTCTTCATCGGATTCGGACCGACCGTGTGGGCCCGCCACACGCGCGGTGGGGTTCGCTATGGGCTGAAAGCACTACCCGCTGGGGGCTTCGTGAAGCTTCCCGGCATGGGCCCCCGAGAGGAGGTGGAGGCATCCCGCGAGCGCTTCACCTACCGCGCGGCGTCACGCCGCAATCGACTCATCGTGATCCTTGCGGGGGTGGCGGTGAACTTCGCACTCGCTGTGGTGCTGTTCGGCGGTTTCGCTCTGACGCAACCCGGGACCGGGCCATTCGAAGCGGTCGGCACCGGGGTGGAACAGACCGTGCAGGTCACCACCGGCACGGTCGAGGGCCTGGGCAACCTCGTCTTCGGTGCGGACGACTACGCACGTTCGGTGGCCAGCGGCGAGGTTCCCGAGAACCGCATGATGTCGCCCATCGGCGGAGCACAGGTGGCCGATGAGCTCCTCAGCGCCGCACCGGGGCGGCTGTTGTTGCTCGGCGGGATCTTCTCGGCATCCCTGGCGCTGTTGAACCTGCTGCCGTTGCTACCCCTCGACGGCGGGCATGCGGCACTGGTGATCGTGGAGGCGGTGGCGGCACGGCTGGCGCGCAGGCCGGACCTGCGACTCGACCCGAACCGATTCACCCCGATCGCAGTCGCAGTGCTCGTCGCGCTCGTCGCGCTGTCGGTCAGCGCCATGTACCTCGATGTGATGCACCCGCTGGGAAACGTCCTCAGCTGAACGACACAGCCCCCCAGCGCTGAACGACACAGCCCCCCAGCGCTGAACGGCACAGCCCGCCGCGCTGAACAACACAGCCTGACCGGTACTGAGCAGCACAGCCTGACCGGAGCGGCTGGCCGACCAGCTCGCCTCCTTCGAGCGTCACACGCCGGTGTGCCCGAAGCCGCCGGCGCCCCGCTCGGTCTCGTCGAGCGAATCGACCTCCACGAAGGTGGCATGCTCCACCCGCTGGATGACCAGCTGCGCGATGCGGTCCCCGCGACTCACCTCGAAGTCGTCCTCGGGATCGGTGTTCACGAGCAGCACCTTCAGCTCACCCCGGTAGTCGGCATCGATCAGACCGGGCGTGTTGAGCACCGTCACGCCGTGGCGCAGCGCCAGGCCGCTGCGCGGCTGGATGAACCCGGCGCAGCCCCGCGGTATCGCCACGGCCAGGCCCGTGGGCACCAGCTCGCGACCTCCCCGCGCAGCGATCGTCACCTCCGCCGCCGAGCGCAGGTCCACACCGGCGTCGCCGGGCTTGGCGTACTCGGGCAGCTCCAGGTCGGGATCGGTTCGGGTAACTGGGATCTCGGTCACGGCGGGGACCCTATCGCCGTTGACGCGTCACCGACCCCGGCGGCAGGAACCGACCCGGCGAACGCCTAGCCTTGGAACGATGCTCGCATGGATGGATCTCGAGATGACAGGCCTCGACTCCTCGTCCGACGTCATCGTCGAGATCGCCACACTCGTCACCGACGACGACCTCAACATCGTCGCGGAGGGCCCCGACCTGGTGATCCACCAACCGGACTCCGCGCTGGAGGCGATGGAGGAGGTGGTGGTGAAGATGCACACCTCCAGCGGACTGTTGGAGCAGATCCGCGCCTCGGAGATCGACCTCGAATCGGCAGGCCGCCGGACGCTGGAGTTCCTCAAGGCCCACATCGAGGCGCCCAGGACAGTTCCCCTCGCCGGCAACTCGATCGGTATGGACCGGCGCTTCCTCGCCGCATACCTGCCCGAGATCGAGGAGTTCCTGCACTACCGCTCGATCGACGTGTCCACGATCAAGGAGCTGGCCCGCCGCTGGTATCCCGACAAGCTCTCCGGGCTGGCCAAGGGAGCGTCTGCTCACCGCGCGATGGACGACATCAAGGAGTCGGTCGCGGAGCTCCGCTACTGGCGGGGCGCCGTGTTCGCAGCTCCTCCCGCAGGTGAACCCCGATGACCCAGGCACACGAACACACCGACGGCTCTGCGCAGGGCACGCCCAGCCCGCAACCAGGCGCGGTCCGCCAAGAGCGGCTGGAGGCCCGCGAGGAGGTCGACGAGGTCTCCCCCGGGATCCTGCGAATCCAGATCCCGATCATGATGCCCGGGCTCGGACACGTGAACTGCTACGTCCTCGAGGACGAGCGCGGCGCGACGATCATCGACCCCGGCCTGCCCGACCCGGAGTCATCCAAGGTGCTCCAGGCACGCCTCGCCTCGATCGGACTGCCGATGTCGAGGATCCACACCGTGCTCGTAACCCATTCGCACCCGGATCACTTCGGCGGGGCCGGCCGCATAAAGGTGGAACACCACGCAGACGTGGTCGCCCACGACACCTTCGTGACCCCTTTCGCACCACGACCGCAGGACGCCGAGCTGACCGAGTTGAAGCTTGCCGACGAGCGGCCCGACCTCGCCACGGCGCTGGGCGACGCCGAGCTGCCATCCACCGACGAACCCCTGAACGAGGGGCTCGCTGCCGTGCTCTTCGGCAACGGGCCGATACCCGAGATCCCCGCGCGACCCACGCCCTACGGCGAGGACGGGTTCCGCCCGGCGCCCGGCGAACTCGAGTTCATGCGCACGTGGGACGACCTGTCGAAGATGGGCCTGTTGTCATTGGAGCCGACCAAACGGGTCGCTGACGAGGACTGGTTCCGCATGGGTGGTCGGGACTGGCAGGTGATCCACACACCAGGGCACACCGGGGACCACCTCTGCCTCTGGGATCCCGAATCGGGAGTCCTTCTCTCGGGAGATCACGTACTACCGACGATCACTCCCCACATCTCGGGGCTCACCGAGAGCCCGGACTCCCTGGCCGACTTCGTGAACGCGCTCCGGCGGGTGGCGGCGATCGAAGGGGTGGAGTTGGTCCTGCCGGCGCACGGGCTGCCCTTCGAGGACCTGCCCGGGCGGGTGGAGGAGATCATCGAGCACCACGACGAGCGCCTGGAGCGGATCCGCGCCATCGCGACAGGGCTGGGAACCGCCAACGTGCGCGCCTTCAGCCACGAGCTGTTCCAGGAGCGGTCGTGGGGCCCGATGGCCGAATCGGAGACGTATGCACATCTGGAACACCTGTGGTTGACCGGTGACATCAGGCGCGACACGGATGACACCGGACGCCTCGTCTACTCGCTCCCCTGAGCTCCACCCCTGAGCCTCGGGCTCCGAGCACCTGAGCCTCGCCGGGCTCCAGATTCAGATTCACCCGAAATCGACTTGACGCGCAATGGCCGGGCTGATTCAGTGATCTGACCGTCCGTCACCGCGCGGCAGATCTCAGGAAGCCCGATGTCCGTAGCAGCGCTCAGCACCTACACCTGGCGAGACAAGGTGACCGGCGCGCGTGGCTACTCGGCGACCCACTCGGCACCGACGGCCACAAAGTCGTTCGCCAAGGCCGCCAACGACCGGCCGACCCGACGGGGAGTTCCTCCGCACTGAGCACCAGTGCAAACCAGGAGCCACTCAGCCGCCGGGTTTCCAACCCGGCGGCTTCTTCGTTTTCACCCACAACCGTCCCATCGCCCGACGAGCGACCGAACCAGCCCCCCAGGCACCGGACGCAGTCCTACACCTACAAGCAACACCTACAAGCAACACCTACAAGCGAGACCAACATGAGCACCGTCCAAGCTCCACAGATCGAGCGACAAGGCGAACCGAACGCCCTCGAGGAGGGCGCCGTCGGCTGGGAGGCCGAGGCCAGGTGCCGCGACCTGCCGACGGAGCGCTTCTTCACCGACGACGTGGATGAGATCTCGATGGCCAAGCAGGTGTGCCTGAGCTGCCCGGTCCGGTCCGAGTGCCTCGACTCCGCGGTTGCGCGCCACGAGCAGTTCGGCATCTGGGGAGGTCACCTGTTCGTCTCTGGCCGCATCGTGTTGTCCAAGCGCCGACGCGGTCGCCCACCGAAGGTCGCACGTCCCCAGGACTCCTTCCCCGAGGTCGACGTGCCCGCCCCCTACAGGCGCCTCGTCGCTCCGACGGTCGCCTGACCCACACCAACGGTCGCCTGACTCACACCGATGACCCCCCTGGTCGGCACCGTCAGGCTCCCTGGCACCGATGGGCGATCTGACCCGCAGATCGCCCATCGGTAGCCTTCCCAGATACCGATTCGGCACTACGAGGGTCACAACGCGGCGCCGGATCGCCCGGGCAGCGCAGACCACCAGGTAGGTCAGAGTGAGCGAGAGCGAACAGAACTCCGAGGTAGCAACCGAACCCTCCGGCCCCGTGCAGGCAGGTAACGGGTCGAGCGAGGCACCGTCACTGGACGGTGCATCACCCGACGGTCCATCGTCGGACAAGTCATCGTCGGACAAGTCATCGTCCGACACACCAACGGCGACCAAAGCGGCCCGGCGCCGCCTGGATCCGCTCTCACTGGCGGCGCTCACGGTGGTGTCGCTCGCGATAGCGCTGTTCGTGACCCTCATCATCGTCGAGGTGTTCGGCGAGGACGACCAGGCCGTCGACGTGTCCGAGGTGGTCGATGAAGGGAGCCTCGGCGCGAGCCAGGGCCGTGGGGCCCTGGAGGTCGGTCAGCAGGCACCGGATGCCGAGTTGGAGGGGCTCGACGGCACAACTATCCAGCTCTCATCGCTGCGGGGATCCCCGGCGGTGATCAACTTCTGGTCCTCGACCTGTGGGCCGTGCCTGGCCGAGATGCCAGACCTCGAGTCGGTCAACCAGGAGCTCGACGGCCAGGTTCGGTTCCTCGGGATCGATGTGACCGACACCGTCGAGGCAGGGCGCAACATGGTCCAGCAGACCGGCGTCACGTACGACAACGGCCGAGACCCCCAGGCCGAGGTGATGGGGCTCTACGGCGGCATCGCACTTCCGCGGACCGTCCTGGTCGACTCCGACGGGGTGGTCAGGGCGATCCACAACGGCGCGCTGAGTGCGGACGAGCTCACCGAGTCGCTCCAGAACAACGGGTTGGTGTGACCTTGCCGGTGACCGATCCCCGATGAGCAGCGGCGCGGTCGCCCTCGCGTTCGTCGCGGGAACGGTCGCCACGGTCAATCCCTGCGGCTTCGCACTGCTGCCGGCCTACCTGAGCTACTTCCTCGGCCTCGGCGACGAAGGGGAGGACGAAGGCGAGACCGGGCCGCCACGATCATCGGAGTCGGTTCCCAACACCGTGTTCAGAGCACTGTTGGTGAGCACGGCGGTCGCGCTCGGGTTCGTTGCCGTGTTCGCTGTGATGGGCATCTTGTGGTCCTCGGTGTCGGGGTGGCTCGGCAGTCGCCTGCCGTACTTCACGATGGCCATCGGCATCGCGTTGGTCGGGCTCGGCGCGGCGATGTTCCGCGGCTACGAACCCACGCTCAACCTGCCCAAGTTCCAGCTCTCGGAGAAGCGGCGCGAGTTCGCATCGATGTTCCTCTACGGCATCTCCTACGCGGTCGCCTCGCTCAGCTGCACTATCGGTGTGTTCCTCGCCGTCACATCCACGACGCTCACCGAATCCGGCTTCGCCCAGGGGCTGGCCACGTTCATCGCCTACGGGCTGGGGATGGGCGTGACCCTCGCCGTGCTCACCCTGGCCGTGGCGCTCGCCAAGGAGGGGCTGGTCAACTCGTTCCGCAGGTTGATGCCCTACATGGGGCGGATCTCAGGCGTGTTGCTCGTACTGGCCGGGCTGTTCGTCGCCTACTACGCATACGTCGAGATCCGTGAGCTGAACGGCGATGGATCCTCGGTGGTGGTGGGTCGTGCCCGGGACATCCAGACCTCGTTGCTCGACTGGGCCGAACAGATGGGCGCCCTGCGGCTGCTGCTCGCCGCCGTACTGATCATCGGTGCCGCTGTGGGCGCGGCCCTGGTGTTGCGCTCCAACAACAGAAGTGGCGGCCACGTCAACCGCTGATGACCACGGGGAGTGCTGGGACCGAGCCGGTGAGTTCGTATCATCGGACCCGATGGCCATTCCCGCGAACCTCCCCCGGGGCCTGACACACGCGGTGCCGCTCAGCGCCTACCTCGACTGGGTCGACACCTGCCTGGAGCCACGCGGCTTCTCCCACGACGCCACGCTCGCGGCGGTTTCGATCTGCCGGGACGAGCTGACCCAGCACGTCATGGCCGATGTCACCGGACGCTGGGGTGCCACCTTCGCCCTCGGTGGCCTGGGAGGGATCCCATCGCTCGGACGCACCGGCTGGGGAGCGTGCCTCGCCCACGTGCCCGAACGTCCGGCCAGGGGAAAGCTGCTGATCCTCGGTGCACCGCACATCGGTGTGACCGGTGAAGGGTCCCTCGGGGAGAACCTACGACGGGGCCAGCACCTCCCCACGCCGACCTGTGGCGCTCTGAGCTACATCCTCGGATCCTGGGGTGAGCACCCCGATGGCGGACCCGACGCGTCGGGGCTGGCCGACGGCGAGGCGCAACTGCTGCGTCGACTGGTCGAGGGCGAGTTGGACCACCAACCCGACGGGGTGATCGAGCTCACCCTGGCCGCGGCGCATGCCGTGGAGCACGAGATGACCACCCAACTCGACGCGCTCGCCCCCTGGGAATCGATGGACGTCGCAGTGTTCATCGCGATCCAGGTGCATCTGGCCGAGGGCGAGGACCACATGGCGCCGGTGGTCGCACACCTGCGGGGGCCAGGCGGCTCGACCGAGGTCCTGGGCTGACACTCGGTGGAGGCGCCACTCAGGGGGCCAGGCGCTCCTTGGTCCAGGCGGCTGCGGGTTCTGTGCGGCTGAAGCGGATCCGGTCGTGCAGTCGGCTGGATCTGCCCTGCCAGAACTCGATCGAGCGTGCGGTGACCGCGTAGCCACCCCAGTGCCCAGGCCTTGTGACCGGCGCCCCCTCGAAGCGCTCCTCGAAGCGATCGACCGCGGCTTCGAGCTCTCCCCGATCGCCGAGCGTGCTGGACTGCTCACTGGCCCAGGCGGCGATCTGGCTATCGCGGGGGCGCTGCGCGAAGTACAGGTCGCTCGCCTCGTCGTCGAGCTCGTGAGCGGCTCCGTCGACACGCACCTGGCGGTGCAACGGCAGCCAGCTGAACAACAGGCACACCTGCGGGTTCGAAGCGATGTCGTTGCCCTTGTGACTGGAGCGGTTCGTGAAGAACCAGAACTCTCCCGAGTCGGTCACATCACGCAGCAGCACGTTGCGGGAGCTCGGCCGACCCGCGGTGTCGACCGTCGACAGGCCCATGGCGTTGAAGTCAGCCCCCATGTGCTCGCCCGCTTCGGCGAGCCATTCCCGCAACGGTGCGATCGGTTCATCGGGGAGGTCGCCAAACGCGAGCGTCCCCCACTCGTAGTCGAACCTGACGTTCAGGTCAGGACCCACACCACCGTCGGGTCGGTCAGAGGTCATGGTGGGCATCACAGGTGTGATCGGAGCTGGCTCGGCGCACACCGGCAGTCAAGCACCCGGGTACCGGGAGCCACCACCCCGTTCGGACATCGCAGCGACATCGCAGCGACTTCACAGCGACTTCGCAGTGCCTTCGACCCGAACGAGGTGGCCTCCGATGCACCGCTGTGACCAGCACCGCTGTGACCAGCACCGGTGTGACCATAGGCTCGGCCGATGCGCCGACGGACTGCCTCAGCGATCGTGCTCGGTGCGATCGTCGGCGCTGCCCTGCGCTGGGCTGTCAGCCGTTGGGCGGGCCCCGGTGGGATCGACCCGGCGCTCCTGGCGGTCAACACCGCCGGGGCGGCCCTCCTCGGCTACGTCGCAACGGCGACGACCGTCGGTCCCCGATCCGGGACGACACGGCCGTGGCCGGCGCGGGTCGAAGAACTCCCGGCCCTGTTGGGTGCCGGTCTCTGCGGTGCGTTGACCACATGGTCGAGCCTGGCATTGCGTACCGCCGAGCAGTTCCGCGCCGGGCCCTTGCTCAGCCCATCGCTGTGGCTCAGCTCCAACGTGGTGCTCGGGCTGGCCGCGGCGTTCGGGGGCCGCGCGGTCGCCGGGATCCGTCGGGACGCGCGACGCACAGGCGGCGTGTGATGGGTGTTGTCCTCGCGGTCGTCGGGTTCGCGGCAGCGGCCGGAATCGGGGCGCTCGGGCGCGCCTACGTGATCGAATCTCTGAACACCACGGAGTTCCCGGTAGGCACGCTGGTCGTGAACGCAGGCGGCTCCCTGCTGGCTGGAATCGCAGCGTCGCGGGTTCCCAACTGGGCGGCCACCATCGTAGGTGTCGCGGCCTTGGGCTCGTTCACGACCTTCTCCACGTTCGCCGACGAGGCGGTCGTGATGTGGGCACGCAGACGCGCCGGCGCGGCGGCCTACGTGCTTGCGACAGTGGTCAGTGCAGTGGGCGCGGCATACCTCGGCCTGGGTCTGTGAGAGGTCCTGCGAGTCAGGGCTGTTCGGGGCCTGAGCAACCTCGGTGGTGCCGCCCCGGTGGAGCCGCTCGATGTGGCCGTCTACTTCACCACCGCCTGACGGCAGCCCACCCCGAACCAGGTCCACGCGGCGACCGAGTCCGCCGTGTATACGCACACGTTGTGGGTGCCGGGGGGAAGGGCGATCGCCTGGGACCACCCGCTGTCGGGATCCACGTTGCCACCGAAGAAGTTGAAGATGTCGGGTCGGTACCCGGCCACCGCCGGGCGCCCAACGTCGAGGCCGTTCACCTGCACCATCACCTGCGGCTTGCCACCGTCGGGGTCGATCGCCCAGCCGCCCACACCGATGGTGCGCCCGGCGACGATCACACCTTCGAAGCCCGCCAGCGGAGGCGAACCGGGGCCGGGTGTCGCCGGCGCGGCAGGTCCCGCGCCCGAGGGCCCGATGGCGGAGTTGACCGGCCCGGTCGACACGCCGGTGCTCGACTGGCCCAACGGATCACGGATGACCACATTGATCGTGTACGCGCCCTTCGTGAACGGATTCAGGTCCACGCTCACCGTGTTGACACCGGCGCTGACCGCCCGGTTGGTCACAACCCTGGTTCCGGGGTTGGAGTCCCCGCCATTGGAATCGACGTACACATCGGCGACCGATCCGGGTTCGAACGCGCGGTCCTCGAAGCGCACGTCGAAGCGGCCCGCCGCGTTGGGGGTGTCGTCGTGGGACAACCGCACGTTGCCGAGGTGCCAGTTCCTGTTGCCGGGATCCTCGTGGGGATCGAGTCGGAACAGATGGACCATCTTCGATGCCGGCCCACCCCACCCAAGCCCCTTTGACCCGCCGAACTGCTCGATGTCGCCGGGATTCGGCGTCTTGAGGGACACCGTGTAGGTGGTGTGGCGCGTCGAGGGGAACACGTCGCGCGAACACACCGATTGGCCGTTGACCACGAACCAGCAGAACCGCATGTCCAGACCCTCGCCCGGTACGGCGTTGGTCCCGTAGGCGCCTTCGTAGGAGATGTCCCAGGTCACCCGGTGCCACAGGCTCGCGTCGATGGCCGGGCCCGCCCACGAGGCGTCGGACAGGAACAGGTGTGGATCGTCGCGCTGGCCGGCGGAGGTCGCGTTCAACCATCCACCGGCGAGCCCGGGGTTGAAGTTCCTCGATGCCAGCGCCCCGTCGAACATCACCGGGACATCACCCGCGTCGTTGAAGTCCTTGGGGTTTGCGAGCACCTCGGTGAACCAGTCGCCGGCGCCGGTGACATCGGGGTCGATCACCACAGGGCGGGGCCGTGCGTTGACCGTCACAGCGGTCGGTGCCGAGGTGGCACCTCCCGAGGTGTTGGAGGTGACGAGTCGGTAGCCACCCGCCGGCAGCGCTCCGAATTCGACCGTGCGCGACCCGCTCAGGGTGCGCAGCACCCCGGCGTGCAGGGCCTGGTTGGTCGGTGTGCCGTTGTTGGCGGGATTCGCGTCGCCGTCGTGCCACAGGGCCGAAGTGCCGGCGCGGTTCGGGTTCACCGTTGCGGTGGACACTCCGGGCTGGTAGATCCGCACCCAGTCGAGCACCCCGTTCACACCACCGACACCGCCGACCGACGGCTGCAACGCCACATGCGCGATCGAGCCGTTCGCCCAGGCAGCACCCTGCAACGAGTTGGGGAAGTCGGGGTTGGTGAAGCTGTCCGCGTCGTTGGCACCGGTCATGTCGAGGTCGTAGGTGTGCCAACCGGCGCGGAGGTTGATCGCCTTGAGGCCCTGTCCCGCGCACGACTCGTAGGGGTCCCCCACGCCGTTGCCACCGGACGCGCAGTGGTTGAACACGATCAGCCCGACGATGTCACGGTCGGTGTACGCACGGAACGACATCCGTGTGAACCGGCTGGAGTTGACCCGGTTGTGGCTCGCCTGGCGGCCACCTGTGTAGTCCATCTCGGTGGGTTCGGCTCCGACGAAGTAAAGCCGGCCACCGCCTGAATCGGTGTTGTAGGTGACCGAACCGGGAGTCCACGAGGCGTTGGCGAGCTTCACCCGACGCCCCTTGACAGGGTCCCAGTCCGCAGCGTCGGTGAAGTCCATCGGATCGGACCACGTCTCGGTGAAGTACTCCGGAGCCTCCGCGATGTTGGTCGTCGACACCGATGGAGCCTGCTCACCCTGGATCCTCACGGACTCGGCGGCATCGACGCGCACCGCCAGCATGCCGGTTGCTCCCCACACCGCGAGCAGCACAGCACTCGTGGCCGCAGCCATGTTGAGAGAACGTCTTCGGACGCTTCCAGCGGAAATGGGGGGCCTCCAGGTCGGCTTCGGGGCGCGCACGCCACTTCCGTCACATCGACCGATTCCCCCAGGACCTTAATCGGGACAGCACCGATGCAGCCCTGGGGAGGACATCACCTGCCCGGGGTCGTCACCTCCCTGGGGCCGTGAGCACCTCGAGACCACGCATGTAGGGCACGAGCAACTCGGGTAGCACCACCGACCCGTCCGGTTGACGGTTGGTCTCCACGATCGCGGCCCAGACCCTCGGTACGGCCAGTGCGGACCCATTGAGGGTGTGGAGGATCTCGGTGCCCTTGCCGCCCGTCGCCCGGTAGCGCAGGTTGGCCCGGCGGGCCTGGTAGTCGCCGAACCACGACACCGACGACACCTCGAGCCAGCGGTCCACCCCCGGCGCATACACCTCGATGTCGAAGGTGCGCCGCGACGATGCCCCCAGGTCTCCTGCGCAGAGGTCCAGGATCCGGTACGGCAGACCGAGATCGGCGATGAGCCTCTCGGAGCGGGCGAGGATCTCCGCGTGCAGGTCCGCGGCGTCGTCGGGCTCGCACAGAGCGAGTAGCTCGACCTTGTCGAACTCGTGTACCCGCAGCAACCCGCGGGTGTCCTTGCCCGCGGATCCGGCCTCGCGACGGAAGCACGACGTGTGGGCACAGAAGCGCCGGGGCAGCTCGGAGGCGTCGAGGATCTCGTCGCGCGCGAGCGATGTGAGCGGGACCTCTGCGGTGGGGATCGCCCACAGCTCGTCGCGTTCGCAGCTGTACGCCTCGTCTACGAACTTGGGCAGGTGCCCGGTTGCCACCATCGTGTCGGTACGCACCAGGGTGGGGGGTCGGATCTCCTCGTAGAGGTCCACGTTGCGGTCGAGCGCCAACTGGCACAGCGCACGCACCAGGGCCGCCCCGGCGCCGCGGTACATCACGAACATCGACCCGGACAGCTTCACCGCCCGTTCCACGTCGAGCAGGCCCAGTTCCTCACCGATGTCCCAGTGCGGCACGCGTTGGTGCTCCGCGTACGAATCGGCATCGAAGCCCTCGGTGCGCACGACGACGTTGTCGACCTCACCGAGGCCATCGGGACACTCATCCGCGGGGATGTTCGGGATGCGCAACATCACCTCGCGCAGGTCGGCCTCGAGCACGCCGGCACGCTCGTCGAGGTCCTTCTCCTCGGCGCCCAGGACCTTGGACTGCTCCTGTAGCTCACCCGCCTCCTCCTTGCGGCCGTCGCGGAACATCTGGCCCACCGCGTTGGAGATCGAACGGATCTCGGCGCGCAGTGAGTCCCGCTTCGCGCTCAAGGAGCGGAGCTCGGCGTCGAGCGCTGCTGCCCTCTCGACCGCCTCGGGGCCCTCACCACGACGCGACACGCCCGCTGTGACCAGGTCGATGTCGGAGCGGATCAGTCGAACGTCGAGCATCGGCCAACGGTAGCCACGACACCGCGCCTGCAACGACCCCGTTCCGCGGGACACCGGAAACGGGTAGGTCCACCTCCTGGGGACCTCTGGGGAACCCCCCAGGGGTCTTTGGGGGACTCCCCCGATACCGAGACGGAATCGATGGGCGCACGGTTGTGGTGCAGGCCGGATCCACCCGGTCGGCACCCGGATCGACAACGAACAGGGAGCACGCAATGAGCTACACCACATCCACCACCCACCAGGCACCGCTCGGGTCCGCACCGGTCGAATCGGCACGGGTCGGCCAGCAGGACGCACGCGCGTACCTGACCGAACGCCGCAACGAGGGCGTCACCCCCGAGCGGATCACCCGGGAGCTGATCACCAACGGCTGGGATGCCGACACCGCCGGACGCGCCGCCCTGCGATCGTTGCGGCGGGCCGACCACCATTCGCTGCTCTATTGGAGCCTCACCTTCTCAGCCGGGTTCGCAGCCCTCGCGACCGCCTCCGCGCTGCACCTCGCGCTGATCCCCGCCGACGAGCGATCTGCGATGGCGCTGGCGACCTGGATCACCGTGGCACTCGTCGCGGCCCCGCTCGCAGCGGTGTCGGCGCACTTCGCACGCAGGGTGGAAGCCGCCAGCAGCCACGCAGTGTGGTCACCGACGCGGCGGGCCCTGTTTGGAACCCTCGCCGGGGTGACCGCCGTGGTCGGCCTCGGTCGGCTCCTCACCTACGTGTTCGAGGCCGTCGCGGCCATGGTCGGCGTCGAAGGCTACGAGCTGACATCGGCATCGCTGCCACAGGTGATCGTCTCGCTCGCCGTCTCGGTGCCCCTGTTCACCTGGTCCCTCATCGAGTGGCGGCGTTCCAACGTGTTGATCCGTGGCCTCTCCGCGGATACGGAGCGCAACACCAACAACGCCGGCAACGACAGCAACAACCAGGGGAGCTACGACGATGCCTGAGGTGAGTGGGCCCTCGGGGATCTTCGCCGAATCGGTTCCGATCTCAGCGTCACGGCGGTGGTTTAGCGTGATGTGATGGCAGGTGTACCTCCGAAGATGTTGCACCTGCCCCGCTACGGCAACGGTCGCCCAACCTCACCCACCGACCGTGGTGCCCTGTTCGGGCTCGGGGTGTTCCGGACCGTCACAGCGGTCTGGGCAGTCGTTGTGGCGCTCGTCGACGCACGATCCGGCGTGCTGGTACGGCCGTCGCTCGCGTTCGCGATCCTCGGCCCACTGCTGGTGTGGTCGGTGATGACCGTGGTGCTGGCCAGGCGGTCGCCCGATGTGTTGACCACCACACCCGCACAGGTGATCGACCTCGCGTTCGGTGCCGCGGTGGTAGCGGCGGAGTGGTTCACCTACGACGGTGATCACCCCCTCCGCTTCGGTGCGATGTGGCAGCTCGCCCCGATCATCAGCGCCGGGCTGCGCTTCGGGACCCTGGGCGGCCTGGCGGCAGGAACAGCTCTGGGGATCCTCAACGCGGTCGTCCTCGCCACCACCGAGGGGCTCGAGGGCTACGTGCTGGCGAGCCTCTCCGCGATCGTGCTCTTCGGTGTGGCGGGGGCGGCGTCGGGAGCGATACTCGACAGGCTGCGACGCGTGGAGGACGACCTCGCCGAGGCACGTGCGAGGGAACGGGTTGCCCAGACGCTGCACGACGGGGTGCTCCAGACCCTCGCGGTGATCCAGCGACGCAGCGACGATGCCGAGTTGGTGGAGCTGGCCGCCACCCAGGACCGCGACCTGCGCCGCTGGATCCGCCAGGACATGCACGACCACGAGGCGGGCACCGGGACCACCGACGGTGCAGGCTCGGTGTCGTTGGTCGACTCCCTGCACAACGTGGCCGAAGACCTGCGCCGCCGCGAGCACCTCCAGGTGAACGTGGTCGCGGTGGGGTCGCCTGAGACTCCCCCCGAGCTCGGCGAAGCGTTGCTCGGTGCCATCCGCGAGGCGGTGACCAACGCATCCAAGCACGGGCGCGCGAGCTCGGCAACGGTGTTCGTGGATCAAGACGACGACGAGCTCGTGTGTTCGGTCAACGACGATGGTTCCGGATTCGACGAGGATGCACTCGTGGAGGGCTTCGGTATGACGACATCGATGCGCGCACCCATCGAACGACTCGGTGGTGAGGTCACCATCGGCTCGGGGCCGGGGGTCGGAACGCAGGTCGAGATCCGGGTACCCCTGGGCAGGCGTGGTCGACAGTCGGGACCCCGACGGTGAAACGACCGTCAGTGGTGGGCGGAGGGTGGCGATGAGCGGGGCGTCTTCAGTGGGCGGGCGCGACCTGCGGGTCGTGGTCGCGGACGACCACCAGATCTGGCGTAGCGGCCTGCGCGCGGACCTCGGGGAGGGGTTCGCCGTGGTGGGCGAGGCCGCTGACGCGACCGAGGCGATCGAGGTGATCCGGCGCGAGGCACCCGACCTGGTCGTGTGCGACCTCCACATGCCCGAGGGCGGTGGGCTCGCGGTGGTGCGCGAGGTGGCCGCGAGCGTGCCGGTGGTGATCCTCACGGTCTCAGAGGCCGAGCGGGACCTCCTCGACACGGTTGCCGCGGGGGCGGTCGGCTACCTGTTGAAGTCCACGGGCACCGACGAGATCCGGCGTGCGCTTCGGGCGGCCGCCGATGGCGAGCCGGTGTTCTCACCACAGCTCGCGGCACTGCTCATCGGCGAGTTCCGACGCCTGGCCGGCTCTGGCAGCACCGGCACGGGGTCGGCGGAGGCGCCGGGCTCCCTCTCGCCTCGCGAGCGTGAGGTTCTGGGCCTGGTGGCCAGAGGTCTCACCTACCGCCAGGTCGCGGACGAGCTGTTCATCTCCCCCAAGACCGTCGAGAACCACGTGCGCAACACGATGGCCAAGCTGCACCTGTCGCGCCGCAACGAGCTCATCCGCTGGGCGGTCGACCACGGCATCGGTTGAACCACCCGAACCGATATCCCGTCCCGATACCCGGCCCGGACGACCGGCGCTGATATCCGACCATGATCCCTGCCCTTGTATGGTCCCGATGTGGCTCGTGCGCCCGAAACGACAAGGCCGGAGAACCAGGCCATGGTGGTCGAGAACCTGACGATCACCCGGGGCGACATCAAGGCGGTCAGCGACGTCTCGTTCTCGGTGCCCTCCGGCGCGATCACGGTGCTGTTGGGTCCCAACGGGGCGGGGAAGACCTCCACGGTGGAACACCTGGAGGGATACCTGCCCCGCTCGTCGGGGCGCAGCCGGGTGCTCGGACTCGACCCCCAGGACCGACACCGCGAGCTAACCGCGCGGGTGGGCGTGATGCTCCAGGAGGGCGGTATCCAGACCGCCATTCGTCCCGTGGAGCTCCTGGCGCAGTACGCGAGCTTCTACCGCAAGCCGACAGACACGCGGGCCCTGTTGGACCTCGTCGGGCTCACCGATCGGGCCCGGACCCCCTACCGGAGGCTCTCGGGCGGTGAGAAGCAGCGGCTCTCCCTCGCCCTCGCACTGGTCGGGAACCCCGAGCTGGTGTTCCTCGACGAGCCCACCGCCGGGGTCGACCTCGAGGGCCGCGACCTGATCCGATCGCTCATCGTTTCGCTGCGCGACGCCGGGACGACGATCCTGTTGACCACCCACGACCTCCTCGAGGCGCAACAGCTCGCCGAGCGGGTCATCGTCATGGACGGCGGCCGGCTCCTCGCACAGGGCACGCTCGGGGAGCTCACAGCCGACATCGGCCCCGAGATGCTCGCGTTCCGCACCTCCGCCGGCCTCGACACAGGGGCACTGTCCTCGGTGCTCGGAGCCGGCGTGGCGGAGGTCTCGCCCGGTGAGTACCGCGTCGAGGGGCCACCGTCGCCCGAGATCGTCGCGCGGATCACCGCGTGGCTCGCCGAGCACGACGAGCAGCTCCTCGACCTGAGCACCGGTGCCGCCTCGCTCGAGGACGTGTTCAGGCGCCTCACAGCGAAGGAGCGGCACCAGTGAAGCCCCTGTTGGGCCAGCTCCGAACCGAACTGGCGCTGTCTGCCAGACAGGGTGAGCAGATGCTGGTCAGCATCGGCATCCCTCTGCTGGTCCTGGTGTTCTTCGCCAGCGTGGACGTGCTGCCCACCGGGGTGGACGAGCCCGTCGACTATCTGGCCCCCGCCGTACTGGCCCTCGCGGTGATGTCCAGCGCCATGGTGGCACTCGGGATCGGAACAGGTTTCGAGCGCAGCTACGGGGTGCTCAAGCGCTTGGGCGCCTCCCCGTTGGGGAGGGGTCGCTGGGTGGGCGCGAAGGTGCTCACCGTCCTGGTCACCCTGGTGGTGCAGTGGGTGGTTCTGGTGGCCGTGGCGGTGTTGATCGGTTGGAGCCTGCCGGGGGCGGGATGGTTGGGCGCGATCGCGGGCGGTGCGCTCGGAGCGGCAGCGTTCGCCGGGCTGGGGTTGTTGATGGCCGGCACCCTGCCGGGGGTGGTAACCCTCGCGCTGGCCAACGCGCTGTACCTGGTGCTGTTGCTCACCGGTGGGATGGTCGTGCCCCTCGACGAACTGCCGGGTTGGCTGGCCACGATCTCCCGATTGGGACCGGCGGCACCCCTGACCGAGGTGATAACCGGATCACTCGGCGCGGACGGTCACGTCGGCGGATGGGCCTGGCCCACCCTGGTGATCTGGGCGGTCGGTGCTCCCGCAGCAGCGGTCGCCACGTTCCGCTGGCAGGAGACCTGAGCTCGAGGAGCGACCTGAGCTGAGCAGCCCGCCGCCGACAGCCGGCGGCCCAGCACCCGACAGAGGGCTAGTTCGCCTCGGGTACCGTCGTAGTGGTCACCGGCGGCGGGATGTCATCCATCCAGGGGTTGCCGTTGTCGGTCCAGATGTTCATCGAGGTGAGCATGATCGTGTAGATCGCCAACGCGACCACCAACCCGAAGATGAACACCCTGCGAAGCAACGCTGCGTCGAAGCGCAGGTGCATGAAGATCCCGGCGATCATGGTGAACTTGATCAACATGATGACCAGCAGGACCCCCACCCCCACACGGCGCACGACATCGCCCTCGCCCAGCCAGTCCTCCCAGAAGTATGTGGACACCTCGAGAGCGGTCAGAGCGAACAGCACCCAGAAGATCTGGAAGTACTGCCCGTCGGTCGGCCCGTGGGCGTGGCCCTTGTCCAGATGGCCCATGTTGCGGCCGTCGTCAATAGATGCCGGCTCGGTGACGGTCGCCACCGGGGCGGAAGCTGCCGCTACGGAACTCTCGGGCTCCCGGGGCGCGGGCGCCTCCTCGTGCGGATCCTCTTTGCCGAAGTAGCCGGCTTCATGGTCGTTGTCGCTCACGACTTCCTCCGGTCAGGGAATCAGGTAGACGATCGTGAAGATCACGACCCACACGATGTCGACGAAGTGCCAGTAGAGCCCGACGGTCTCCACCGCTTCGGCATGCATCTTCTGTCTGAACGACAGGGCGAGCATCGAGACCAGCATGATGATGCCCACCACCACGTGCACGCCGTGGAATCCGGTGAGGGTGTAGAACGCCGAGCTCGCCACGTTGGTGGTGTAGCCCATGCCCTCTTTCACGAACACCGTGAACTCGTAGATCTGCCCACCGACGAACATCGCTCCGAGCAGCGCAGTGGTGCCCAGCCAGAGCCTCATGCGCACCGAGTCGTTGCGCATCGCCGAGGTGACCGAGAGCACCATCGTGAGCGACGACATCAACAAGATGAACGTGGTCATCGAGGTGAAGGGGATGTCGAAGATCTCGTTGGGGCGGATGGGGCTACCCGACAGACCAGGGATGTTCCCAGGCCGGTTCTTGTAGATCAGGTAGGTGGAGATCAGCCCGCCGAACAGCAGTGCATCCGATGCCAGGTAGACCCACATCGCCAACTTGGCGTTGGAGATGCCCGTCGCGGTTGCGTGCTCGTCATCGGGGAACTCGACGTCCTCGATGTCCTCGTATGCGATCTCGGCCACGTCAGCCAACGGGGGCCTCCTCGGTCTGGGTCGCCTCCGACTCGCTGCCCTCGGCAGCATCGGCACCCTCGGCAGGGTCGATCTCCCCGGCCGATCCGTCGGCGGCGGATTCGATCTCGCCGGCAGGTTCGTCGGAGGGCTCACCCTCGTGGTCGTGATCGTGGTCGGCGTCTGGATCGTCAGCCGGTTCCATCACCCAGCCGAAGATCGCGACGATCGTGATCAACGCCCCCGGCACAGCCCACCAGAGGTTGAAGATCAACCCGTAGCCGATGAGCGGCAGGCCACAGGCCAGCACCAGCGGCCAGTACGACGGCGAAGGCAGGTGGATACCCTTGGCCCCCGGCTTTTGCACCACGTCTTCGGTCTTGGCGATCCGGACCAGACGGCCCTCCTCGTCGTGACCGTACTTGCGGTGCCAGAACTCGTCGAACTCCTCGACCACGATGAGCTCGGAGAAGTTGTACTCCGGTGCGGGTGAGGGGATCATCCACTCCAGAGAACGGGCGTCCCAGGGGTCGGGACCGGGATCCACCGGGTTCGCCTTGTGCTTGCGGTAGCTCGTGATGATGTTGTAGATCAGCACCAGGATCGACAGGGCGAGGGTGAACGCACCGATGGTGGCCACCAGGTTCCACACGTTGAACCCCTGGCCGTCGGTGTAGGTGTAGGTGCGTCGCATCATGCCCTGCATGCCGAGCATGTGCATCGGGCCGAACGTGAGGTTGAAGCCGATGAGCATCAACCAGAAGTTCCACTTGCCGATCCGCTCGCTGAGGAAGTGACCGAACATCTTCGGGTACCAGAAGTACAACCCGCCGAACAGGGCGAGCAACGCTCCGCCGAAGAGCACGTAGTGGAAGTGGGCGATGATGTAGTAGGTGTCGGTCTGCTGGAGGTCGGCGGGGGCGAGCGCGTGGGTGACGCCCGAGAGGCCACCGATGGTGAACATCGCCACCAGCGCGATCGAGAACATCATCGGCACGGTGAAGCGGAGCTTGCCGCCGTACATCGTGGCCATCCAGTTGAGGATCTTCACCCCGGTGGGTACCGCGATGAACATCGTGGCGAGCGAGAACGCGAGCACCGAGATCGGGCCCATTCCCGAGGCGAACATGTGGTGCGCCCACACACCCCAACCCATGAAGCCGATCGCGATGCCGGATCCGACCATGAACGGATAGCCGAAGATCGGTTTGCGGCTGAACACCGGGATGACCTCCGAGACGATCCCGAAGCTCGGCAGGATCATGATGTACACCTCGGGGTGCCCGAATATCCAGAACAGGTGCTCCCACAGGAACGGGTCCCCACCCTTGGACACGTCGAAGAAGCTCGCACCGAACAGCCGGTCGAACATCAACAGGAACAGCGCGACGGTGATGACCGGCAGGGCGAACACCAACAGCACCTGGGTGACGAAGGCCATCCAGGTGAACACGGGCATCTTCATCATCGTCATGCCCGGTGTGCGCATGTTGAACACGGTGACGGTCAGGTTGATCGCAGAGACCGTGGAGCCGATGCCGATGATGAGCAGGCCTACCGCGTAGAAGTCCATCCCGTGACCCGGGGTGAAGGTCACCCCCGAGTTCGGTGCGTAGGCGAACCAGCCACCGTTGGCACCGCCGCCGAAGAACCAGGACGTGTTGAAGAAGATCGCGCCCAACAGCCAGATCCACAACGACAGAGCGTTCATCCGTGGGAACGCGACGTCGCGCGCTCCGATCTGTAGTGGGATCAGGTAGTTCGCGAACGCGGCCTGGAGCGGCATCACCACCAGGAACACCATCGTGAGGCCGTGCATGGTGAACACCTGGTTGTACAGGTCCGCCGACAGCAGGTTGTTGCCCGGCACCGCCAACTGGAGGCGGATCAGCAGTGCCTCGCTGCCCCCGATCAGGAAGAAGGTGAGCGACGCCACGCCATACATGATCCCGATCTTCTTGTGGTCCACCGTGGTGAGCCACGACTTCCAACCGGTGGTCGCCTTCGGACGGGAGAACACTCCGAGTGGCTTCAGGGGAGCCATCGGCTCCGCGGCTGGGGGAAGCTCCGCCGGCGTTCGTTGATGCACGATCGTCATGGTTCGTGTCCTACTTCAGCGTCACCAGGAAGGCGACGAGTTGGTCTATCTGCTCTTCGGAGAGCCCGAGGTTCGGCATGCCCTGCCCGTTGTCGGGGTTCATCGGTTTGACGTCCTCGGGGTTGCGCAACCAGCGCTTGAGGTTGTTGGTATCGGGCTCACCGGAGGGTACGACCTCGGTGGGACCGACCAGCGTCTCCACCGCGACGTTGGTGGGGCCCTCGTAGAGGTCCAACAGGCTGCCCGCGAACGTGTCGCGCATCATCAGGTGGGTGAGGTTCGGCGCGTTCTGGGCCGACAGGGTGCTTCCCACGTCCTTGCCGTACTCGGGGTCGGGCAGCGCCTCATAGGCATATGGCGTCTCCGCTCCGGGCTTGAGGCCGTTGATCTGGTGGCACGACGTGCACTGCTGCACGAAGATCTCCTGACCCGCGATCGCCTTTTCGTCGGTGGGCTGTTCAGGCGGAGTGGTCATCGCCTCGAGCCAGGCGTCGTAGTCCGACGGGGTGAGCGCCTTGACCTGCATCCTCATCACGCCGTGGGACAGGCCGCAGAACTCGGTGCACTGACCCTCGTAGATCCCCGGTTCTGCCGCCTCGAGGATCAGCTCGTGGGTGCGTCCGGGGACCGCGTCCATCTTGCCGTTGAGCGCAGGGATCCAGAACGAGTGGATCACGTCGTTGGATTCGATCGCCACCTTCACGTCGCGACCGGTGGGGATCACCAACTGGGTGGCGGTGATGATGTCGACCACACCGTCGTCGTCGGTGTCGTAGCGATACTCCCACCACCACTGCTGGCCGATCACGGTGACGTCGATCGCGTCCGCGTTTGCATCGTCCATCTGGAGCACACCGTTGGCGTTGAACACACCGACGATCGCGAGGATCAGCGCCGGGACGATGGTCCAGCCGACCTCGAGACCGGTGTTGCCGTGGATCTGCACGGGCTCGTCCTGACCCTCGACCCAGTCGTCCTCGCGCCGGAACCGGTAGACCATCCAGAGCACACCGACCTCGACGAGGATGAACACGATGCCCGCCACAGCGAACAGCGGCACCACGAGGTCGTAGATGAGGTCGGCCTTGCGACCCATCGGCTTGAGGGTGTTGAGCGGGAACGTCTCGAGGCTGGTCGCTCCGCGCAGCAGCAGCCACCCGCTGACCAGGCAAGCGATCGTGCCCAGGACCAGGGCAATGTTTGCGTTGCGTTTGTTGCGCATCAGACCTTCTCTTGGGAGACCATCACTCGGGAGACCATCACTCGGGAGACCGTCACTCGGGAGATCATCAGCTCTCGGGAGATCATCAGGCACCCGCGTCCGGGGCCAGGGCGAATGGGTCGGTTCCGTTGGGCAGACCCGCCGGCGCGGCACCCTCCTCGGCGGAATCTCCGTGGTGTTCCTCGATGTCGCGCGTTCCGGCCACTCCGCCCGCGATGCCCGCCACGATGATCACCAGCAGGCTCACGACCACCACGGTCCCGAGCACCCGACCGGTGAGGTCGGGCCGCCTGGCGAGCAGGTTCGCTATGACGAACACGACCGCGGCGAGAGCGATGATCAAGTAGACAGCGGACTCCTTGGGTACGGCCAGCAGCACCCGCGACACCGCTACCGCGACCACACCGATCACCAGGACCGCCGCGATCGGTACCTCGACGGGTTGGAACAGCCGGTTGCGGTTCTCGCTGTTGGTCGCGACATCGCCAGCCGCGCGCTCGGACCAGGACTTCGCGGTCCACTCCAGCACCCCGGCACCCACCACGACGACACCGCCCCACATCATCAGGGTCGAGTAGGTGGCACCCACCACCGCGATCCCCGTGCCGAGGGCACAGAGCATCGGCCACCAGCTCAGTCCGACCGGTACCGCTGGTTCGGGCAGATCGGACACCTCGATGCCCGCCAGTTGGGCGAGCGATTCAGCGTCGGCGTCGCGCGTTGCGGTGGTGATCGCACCGAGCAGCGCCATCACGGCCCCGAAGGTCATGAGGGTCACGTACCCGACGTGTTCGCCGACCGCGCCCTTCCAACCGAGGGTCATGGGCCCGACGATCGATCCGACCACACCTCCGTCGCTGAACACGCTCAACACACCGCCCTGATCGGACGCGGCGGTGATGAAGCTGTAGACCAGCGCAGAGAGCAGCCCGACGATTGCCGCTGTGAAGTAGAACTTTGAACCGCGAGTGATCATCTGGCGCTCACTTCATGATGTAGACGGCGACCCAGATCACTGCGTACACCGCGACCGCTGCATCCCACAACAACGCCGCAGCGGCGATGCCGTCGGGATTCCGACTCGAATACTGGCCTGCGAGGGCCCGGAAGCCCACGAGCACGATGCTCACCATCGCGACTACGACGAGAGCCACGTGGGCACCGGTCAACGCATAGAAGTAGGGCCCTTCGGGCTGGTCTGCGGTGATGCCGATCTGGTGCCACAGGAAGATCGTCATGTTCACGAACGCCGCTCCCAGCACGAGCGTGGCGGCCAGGGCCACATAGGTGCTCGTGCGGTCGTCGTTGTTGATCGCGTAGACCGCCCAGTGGATCATCACCACCGACAGCGCGAGGCAGAACATCATCACGTTCGGCTGGGTGAGCGGGATCGTGTTCGAAGCGAGCCAGTCCGACCCGGCAGCGTTGGCTGCACCGATGTAGGCGCCGACGAGCGTGAGCATCGTCATGAGCACACCGGCGGTGCCCAGCGCCGTGCCGAAGAACAGCTCCCGGCGACGCTGTGCCGTGCGTGATGGGATCACGATTGTTGGAGCCGACATCAGCCCTCCTGCGAATCGTCAGCGAGCGGGTAGGGCGAATCGACCGATTCGGGAAGCTCGGCGGTGCGCTCCGCGGCGATCGCCGGCCAGGGCACCTGCCATTCGAGGGTCATTCCACCGGCGTCGCGGTCCGACGCGCCCTCACGCGCGGTCCGCGACGAGTTGAACGCGGCGGCTATCGCACCGAGCAAGCCCATGCCCATCAGCAGAGCGCCGGTCGCTTGGAACACGCCCAGGGCCTGGTCGCCGTCCACGTCGTTGGCGATCAGGAAGATCCAGACCGCGAGCGCCACCGAGAAGACCACCCCGCCCACGAACACCAGCACCGCGGCTCCGTTGGCGCTCGACGTGGGAGCGGGCGAACCCCACAGCTGGGGCGACCACACCACCAGTCCGACGAGCAGTGCAGCGAGTGCTGCGGTCACCACGAAGGCCGACTGCGCTCCTCCGAGGGCCGCCGGTTCGAAGTCGAACAGGGTGCCTTTGCCTGCTGTGTCGAGAGCCATCAGCACACCCACGAGGATCGCACCGAGCAGGGCGAGCAGCCCAAGGAACGATCCGAGCAATGCAGGTGAGGCCTTCGGGGACCCGTAGCGCAACGTCTCCGCCAGACCGCCCAGCAGACCCAGCACCGGCAGCGCCGCACCCAGGGCCCACAGGGCCCACACGAAGGTGTTCAGCGACTCCGGTCCCTGCGCCCATGCACCGAAGGACAGCACGCCGAACAACGCAATGAGCGCCTGGAACATCCCGTAGTTGCGCAACCGGCGACCAGTGGTTCGGGCAACCGCGTCGCCGGCGATCCCCAGTAGTGGGATCGCGACCATGTAGACCGCCGGCCCACGCAACAGCCACGACAACCCGTCGGTGAAGTTCTCCGCCAATCCACCTGCAGAATCGTTGGCAACCTGGCCCATCAGGGAGTGCGCAAGGGCGGCGCCGATGGTGAGGATCCACACCGAGGCCGCCACCAGCATCGACCATGCGAACAGCGGGACCCGGGCGAGGGTCATCCCTGCGGGTCGGTGAGTGAGAACCGTGGTGGCCACGCAGATCGACCCGAGTGCGATCGCAGCCATCATCGCAGCGAACGAGAGGTTGCCGAGCACCGAAGCGTCGTAGTCGCCGCCGCCCAATCCGCCGTCGATCGCGATCGACACGATGAAGATCACAGCGCTGACGAGCCAGGTCCAAAGCGACAGGGACGCCGCCCTTGCGAACGCGATCGAGGGAGCCCCGACCTGGAGGGGCACGATGACCATCGCCAGCCCCAGCAGAGCGGGTGCGACGCCCATGAACAGCAATGCGACCGCGCTGGACTGGTCGACCATGGTGAGCGAGGACCCGAAGATCCCGTTGTCGGCCACCAGGTCTATGCCCACCAGCACCCGTACGACGAGTGCCGCCACCAGGGCGCACAGAGCGAAGCCGATGTAGAGGCGACCCAGGGTGGTGTGATCCGCTGTTCCCACGAGAACTTCGAGTTCTCCGGGGGTGCTGCGGGTCGAATCGGCAACCGATGCGCCGGCTGCGACCGGCTCCGGGAGTGTCGTGTCGGTTACTGCCATCCTCTAGCCCTCGTTCCGATGGGGTGGGACGGGCCCACCCACCGCAGGTTCGTTCGCCACACGGGGGCCGCCCGCCGTGCGTTGCGACACTACCGCGGTGCCACACATCCTTTGAAAAACGTCAGGGTCCGCCGTGACCCGGGCCTCCGGTGGTCGTCTCACAGCCCGAATCGCACCAGTACATCTACGGCCATCGCAACGAACAGTACCGTCAGATAGGTGATCGAGAAGTGGAACAGCTTCATGGCGTTCGAGGGACTCGGGGACCGACGGACACCCCAGGTGAGAACACCGAAGGCCACACCGGAGGCGACCGCACCCACCCAGTAGATCAGACCCATCGACTCGGTGAACCCGAACAGCACCGAACAGGCGACGAGTGCCAGGGTGTGGAGGAACATCTGGTCGGTGGTGGTCCTCATCGATGACACCGACGGGAGCATCGGCACATCCACCGAGGAGTAGTCGTCGCGGTACCGGATTGCGAGCGCCCAGAAGTGCGGCGGGGTCCAGAAGAACACGACACCGAAGAGCGCCCACGCCGAGATCGACAGCCCGTCGGTGACCGCCGCCCACCCGATCAGCACCGGAACCGCACCGGCCGCACCGCCGATGACGATGTTCTGGGTCGAGCTCCTCTTGAGCCACAGGGTGTAGACGAACACGTAGTAGAGGCATCCCGACAGCGCCAGCACCGCTGAGAGCGGGTTGACGAGCACCCACAGCCACACGAACGACACGACCTCGATCGAGATCGCGAACACCAGAGCGGCGTTGGGGGTCACCGCTCCGGTCACCAACGGCCGACCCTTGGTTCGTTCCATAACCGCGTCGATGTCGCGGTCGACCCACATGTTCACAGCGTTGGCCCCACCCGCGGAGAGCGTGCCACCGATCACCGTGGCGAGGATCAACCACACCGACGGCATCCCCTGGGCCGCCACGACCATCACCGGAACCGTGGTGATCAGGAGCAGCTCGATGATCCGCGGCTTGGTCAGCGCCACGTACGCACCCACGGTCGAGGTGACCGAAGCTCGAATCGGAACCACAGGAGCAGCCATGACGTCCACGACGGTACGACGTTGACCCCCGTGATTGCCAGACGACTTCAGCCGGTGCGACGACTGCAACCGGAGCGGCCCTCACGTCCTAGCCTCTGGGCATGTCCGATGGCTGGCGAATCGACCTGCGGACCTACCGTCGTGTGGTCGTCGTCGCGCTCTTCCTGCTGTGCGCGATCGTGGTGACCGGGGCGGCGGTCCGCCTCACCGGGTCGGGCCTCGGATGCTCGCGTTGGCCCAACTGCGAACCGGGGGAGTTCATAGAGATCGGCGACCCCAACCAGGCGATCGAGCAACTCAACAGGATGTTCACCGGAGCCGTCTCGATCGGGGTCGCCGCTGCGGTGCTCGGAGCCACCCGGCTGCGTCGACGGCGCAGGGACCTGGTGTGGCTCTCGTGGGGCCTGGTAGCCGGTGTGGTCGGCCAGATCGTCCTCGGAGGAATCACCGTGCTGGTCGACCTTCATCCCGTGGCCGTCGCCGGGCACTTCCTGCTCTCGATGATCCTGGTGTCCACCGGAACGGTCCTGTTGTGGCGCAGCGGAATCGAGGATCCACCGGCGGGTCGCGTCGGCGAGCGCAGCGGGGAGGGGCTCGTGCTCCCGAACCCGCTCCCGACCCTGTCGTGGTTGATGGTCGCGACCGCCACGTCGGTGCTCGCAGTCACCGGGCCACTGGTCACCGGATCCGGCCCCCATGCAGGTGACCTCGACGCGCCGCGCTTCGGGCTCGCCATCAGCGACGCGGCGAGGATCCACAGCTTCAGCGCCTGGCTGTTCTGCGCGATGGTGATCGCAGTCGGAGTGACGATCGCACGCAACACCGCTTCGGCGGCCCCAGGCGGGCACCGAACAGCCACCGGGAGACGAACGGCAGCCAGTAGGCAGATGAGGGCTGTGACGGTGCTGCTGGTGGTCGTCATCGCACAGGGGGCCATCGGATACCTCCAGTACGCGCGGGGGATCCCCGCGGGGCTGGTCCTCGGCCACATCGTCGGTGCGACCTGCATCGCCATCGCGACGACATGGCTCCAGTGCGAGATCCTCTGGGGACACCTACGAGTCGGCAGGGGTTCTGCCGGTGACTCCGGGAACGACCCACACGGAGGCTCTCGGACCGCAACCTCGCGTGAAGGAGCCTCCCCGCACGGGGTCTCCAGCGAAGGGGCCGCCCGGCCCGCGGCCGCTCCACCAGACCCCGATAGGGTCGCCTCGTGAGCACCACGGCACCGTCACAGGTGTTGGAACCCGACACGGGGATCTCCGAGGGCATCGACACCCCGTGGGTCGTGATCGTGTGGAACGACCCGATCAACCTGATGAGCTACGTGGCGTTCGTGCTCCGCAAGCTGTTCGGGCACTCCAAGGAGAAGGCCCAGAAGTTGATGATGCAGGTGCACACCGAAGGCAAGGCCGTGGTCTCCAGCGGCACGCGTTCCGAAGCCGAGCGCGACGTGTTCCGCCTACACGAACACGGCCTCTGGGCGACGATGCAGCAGGACTGAGCGGGATAGACGTGGCGAGACCCATCAGACGAGAGGGCGACGGGTTCGTGGTCGAGGTCGCCGAGGGGACGATCTCGCTGGTCGAGCAGTTGTGCGACGAACTGGAGTCGCTGCTGGAGACCGACAGCCCGCTGCTCGAGCGGCTGTTCCCTCCCCCCTATGGCGACGACACCGAACGCAACGAGGGCTACGCGGTGCTCGCGGGACCCGAACTGATCGAAAGCAGGCTCAGAGCCCTGGCGACGGTCCGCGAGGTGCTGCGTGCCGAACTGGTGAGCGAGGACCAACTGCTCGCGTGGATGCGCTCGCTCAACGACATGCGCTTGGTGCTCGGCACCATGATCGGCATCACCGACGACGACGACTCACCACCCACGGGAGCCGAGGGACAGGCGTTCGCCGTGTACGAGTTCCTCGGAGTGATGCTCGAGTACACCGTGGCAGCGCTGACCGACGAGCTCTGAAGAGGCGAGTGGACCAACCGGGCGGGCTCTCATCTGCGGAGCTATTCGGTCTTTGGCGGGCGGCCCGCCTGCTGCTATGTTGACCCGGCTCCCAAAGGGTGTGAGCCCCCATCGTCCAGCGGCCCAGGACGCCGCCCTTTCAAGGCGGTAACACGGGTTCGAATCCCGTTGGGGGTGCGTTTCGTCCACTGGGCGACACGGATGGTCCCGTGGTGCAGTTTGGAGTGCACGCTGGCCTGTCAAGCCAGAGGTCGCGGGTTCAAATCCCGTCGGGACCGCTACCGGGCTCCGGCCCGGACATAGATCTGTGAGGTCACGCACGTGGCCGACCAGACCCGGTCGGGTAGCTCAGTTGGCAGAGCGATCGCCTGAAAAGCGATAGGTCACCGGATCGACGCCGGTCCCGACCACCGTTTCGAGATCCGCGTGGGACCTCTTACACTGTGGGCGCGCGGGGGGTCCGCGACCATGCCAGGGCGGAGGGCAGAACGACAGTGCGAAACGTCGGCACTCCGTCGCACTTCACGAGCGTCGCCCCGAAGCTCGGCCACCAACCCGCCCTCGATGGTATGCGCGGGTACGGGATCGTGGCCGTTCTGTTCGCCCACGCGGCCTACAGCACCTTCTCGAGCTTCGCCGCTGTGGTCGACATGTTCTTCGTGATCAGCGGGTTCCTCATCACCACCCTGTTGTTGGAAGAGGATCGCCGCTCGGGTTCGATCAGCCTGCGCAACTTCTACACCCGCAGGGCGCTGCGGCTGCTGCCGATGCTCTACATCGTCATCGGCGCGACGGTGGTACTCATCTGGATCGCGGTGCAGATCCACGGCAGTGGGGCCGAGGCCGCCGTGCCCGAGGACACCACCTACGGCGGGCTCTGGGAGATGACCAAGAGCGACGCGATCGCAGGGAGCCTGTACATCTACCACGTGGTTCATCCGGTGGGCATCGAGATCCTCGGCAACGGATCCCCCGAAGCGAGGCCGCTCATCCAACTCTGGAGCCTCTCGGTGGAGGAGCACTACTACGTGTTCGGTGTGCTGATCACCCTCTTCGCCGTGCACAAGCGCCTCGTGACCCAACTGATGGTGCTGTTCGGGGGTGCCTACATCGCGATCTCACTCGGTCGGCTGTTCGGGCACCTGGGGCCGCGGCTGGCCTGGTACCAGCGGCCAGACGCGATCCTGCTGGGAGTCGTGCTCGCGTTCTGGAACGCGAAGAAGCCCGGCGAGTTCAGCGATCGGGCCAAGCGGATCCTGGGCTACTGCGGCGTTGCCGCGACCGCGGTGTTCCTAGGCACGGTGTTCGTCGGGACGGCCTTCGCGAAGCCCCTGGGCATCTACGTGCCGTTCGCTCCCGGGGAGGGTAGGACCCTCGACGACGGGCTCTACTGGGGGGAGTTCGGCTTCACGTTGTGCAGCCTTGCAACCGCCGTCGCGGTGTTGGCTCTCGTGCGTGCGCCGGGACACTGGTTGGGGCGTGTGCTCGCGTGGAAGCCCGCCGTGGTCCTGGGGGTCCGCAGCTACGCCATCTACCTGATACACGTGCCGCTGTTCTTCGTGATGATCAACACGTTCCCCGACCAGGCGGCGCTCGTAGCGATCGCATACCTGCCGATGCTGGCCCTCACCACCGAGCTCGGCCACCGCTACGTGGAGCGCCCCCTGATGAAGGTGAAGCGACGCGCCGCCACCCCCGCACGCTGAGCACGCCCGGGGGTCACAGGTCGGGGCAGGTGCGGGTGGCGACCACACGGCCCAGCCAACCGACGAGGTCCTCCGAGCGGCACTCGTCGATGATGGGTTTGACCATCCAGCCATTGGTCTCGATCGCCTCGTCCACCTTGTCGTTGCCCCCGAAGTACAGCGTCGGCCACACCACCTGGGGGCCACCGGGGCGCCGACGCGCCGGGATCTCGACCACGACCGCGGAGTCGGGGAGGTCGTTGAGGTCCGCCACCGGATAGCCGGCGACGAGCTGGCTCAGCCGGTAGCCGTCGAAACGCTCGGGGTCCGATATCGGTGACGGTTGGCCCACCACCAGGTCGACTCCCCGCTCCACGAGATACTCCGGGGTGGCCATCTTGATGTGCCCCGGGTAGTACATCTGTGCCTCCTCACCGGAGCGGGCCACCTCCGCGTCGGCGAGGCCGAGCATGTCGACGGTCTCGAGGTCCGAGTAGTACGAGATCACGCCCAGGGGAGCCACCGCTATCGTCGGCTGGCCCTCGACATCGGGGCCCCCGGGGAACTGCTCCTCGAGCAGGGTTCCCAGGCCGTACCAGGTGGTCGGAGCGTCGGTCGGCCAGTGGGTGATGTCCTTGAACGACAGCACCGGTATCCCGATCGGCGGCTTTATCAACTGGTGAGCGAGCGAGAACACCAAGAGGACCGCCACGAGGAGTGCCTGGGTGCGCAGGTTGACGAAGCGGTCGACCAGCCATGCCGCGAGCATCGCCAGCAGGGGCGTGATCACGACCATGAAGCGGTACTCCATGAAGTCCGCCCCGACGTAGCACACGTACACGAGCCACACCGGCACGACCGCGAACGCCGCGGCCATACCCTCCACCGCGAAGAACGACCGGCCGTGCCGACGCAGCCGGCCGATCAGCAGGAAGGCCCCGTAGGAGATGAAGTAGGCAACCACGTACATGAGGCCGTAGAGGACCTGTTGGAGCGGTTGGCCCGAGGACTTGGCGAGGAACGTGTTGGGCAGCAGCTCGCCGTAGTAGTCGAGCTTCCACACCAGCCACGGCACGACCAGCAGCGCTGCGGGCAGGGCACTGATCCCGAGCGTGCGCAGCACGGGGGTCCAGTTGACCGGGCCGCGATCCGCGCCCCGGCGGACGATGCCGCTCTGGCGGGCGACGGTCCCCAGGTACACGGCGACGAGGAAAACCGTGGAGTCCAAGCGGGTGAGGATCGCGAGTCCTGCGAGCACACCGCCCACCACCAGTCGCCATGGGTGCGGCACGACCCGCTCGATGAGTCCCGGCAACAGTGCCCAGAGCACCCCCATCAGGCACAGGGTCTGCATCATCGTCTCGAGCCCGCCGGTGGCATACCCGATGAAGGTCATGTTGGCCACCAGCACAAGGCCGACCAGCAGCGTGAATCCCCGTGAATCGAACAGCTCGCGGCAGATCGCCAGCACCACCAAGACGACCCCGACCATCATCGCGATGCTCAGCAACCAGCTGAACACCGGGGTGCTCCAGCCGAAGTACTCCGGGATCGCATGGATCACGGTCCACAGGAAGTTCGTGTACCCCTCGACCCGTTCACCGGGGTTGAACACGAGGCCCTCACCGTTGGCGAGGGTCCTCGCGTAGCGGTAGGTGATGAACGCGTCGTCCTGTGTGAACCGGAAGATCCAGGCCGCGGCGACCGAGGCCACGACCAGGGCGGTAACCGCCAACCGCTCCCGGCCGGCGGTGACCCGTTCGAGCCAATCCGACACCAGAACCTCGCGGGGCTCTCCCCGGGTGCCGCTCGGCCGCTCGCGGGACACGTCGGCCGCGACCCCATCGTCCCCCACCGCCCCCTGGCCTGTCATGGTCCCGCCGGGCTCAGCGACAGACCCCGTCGCTGCGGGCCGCACCCGCACAGGCGTCTGCCACCGCGGGCGCCACCAGTGGGTTGAACACCGAGGGGATCACGTGGTGAGGTGCGAGCTCGTCGTCGGAGACGGTCCCAGCGATGGCGTGAGCGGCCGCGACCTTCATGTTCTCGGTGATCCGGGTCGCACCCGAATCGAGCGCCCCGCGGAACACCCCCGGGAACGCGAGGACGTTGTTGATCTGGTTGGGGAAGTCCGAGCGACCGGTGGCGATCACCGCCGCGATGTCCTGGATCAGCTCCGGTCGGATCTCGGGGTCGGGGTTGGCCATCGCGAAAACGATGGGATCCGACGCCATCGAACGGACCTCGTCGACTCCGATCAGGTTGGGCCCGGACAGCCCGATGAACACGTCGGCACCGGGCATCGCGTCGGAGAGCGAACCCTCGAAGCGCTCCGGGTTGGTGTGCTCCGCGAACCACTGCTTGGAGGTGTTGAGCCCCTCGCGCCCGGTGTGGACCGAACCCTGCCGGTCACAGCCGATGATGTCGCGCACGCCCGCGTTCATCAGGATCTTCGACACCGCGACACCGGCGGCGCCGACACCCGCCACCACCACCCGCAGGTCCTCGAACGACTTGTCGACGATGCGCAACGCGTTCTCCAGCGCGGCCAAGGTCACGATCGCGGTGCCGTGCTGGTCGTCGTGGAACACCGGTATGTCCATCGCCGCATCCAGGCGTTCCTCCACCTCGAACGCTCCCGGTGCTGCGATGTCCTCCAGGTTGATGCCACCGAAGGTCGGCTCGAGGCGAAGGACCGTCTCGATGATCTCCTCGACGTTGTTGGTGTTGATGCACACCGGGAACGCATCCACGCCCGCGAAGTGCTTGAACAACAGTGCCTTGCCCTCCATGACCGGCATAGCGGCCTCGGGACCGATGTCGCCGAGGCCGAGCACCGCAGTGCCGTCCGAGACGATCGCGACGGTGTTGCGCTTGATGGTGTACCGGTGTGCTGCGGCCGGGTTCTTCTCGATCTCGGTGCACACGCGCGCCACGCCGGGGGTGTACGCCATGGAGAGGTCCTCGACGTCGCGCACCGGGGCGAGGCTGAGCACCTCGATCTGGCCGCCCTCGTGCATGGCGAAGGTGCGGTCCTCGAACTCGAGGATCTCGATCCCGTCGAGCTCCTCGAGAGCGGCGCGCACCTGATCCTGGTGGGCCTCGCTGGTGCAGTTGACGACGAGGTCCTCGTCCAGCGCAGCGGTCTTGACCTCGAAGCCCTGTAGTGCGGAGATGTTGCCACCGACCTCACCGATGGCGATGGCCACCCGTCCCAGGGTTCCCGGTGCGTTGTCCATGCGGACCCGGATTCGTACCGAGAACGCCGGTGTGGGGGTGTCGGCCATGGCAGCGAGATTACCCGCGCACCCCCTCTGCTCCGGAACCAGGCCCCTTCACTCCCACCGCTCGTCCCATTGGTCCGCCACGGCGGGATCCCAGCCGGACAGCCCGTAGCGGGGAAAGCCGTCGACGAAGAAGAACTCGTGGAGCCCATGGCCCACCACCGCGTCCGCCGCTCCTCCGCGCTGGGTGAAGCGGGCCACCTGGTCGACGAGTCCGAACAGGCGATCCGCGTCGCGGCCGTAGTCGATGTCGACGCCCTGCACGACCTCTCCGGGACCCTGGTACATCCCGAAGCGCCAGTCCTCGTCGAGGCCGTATCCGGTTCCCAGGAGCAACCAGGCATCCATGAGCGGCTCGACCTCGATGTCGAAGGGTCCACCGGGTGCTTCGGGGAACGACAAAAGCGAGCTCTCGATGCGGCGGGTACCCGGCGCCAGGACGGCGGTGTGCTCGGGACGCCCGAGGGTTTCGGGCGAACGGTCGGGATCCCCGTGGATGCGCACGGCTTCTTCGATCACCCGGGTGCCGTCAGCGTGTTCGTTCAACATGTACAGGATGCTGTGGTCCTCGAACTGCATCGGCGCGTAGTTCCAAAAGCCCTGCATCTGGCCCTCGGTGCGGATACCGGGTGGTTCGGGCTCACCTACGGGTCGCACCCCCCAGCTGCGGTCCCGGGTGCCCCACCAGCGTTGGGGCGTCACCTCGAAGCGGCGGCCGTCTAGTTCGATCCAGCCCTCCCAACGGCCGGTCTGAGCGAGGCGCATCGTGTCGAACACCGGCCGGCCGTGCATGCGCTGGAACTGGCGGGGCTCCTCGTAGGCGGGGATCGATCCACGCCAGAGCAGCTCCAGGCTGAGCCCGTGGGCCGCCTCGCCCTCGTCGCGGGGAGCACACGAGATCAAGAGCTCCTGGAGAGGTCTGACCACCTCGACCGACAGCGGTCCGACCGTGGTGTCGATCCGGTCGGTCAGCTCCCTGGACGCGCGCACCACCCGATGGGTGGAACCGGCGACCATCAGGGCGAACGCATCGGTGACTGCGAGGTTGGGGTACTGGCCCAACCCGAAGATCAGGAACCCTTCGCCGTCGTTGGAGTGGCAGTTGAAGTAGTAGCGGTCGTAGAAGTTCCGGTCGCTGGTGTGCGCATGGCGCACGGTCTCGGCCACCTGGTGCACCGGGTAGTCGTCGAACGAGCTGAGCGAGCCGTGTGCGCGCACGGGCGGGTGCGGGTCCATCGACGGACCGTAGCGAACCGGGCGGCACCGGCGTGGAGCGGGACGGCTGGTCAGGCGATGTGGACCGCGGGTCAGCCGGTGTAGGTGACCGTGCCGTCGCCCCTGGCGATCCCCCCTATGACCGCGGCTCTGTGTCCCGCGGTACGCAGGATGTCGATCGCACGGTGTGCCGCATCCGGTGGCACCACCACGGCCATGCCGATGCCCATGTTGAACACCCGGCGCATCTCCTCGGTCGACACCTCACCTATGCGCTGGAGCTCACCGAAGATCCTCGGTGGCTCCCAGGTACCCGGGTCGATGACCGCATCGAGGTCGGATGGCAGTACGCGGTTGAGGTTCCCCGGGATCCCGCCACCGGTTACGTGCGCGACCGCATGGAGCTCGACGTTGCGTCCCAACTCCGATATGGCAGGTGCGTAGACGACCGACGGGCGCAGCAACTCGGTGGCGACATCGGGTGCCGACGAACCGTCCCAGGCGGGATCGCCGAGGTCGCGCCCAGCGACGCCGAACATGAGCCGTCTCGCGAGGGAGTACCCGTTGGAGCGCAGACCGGGAGAGGGCAGCCCGATGACCACGTCGCCGTCGGTCACCCCCTGGGGCAGCATCGCGGAGCGCTCGACGACGCCTACCGCGAAACCGACCAGGTCGAACTCGCCCTCGGCCATCGCGCCGGGATGCTCGGCCATCTCCCCGCCGATGAGAGCGCATCCCGCCTGGCGGCAACCTTCGGCTATCCCCGCGACCAGCGCCTCTATGTGGTCCGGGTCGAGCACACCGACCGCGATGTAGTCCAAGAAGAACAGCGGCTCGGCTCCCTGGCACACGAGGTCGTCCACGCACATCGCGACGAGGTCCACCCCGATCGTGTCGAAGCGGCCCGCGGATCGGGCGACCATCGCCTTTGTCCCGACCCCGTCGGTGCTCGACACCAAAACCGGATCGTCGTATCGCTTGGGATCGAAGCGGAACAGTCCTCCGAAGCCGCCGATGTCGCCGATCACCTCGGGGCGGAACGTCGAGCGAACGTCCGCCTTGATCCGTTCGACCGCCTCCTCGCCGGCGTCGATGGACACGCCGGCGGATTCGTAGGTCTCAGCCACCTTCGGCATCTCCGGAGTGGTCGTCCACGCCGGTGGCGCTGAGGGCTGCGACCTCGGCGGGCAGCACGGCGGGTTCGTCCTCGAACATCGAACCCTGGAACAACGACTGGGGCTCCGGCACCTGGGTCCTACCACCCTCGAGGATCCCCTTGCCGGCCTCCTCGGGAATCTCCACGGGATACTCACCGGTGAGGCACGCCGTGCAGAAGCCGGCGCCGGGCGCGCCGACCGCTTCTACGAGCGCGTCGAGCGCCAGGTACGACAGCGTGTCCACACCGAGGTAGTCCCGGATCTCGGACACCTCCATGTCGGCTGCGAGCAACTCGGATCTGCTCCCGGTGTCCATCCCGTAGAAGCACGGCCAACGGTACGGAGGAGACGAGATCCGCATGTGGATCTCTCGCGCGCCGCTCTCGCGCAGCATCTGGACCATCTTCTGGGTGGTGGTGCCGCGCACGATCGAGTCGTCGACCACCACCAGGCGTTGGCCCTCGATGTTGTCGCGCAGCGGGTTGAGCTTCATGCGCACACCGAGGGCACGCATGTCCTGGCTGGGAGCGATGAAGGTCCGCCCGATGTAGCGATTCTTCACCAGTCCGTGGCCGAAGGGGATCCCGCTGCGGCGCGCGTAGCCCTCCGCGGCAGGTATGCCCGACTCGGGCACGCCCATCACGAGGTCGGCATCGACCGGTGCCTGCCCGGCGAGGTGCTCACCCATGCGCACGCGGGCCTGGTGCACGTTGCGCCCGTAGAGCTGGGAATCGGGCCTGGCGAAGTAGACGAACTCGAACAGGCAGAGCTTGGGGTCGATGTCCTGGTCCTCGAAGGGCCGGTACGACTGGACGCCGTTGTCGTCGATCACCACGAGCTCGCCGGGATCGAGCTCGCGCACGAAGCGGGCTCCCACGGTGTCGAGCGCCGGGGTCTCCGATGCCAGCACCCAGCCACCATCCAGCCTGCCGAGGCACAACGGCCTGAACCCGCGGGGATCGCGCACACCGATGATCCGGGAGCGGTCCATGATCGCCAGCGAGAACGCGCCCTCGAACCGGGGTAGCACGTCGAGCAGCGCCGGAACGAGCGCACCGGATTCGTCCGAGCCGTGTTCGGCGACGCTGCGTGCGATCCACTCGGCCATCGCGTCGGTGTCGCTGCTCACGGTCCCCGGCAGCATCCCGGCGTCACGGGCGAGCTGCGCGGTGTTCACGAGGTTGCCGTTGTGGGCGAGCGCGAACTGCGTGTGCTCCACGTCGCGGAACACCGGCTGTGAGTTCTTCCACATCGACGAGCCCGTGGTCGAGTAGCGGGTGTGCCCGATCGCCAGGTCGCCGTCGAGCGCTGCGAGTGTGCGGTCGTCGAACACGTTGGACACGAGTCCCATGTCCTTGACCACGGTCAGGTGCTGGCCGTCGGAGGTCGCTATGCCAGCGGATTCCTGGCCCCGGTGTTGCAGTGCGTAGATGCCGAGGTAGGTGAGGTGGGCGACCGACTTGCCGGGGGCGTAGACCGCGAAGACACCGCAGGCTTCGCGTGGATGACCTCCATCACCCGCGTCGGAGGCCGCCGCTGCAACGGGATCGAACGACGAGGGTGGTGGTGGGGGCTCGACACCGTCGCGCATCACGGACCCCATCGTGGCACATGGTGCCTCCATGGACCGACTCACCGGGCGGGGGCCTCGAAGACCCACGCCTCCCGCGACAGGTGCTCCGGGTCGAAGAGCCGGGCGACATCTTCCGCACCCATCGGAGTGCCGCTGTCGAGGACTCCGATCGAGCCTGCCAGCAGCGACAACACCGTTCCGCTCGACCAACCGAGCGCGACGAGTTCCGGTAGGTTCGTCGCGCCGTGACGCTTGGCCAGCCGTTGCCCGTCGGCGCCGACCACGAGCGGAACGTGCACGTATTCGGGTCTGTCATGACCGAGCAGGTCGTACAGCAGCGCCTGGCGGGGGGTCGTGTCGAGCAGGTCCGCCCCTCGCACCACCTGGTCGACCGACTGGTCGATGTCGTCCACCACGACGCTGAGGTTGTAGGCGGGGAACCCGTCGCGACGCCAAACCACGAAGTCGTCGACCTCCGCGTCGACCGACCCCGCCAAGCGGTCCGCGACGACGACCCTCGTACGCGCTGCGGCCAGTCGGAGCGCGGGGACACGCCCCGACGCTTCCAGACGCCGTACCTCGGCGGTGCTCAGGTGAGCGCACGTCCCCGGGTAGGCCCCCTCGGGTGAGGGGCCGTGGGGTGCGGCCGAGGCCTGCTCGATCTCGCGCCTGGTGCAAAAGCACGGGTAGGTGAGGCCACGCCTCGTCAGGCCCTCCAATACCCCGCGGTACAGATCGAGTCGGCCTGACTGTCTCACGACCGGCTCGTCTGCGGTGATGCCGAGCCCGGCGAGATCATCGAGCTGCGCCCGTTCGGTCCCGCCGGCGTCGTGACCACTCGAAGGAGGTGTCGTGAGGTCCTCGACGCGGATCAGCAAGCTCCCACCGTCGTGGCGGGCGAAGCAGAGCGCCAGCAGTGCCGTTCGCAGGTTTCCGAGGTGCAGTGCGCCGGTCGGGCTCGGAGCGAAGCGCCCCCGGGTCACGGTCGGAGCGTCACGGTTGAGGGGTGAGCAGAACCGAGAAGGGCACGGTCACCGCCATGTACTGCCCACGAAGCGGGCCGGGAGCCAGGAGTTGGTCGAAGTACCCGATGCCCAGCAGTCCGCTTCCGCTCAGCGACGGCTGCACGGTTCCCGCGTAGCACCAGTAGTCGACCCCGCCCGATCTGTCGCCACAACCGGGGAGCATGACCGTCACCGGATCGGTGAACGGTC
>JBKEAI010000144.1:0-1654 GCA_047972145.1 Microthrixaceae bacterium
TCGCGGTGCGCGCGACGACCACCTCGGTGGTGCCGTCGGGTTCGACGTGAAGTCCGGTCGGTGTGGCTGTGGCGACCGCGAGGTGGCGGCCCTCGCCGGTCCCGGGATGGTGGTTGACACCGGGCGGGGTGCTGAGCGAGGCGAAGGTGTGCAGCGGCCAGAAGGTCGGGTCGTACCAGCGGCGAAGCGGTCGGGTGATCATCGCTCCGGGTTGGTGCATGCTCACCGATTCGGAACGGGCCGTATGGCGCGCCACGAGGGTGACCGTGCGGCGGGCCCGGGCGCGCACCGTGGTGTGCGTGGTGATCGTCGGGTCGGCGGCGGTGAGCGTGTGCACCAGCGTGACCGGTCGACCCTCGAGGGTCGCGTGGACAGTCACCGTCGCCACGTCGCCGGCGATCTGCACGTCGAGTGTCGCCGGGTGCCGGCTGGTCCGCTCCGCCAGCGACCACCGCCCGCCGTTGAGCTCCTGACCCATCCGCCACAGCCCACCGCTGTCCACATGGGAGGCCAGCTCCAGGCTCGGTCCTGCCAGTAGCTCCGAACCGGCGGAGACGGTGTCTCGGGTATTGGTGTCTCGGGTATTGGTGTCTCGGGTGTCGGCGAGGCTCACGAGTGCACCACCTCGGCGGCAGTCGAAGGTGGCACTACCCCACGGAGCGTCGATGGTGACGCGCTCCCCCTCACGTCGATGTGCGAGCAAACCGTGCGCGGGTGTGCCCGCGCGGCCGCCAGGTCGGGTCTTGGCATCGGGTTGGCTGGTGGCGCCAAGCGCCGAGCGCAGCAGGTCGGCCTGTTCGCCGAGGGCCACTCCGTCGGGTGCTGTGCCGGTGATGAAGTCGTGGTGGTTGGAGGTCATCGCGGTCCACCACGCGGCCTGGTCCCGCGCGGACAACGGCGGAGCGTCGCCGCCCGTGAGCGTGGAGCGTGCCCGCTCGGCATCCGCTGCGATCAACCGTCGCCCCAGCTTGCGCGCAGCGGCCTTGAGGTCTGGGCGGGTCGCGTAGAAGCCCATCCAGTAGGGGTTCGGGTCGAAGTCGATCGTGGGTAGTTGGTCCCGGTACCCGCCGACGAGCTCGAAGTAGTCGTCCATCGCTGCGTTGACCAGCCACGTGCCGGTGCGGTCGTGGTGCCGTTCGTTCCACCCGTCGAGCAACTCGACCAATCCGGGCACCGGCCTCACGAAGTCGAAGCCGATCGCAAGGAGACGGTAGGGGGTGCGGGCGAGCGGGCGCAGGTCGTCGAGGTAACCGTCGATACGTCGGTCCACGTGGTCGGGACGGCGGTCCGACCACGACACCGGCAGTCCGAGTGCACGGCTGATCCCGCCGCGGGCGATCATGTCGCCGTGTCCGTATCCGTGGGACATCCAGTGCGAGAGCACCTCGGCACCATCTGGGGCCCGCCACACGAAGTCGGCGGTTCCCTGGCCGATCAGCTCCGCAGCAGCGGTGCCGGGCCGCGGGAAATGCGACGCGGACTCGAGGTCGGCGCCCGGAAACCGCATGCCCGCGATGCGACACACCGCCACCCGGTCCACCCCGGCAGCCCGCGCGAGGGACGGGACCCCGGGGGAGTGCCCGAAGCTGTCTGGCAGGTACAGGAGCCTGGGCTCCTGGTCCATGCCGTGTTCGCGCAGCCACTCCTGGCCGAC
>JBKEAI010000138.1:0-2627 GCA_047972145.1 Microthrixaceae bacterium
CGTTCGGGTGGTCGCTGTACGCGCTGTTCTTCGGCGACGCCGGCATGCCCGGCATGAAGATGCCCTTCGACCTCACTATCCAGCGAGGCTCGGGCGCGGACGAGATCTACCTGGAGGTCGCTGCTGCGGTCACCACGTTCATCCTCGCCGGGCGGTACTTCGAGGCCCGGGCCAAGCGCCGCACCGGAGCGGCGCTGCGCACCCTGTTGGATCTCGGTGCCAAGGATGTCGTGGTGCTGCGCGACGGCACCGAGAAGCGCATCCCGATCGACGAGCTCGCCGTCGACGACACCTTCGTCGTGCGCCCCGGCGAGAAGATCGCAACCGACGGTTCGGTGGTCGAGGGCAGCTCCGCGGTGGACGCGTCGCTGTTGACCGGTGAGAGCGTTCCGATCGAGGTCGGCCCCGGCGATCCGGTCACCGGCGCCACCGTCAACGCCGGGGGGCGTCTGGTCGTGCGGGCGACCAGGGTCGGCTCGGATACCCAGCTCGCCCAGATCGCGAGGCTCGTCAACGACGCCCAGACCGGCAAGGCCCAGGTGCAACGCCTCGCGGATCGGGTGTCCTCGGTGTTCGTGCCGATCGTGATGGTGCTCGCCCTGGGCACCCTCGCCTGGTGGCTCGTGGCCGGCGACGGCACTTCGGCTGCGTTCACAGCGGCCGTTGCGGTTCTGATCATCGCGTGCCCCTGCGCTCTCGGGCTCGCCACCCCGGTGGCCCTCATGGTCGGCACAGGAAGGGGTGCTCAGTTGGGGATCCTCATCAAGGGTCCCGAGGTGCTCGAATCCACCCGAGCGGTCGACACGGTCGTGCTGGACAAGACCGGCACGGTCACCACCGGTCAGATGACCCTCACCGATGTGATCTCCGCGAGCGGGGTCGAGCGCGCAGACGCACTGCGGATCGTCGGTGCGCTCGAACATGCCTCCGAGCATCCGATCGCCCGGGCCATCGCAGCGGTCGCACTCGCCGAAGGGGGTGACCTTCCCTCTGTGGAGAACTTCAACAACCGCGAAGGTCTCGGCGTCGAGGGTGTCGTCGAGGGCCACACGGTTCTGGCCGGCCGTCCGAAGTTCCTCGCCGAAGCGGGCTTCGAGGTCCCCGCAGGGCTCGACGCCGCCCGCGAGGAGGCCGAACGCAGCGGTGCCACGGCGGTCATGGCCGCCTGGGACGCTCAGGTGCGCGCGCTGTTCGTGGTGACCGATGTGGTCAAGGACACCTCGGCCGCTGCGGTCACCGAACTGCGTGCCCTGGGCCTCACCCCGGTGCTGCTCACAGGCGACAACCGGGCGGCCGCCGACACGGTGGCCGCGCAGGTGGGCATCGACGAGGTGATCGCCGAGGTGCTTCCAGAGGGCAAGGTCGAGGTGATCGCGGGGCTCCAGGAACAGGGCCGTGTGGTCGCTATGGTCGGCGACGGGGTAAACGACGCCGCCGCCCTGGCGACAGCCGACCTCGGCATCTCGATGGGCACCGGAACCGACGCCGCGATCGAGGCATCGGACCTCACGCTGGTGCGCGGCGACCTGTCGCTCGCTCCGGATGCGATCCGGCTCTCGCGTCGGACCCTGGCGACGATCAAGGGCAACCTGTTCTGGGCGTTCGCCTACAACGTCGCAGCGCTGCCGCTCGCGGCCGCGGGGTTCCTCAACCCGATGATCGCAGGTGCCGCGATGGCGTTCTCGTCGGTGTTCGTGGTGTCCAACAGCCTCCGGCTTCGCCGCTTCAAACCCCTCGCGGCCAAGCGCTGAGCGCGCCGTGTAGGTTTCGACGCAATGGGAATGCACCCGTACATCTTCTTTACCGGAACCTGCCGCGAGGCGATGACCCGCTACCAGGAAGTCCTCGGGGGCAACCTCGAGATGATGACAGCGGGCGACATGCCAGAGGGTGAGGAGTCCCCGCCCGACCCCGACATGGTGATGCACGCTGCGCTCACGCTCGCCGATGGCGCCGTGTTGATGGCCTCCGATGACCCGACGGGTGATGGCTCGGGGGTGAAGGGGATGGCTGTCAGCATCACCTGCGCCGATTCCGCTGAGGCGACGCGGATCTTCGACGCGCTGGCCGACGGCGGCGAGGTGACCCTGGCGATGGGCGAGACGTTCTTCTCACCCAACTTCGGGATGTGCAACGACCGCTTCGGGATGTCGGGGATGGTCGACGTCGACACGGGTGAGTATTCTCCCACCTGAGCCTGGATCCACCGATCTGGTGGGTTGGCCTCGTGTGGTCTGTGATCGACCGATGGTGTGGATTCAGCCGACCCGCGCGGCAGTAGTGGTAACGAACGTCCGTAGCGGTTGATCCTGTGTTGCATCTGACTTCGCGCAACACGCGCGCGGGTACACCATCGACGACACCTTGCTTCTCGGGCTGGCCGACCAGGCTTCTCGGGCTGGCCGACCAGGCTTCTCGGGCTTGGCCGACCAGCTCGAATGCGATCGGTAGCCTCATCCATCAGGCGCTGGTGGTGGGTCGCTGGTGCCGGCTGGCGATTCGTGCCCGGTCACTGGTGGTGGGTGGTGGTCTGCGGCGATCTGTGCGAGCAGGGTTTGGCCGTCGGGTCCGGTCCAGATCCGCACCCGACTACCTGAGTCACCCGCACCGTGTTGCTCCCCATCTCG
>JBKEAI010000147.1:0-12039 GCA_047972145.1 Microthrixaceae bacterium
CCACAGCCAGTTCCTCGAGGAACTGATCGACGCCGGGCGGCTGGATCTCACCGGGGCGAAGCTCGACGAGCGCGTCGTGTACCACGACTCCTGCTACCTCGGCCGCCACAACGACGTGTACACCGCGCCGCGCAACGTGATCGGTTCGCTGGGCGGCATCGATATCGTCGAAGCCGACCGCAACGGCACCAAAGGCATGTGCTGCGGTGCGGGAGGCGCCCGCATGTTCATGGAGGAGAACACCGGCAAGCAGGTCAACGTGGAGCGCTCCCAGGAGCTCCTCGCCACCGGTGCGACTCGCATCGCGACCGCGTGCCCGTTCTGCTACATCATGATCGACGACGGAGTGAAGGCCCAGGGTGTCGAGGACGACGACGTCAAAGTCGGCGACATCGCCATGCACATCCTCGAAGCGATCGAGAACGCCGAGCCCGTCGCGGTCACAGCCAACGCAGGCGGGACCGAGGAACCGGCGTCGGATTGAACCGAACTCACAGCACAGCCCCAGCCCGCCTTCCCGCACAGCGCCAGCCCGCCCCGGTGACTCAAGTTCGCCTGCGCGACTCAAGTTGCTCGAGTGAGTCACCCAGCATCAATACGACACCCAGCGACTGACATCTCGAACCTGAGTCACCCGGGCAAGGGGCCGAACATGAGTCACCCAGGCAAGGGAACTCGCCCAGGACTACAAGCCCACCTGCGCGACTCAACTTCGCCTGCGCGACTCAAGTTGTTCGAGTGAGTCACCCAGCATCAATACGACACCCAGCGACTAACACCCCGAACGTGAGTCACCCGGGCAAGGGGCCGAACATGAGTCACCCGGGCAAGGGGCCGAACCCGAGTCACCCGGGCAAGGTGCCATGTCAGGAGCGATCAGGAGCGGTCAGGAGGGTCAGGACTGCTCGAAGTTCTTCCAGTACTGGCTGGGGGTGGGTCCGACCTGGCCTGCGTACTTGGAGCCGAGGCCGCCGGCACCGTAGGGGACCTCGGCGGGACGGTCCATGCGCAGGAAGCTGAGCTGGCCGATCTTCATGCCCGGGTACAGGGTGATCGGAAGCGTCGCGACGTTGGAGAGCTCGAGGGTCAGGTAGCCCTCGAAGCCTGCGTCGACGAATCCGGCGGTGGTGTGGATCAACAGGCCGAGGCGACCCAGGGAGCTCTTGCCCTCGATTCGCCCGACGATGTCGTCGGGCAACCGGACCCGTTCCGCGGTGGAGCCGAGCACGAACTCGCCCGGGTGCAACAAGAACGGCTCGCTGTCGGTGGCCTTGACCATCTCGGTTAGATCGGTGAGGTCCTCCTTGACGTCGATCACCGCTCGGGTGTGGTTCCTGAACACCAGGAAGCGGTCATCGAGTCGCAGGTCGATCGAGCTCGGCTGCACCATCGCCTCGTCGTAGGGCTCTATCGCGATCCGACCGGCGGCGACCTCGGCGCGGATGGTGGCGTCGGAGAGGATCACGAACCGCACCGTAGCGCCCACCGGCGTAACCCCGGGCACCGTGTCCAACGTGATCGACAGCACGCTAGCGTCACTGGACCCACACCGATCCGGAGGCGACCGCGACGATGACCACCCTGCGATTTCCCGACGGCTTCGAATGGTCCACCGCCACAGCGGCTCACCAGATCGAGGGGGGCAACACCAACAACGACTGGTGGGTCTGGGAGCACACCGAGGATGCCCCGACCACCGAGTCGAGTGGCGACGCCTGTGACTCCTGGCAGCGTTGGGAGCGCGACGTCGATCTTGTTCGCGACCTCGGGGTCGGCAGCTACCGGTTCTCGGTGGAGTGGAGCCGCCTCGAACCTGCACCCGGCGAGTGGTCGCACGCGACGGCCGACCACTACGCGCGCCTGTGTGAGGCGCTGCTTGAGGTCGGCGTCTCGCCGACGGTCACCCTTCATCACTTCACGACGCCCCGCTGGCTCGCGGAGCAGGGTGGCCTGACCAGCGAGTCGTTCCCCGAGCGATTCGAGGGGTTCACCGAACGGATTGCCACGCGCCTGAGCGGACTGGTGCCCCGTTTCTGCACCCTGAACGAGCCGAACATCGTCGCCGGGATGGGCTACATCATGGGCTTGTTCCCACCCGGTGTGGCCAATGACATGGACGCGTACGACACTGCGGCCACGAACATGATCGCGGCACACAGGGGAGCTGTCGCCGCCGTGCGCCGGGTGGCTCCGGACGCGCAGGTCGGGCTGACGGTGAACCTCGCCGACAACCAGGCTCTGGAGGGAGGTGAAGCGCAGGCCGCCGAGGCGGACGCCATGGAGGATGCGTTCGTGGAGGCCGCGGACGGGGACGACTTCGTGGGTGTGCAGGTCTACACCCGGATGGTGATGGGACCCGAGGGTTGGGTCGGCCCCCAACCGGGGGTACCGGTCATCGAGGAGATGGGCTACGAGTTCTGGCCCGAGGCCCTCGGCGCGTGCGTGCGACGGGTCTGGGACCGGCTGGGTGGCCGGGTACCGATCATCGTCACCGAGAACGGCACCGCCGCCAACAGCGGAGACGACAGGATCCGCTACGTCGAACGGGCGCTCACGTCGCTGCACGGCTGCATCGACGATGGGATCGACGTGCGGGGCTACACCTACTGGTCGCTGCTCGACAACTTCGAATGGGCGATGGGATACGAACCGAAGTTCGGGCTCGTCGCGATCGATCGCGACACCTTCGCCGCCACCCCGAAGCCTGCCTTCCGGTGGTTCGCCGACGTCGTGTCGAACAACGCCGTCGAGGTGGCCCACGAGTGATGCGGGGGTCGAGTAGCGCCGCTGGGTAGCGACCGTTCTACGATGCGCGGGTGAACACGCTCGCGGTGATGACCGCCCTGCTCGAGGCACTCGACCCCGAGAAGATCCTGCGTACAGGTGGATACGTGCTGCTGTTCGGCATCATCTTCGCCGAATCGGGCCTGCTCATCGGCTTCTTCCTGCCCGGCGACAGCCTCCTGTTCGTCGCAGGCATGGCCGCTGCGGGAACGCTCACGGCCATCGGCAGCGGCAACATCGAGTTGAACCTGTGGATCCTGCTGCCCGGGGTGTTCATCGCCGCTGTCGCGGGCGACCAGGTGGGCTACATGTTCGGCAAGCGCGCCGGGCCGGCGCTGTTCCGGCGACCAGACTCGCGATTCTTCAAGAAGGAGCACCTCGAGTCGGCTGAACGCTTCTTCGAAGAACACGGGGCCAAGGCGATCGTGCTCGCTCGCTTCGTGCCGGTGGTGCGGACCTTCTGCCCGATCGTCGCGGGCGCCGGGCAGATGAACTACAGGCACTTCGTGCGCTTCAACGTCCTCGGTGGACTCCTGTGGGCCGTTGGCGTGACCCTGCTCGGGTACTTCCTGGGCAACGTTCCGATCGTGCGTGACAACGTGGAGATCGCTTTGATCGCCGTGGTGGCGATCTCGATCCTGCCGATCGTGATCGAGTTCATCCGCTCCCGCATGCGGGCCCGCTCCGAGGCCGCAATGTCGGACTCGGCGTCCTGAGCCTCGGGGGCACCGCCGCATCCCACACCAGAGATATTGACGCGATCGTCACCTTGGGGTCACCCCGATCAGGGGTGACCCCAACAAACACACGGTCAGACGAGTCAGGCCAGATCCGGCCAAGCGCCTACACCCCCCAGGCCAGAACCCGACCGGTGGGGCCTCGGCGGGCCCTGTCTGTCAGGGTGGAGTGAGGCGACTCAGCCCGTAGCCCCGCGTCGGCGGCTGACCAGGACGAGGCCGAGGCCGACCAACAGCACCGCCATCGCACCGAGAGCCATCCACAGAGTCGACCCACCGGTGAAGGCCAGCGGTGCGCTCTGAGTCGAAGGCGCCGGAGTTGCTGCGGGCGCCGGAGCCGGCGCTGGTGTCGAGTCCGTCGATCGCAACACCTCGACCGGAACGGTCGTGGTGGTGGCCACCGGCTCCTCCACCACGTCGACGTCTTCGTCAGCGGTGTTGTTCTCCTCGTCGGGGTCAGATGTCTCCGAGTCGACCACCACCGTGTTGGTGATCGTGCCCGGATCCGCCTCCACCGATGCCACCACGACAACCGTGGCCGTGTCGTCCACGGGCAGGGCCAGCAGTTCGCAGGCCACCACGGTTCCGGTGGATGCCTCGCAGTCCCACTCGTGGTCGTCGTCACCTTCGACCGACACCACGCTCAGCCCCTCGGGTAGCTCATCGGTCAGCGTCACATCGGTCGCTGTGGAGGGACCGGCGTTGCTCACCGTGAGCGTGTAGGTGACCTGGTCACCGGAGTTGATCTCTTCGACGTTGGCCGACTTGGCGACCGACAGGTCCGCCACCGGATCGACGGGGGTGTCCTCGTCGTCGGTGTCGGTCCCTTCGTTGCCCTCGTCGTCAGTGACCGTCGCGGAGACCACGTCGAACACTGCGCTCGAACCGTCACCCACGACGGCTATGTCGAAGGTGCAGCTGTAGGTGTCGCTAGGGGCGATCGACACACCGAGCTCGCAGGTGGTCGCCGAGATCGGATCGGCAACCACTGTGACGTCGATCGCCTCGCCTTCGTCGACGGTATCGGTGATCGAAGTGACCGTCACCGGCTCGACGCTGGTGTTGGTGATGTCGACGCTGTAGGTGACAACTCCACCGGGCGCGTCTACCGAGGCGTCACGGTCATCCTTGGTGACCTCGATGGTCGGTGGCACATCGGTGACGTCGACATCCTCGTCGTCGGTCCCGCTGGCCTCGTTGCCGTCGTCGTCGGTGCCCTTCACGGTCGCGGTGTTCTCGTGGACGTCACCGGCGTTGCCACCCACGAAGCGGGTTATCTTGCAGGTGCTGGTCCCGTTCGGGGCCAACACCACACCCTCGAGCCCGCACTCGTTGGTGATGTCACCGAACACGCTGTCTGTCACCGAGGTGATCGTCAGGTCCTCCACCGAGGTGTTCGTGATCTCGAAGGTGAACTCCACGTCCGCCCCAGGTTCAGACACCTCGGAGACCGAAGCCTCCTTGACGACATCGATGCCGGGGGTCGTGTCGTCTACGTCGACGGTCTCGTCGTCGTGGTCTTCGGCGGTGTTGCCCTCGTCGTCGGTGGCGGTGAAGCGCACCTGGTCGCCGATGGTCGCACCCGCGTTGCCGGCCACGAACACGTCGAAGGTGCACGAATAGCTCGAACTGGGCGCCACGACCGTGCCCACAGCGGTGCCGCATGTGGTCGCCAGGACCGGTCCGGCCACCGAGGTGACATCGAAGGGTGTGCCACCACCAACCGCGTCGGTAACACCGGTGATCGTGACCGGTTCGACGCTGTGGTTGGTCATCGTTGCAGTGAAGGTCACCACCTCACCCGGCTCGTCAACCGAACCCGCCGAAGCGTCCTTGTCGACGCTGATCGTGGGCAACACGTCTGTGAAGTCCACGGTCGCGTCGTCGGAGTACTGGGCGGTGTTGCCATCGTCGTCGGCGACCACGACCGTCGCGGTGTTCTTGTGCTGGTCACCTGCATCGCCGATCAGAGGTTTGGTGATCTGGCAGAGCGTGCTGTCCGCGCCGGAGCCCGGCGTACCGTCACTCGGAGCGAGAACAGCCCCATCGAGGCCTTCGCAGGCTTCGATTTCGAACAGGTCGCCGAACACCGTGTCGTCGAGCGACTCGATCGTGACCGGCTGTGCCGAGGTGTTCTCGATCAGGAAACTGAACGTGACGTTGCCGCCCGGCTCGGCGAGCGTGTCGACGCTCGCCGTCTTGGTGATCGTCACACCCGGTAGCACGTCGATGACGTCCACGGTGGCAGCGTCGGTGTCACCGACGTCGTTGCCGTCGTCGTCGGATGCACCCACGGTCACCACATCGGTGACCGAGGTATCGCCTTGGCCCTCGACCGCCACGGTGAACTTGCAGGTGAGCGAACCGCTCGGAGCGATGGTCGCGCCGACCACAGACCCGCAAGTGGTCGCCTTGACCACCGATCCGGTGCTTGAGATGTCGATCTGTGGACCACCGGCGATCGAGTCGGTCAGCGAGTCGACCGTGATCGGCTCGACGCTGTCGTTGGTCACCTCGACGGTGAACTCCACATCGGCGCCGGGCTCGGTGACACTCAGGGTGCCGGCGGTCTTCACCACGGTCACCGCCGGGTCGACGTCGTTCACCGTCACCGACTCATCCGCTGAATCGGTGACCTCGGTGTCGTCACTGTCGTGAGCATCGACGGTCACCGTGTCGTTCACCACGTCGCCGGCATCACCGCCGACGAACAGGTTGAAGGTACAACTCGTCGACGCACCGGCAGCGAGAGTGGTTCCGATCAGGTCGTCACAGGTGTTGCCGGGAAGCTTGGTGACGTCGATCGGAGCGCCAGTACCGACCACGTCGCTCACCGAGTCGATCGTGAGCGACTCCACGCTCGTGTTCTTGATCCCGACGGTGTAGGTGACCGTTGCACCGGGTTCGGACACCGAATCGACCGACGCGGTCTTGGTGACCTCGAGGCTGGGTGCGGGCGCCACGTTGGTGAACGTGCAGGTCACGTTCTCACCGGGGTTCACCGTGATCGCACCGATTGGAGACCCGTCGCTACAGACCGCCGATTCGAGGGTCCACGGCGCTGCGTCCTGCTCGGTCACCGAGTAGGTGCCGGGAGCGACCGAGGTGGCCGAGGTCCGGGCCTGGCCACCGGATGTGGCGAGCGAGAAGTTGCCTGCGAAGTTGGAGGTGAACCCGAAGGTGCCGTCGGCACCCTGGGTGACCTTCTTCACGGTGATCGAACCGTTGGCCGCCGCGTTCTTGAAGGTGCACAACCAGTTCTCGCCCTCTCCGACCACGAGCGACGCCGGGTTGGCTGTCTCGATCCCCTGTGTACCGACGTTGTCGCACGTGGCAGCAGCGAGGGTGAAGTTCGGGGTGGACGCCTCGGTTACCGAGTAGGTGCCGGGTGAGACGGTGCCGAAGGTCTCGGTCTCACCATGGCTCAGGTCGTCGAGGTCACGCTGGGTGCCCGGACCGGTCAACTCGAAGTCGAACTCACCGGGCATGTTGGCCGGCGTGGTGACCTTGCGCACGTCGATCCGCCCCGGTGCGACCTCGCGGTTGCGCACGTTGCAGTTGACCGAATCCGATGGGCCAAGCCCACCGGGGAGCACCCAGGTGACCGAACCATCGCCTGCGGTCTGTGGCGACAGGGTCAGTTGGCTGACCGCACCGGTGTCGTAGTTGCGACGCTCACAGGTCGCTGATGAGAACTTCCAACCGGGCTTGGCGGTCTCGGTGACCGAGGCCCCCATGGTGGTGTTGCCCTGCTCCCACTTGAAGTTGGCCTTGCCCGCGACGGTCGTCTCGGTGGCCGAAGCACCTGTAGTCCCCGCCGGGCTCTCCCACTCGGTCGGTGTGGACGCCAGATCCACGGTGAAGTCCCAGCCGTTGCCGGGACGCTCGGCGCCCTGGAGGGGGATCTCGGTCTTGGTGATGTTCAGCGATGGGGCGCAGAGCTCCTTGACGAAATCCTCGAGCAGAGACTTGAGCGTGTCGAAGTTGACCGTCGTGTAGTCCGCCTCGGCAAAGCTCATCCCGTTGGTGGCGGTGAGCTGGTCGTCGCCGGAGATCGCCGAGAGGTTCCCGGTGTCGATGTTGTTCCCGATGCCCACAGCGAGCATGTGCGTGCCGGCAGCCTTGAGAAGATCCGCCTCCGCGACCGCCTTGTTAACCTCCGTCGAGGTGGTGTCCCAACCATTGCCAACCAACGAGTTGCCATGGCCGTTCACGCCGAAGCCGCCGTTGGCGTAAGTGGGGTTGCCGTCGGTGAGGATCACCGTGAGCGGCGTGAAGTTGCCCGAGCGACGCGCCATCTCGAGCGCGTCGTCCCAGTTGGTGCCTCCATTGGAGGTGTACTTGGTCAGGTTGACGTCCTCGGCGTCATGCAACGCCAGGTCGCCGATGGCACTGCTGGAACCGATGGTTCCGTTGCTGAGGGTCACCGCTGTCGCTCGACTCGAAAACGAGATCACCTGGACCTTGGACCCCGTGTTCGACACACCGTCGATGAGTGCATTCGCAGCGTTGGCCACTTGGTCGTTGTAGCCATCGATGCTGCCCGAGCGATCGATGATGATCGTCATGTCGAGCCCGCACTTCTGCGGAAGGTCGGGGTTGCCGTCGGTGGACGGTGTCGCCGAGACCGACGCCATCGGCAGGTACGACAGCACCATCGCGAACAGACCCAGCACCGCCGCGATGGCGATGGAACGCCGGCGCCGGTGATGACGCGGCGTGGCGTGGGAGGTACTACCCGAATCGTGGCTACTGCTGGTCGCTGGAACAGACATGGCTTCTCACCCTGTTGTGCCCCGGGCCGGTTTCGCCTGGCTCGTCCGGTGCCTGCGACCAATGTCGGCACCGGAGTCATCGCCTTCCCGGGAACTCGTAGTTGGTCTAGTGGTACTTCATGCACTCAGAGTGGTGAATGGGCAGATCCACCCTCTCTGAGTGAGGTACCCCTGTTCGATGACCCACCGTGAGGATGACGCCCTCGTGGGCCGGCACTATGGTTGCCGCCGACCCGCCACCGTTGAGACCAGACCACCGGAATCATCGAGGCAGGGTTCATCCGCGGGTGTAGTTCAATGGCAGAACATCAGCTTCCCAAGCTGAATACGGGAGTTCGATTCTCCTCACCCGCTCCAGACCAGAGCCCAGACGGCCCAAGGAATCTGGCGGATCGGTTGCCGGTGGGCCGGGTTCCAGAGTTGCCGACGTGACCCTAGCGTGACCCTACGGATCGGCTGGAGGGCGACGTCGCGTCAAACATCAGCCAACCAGAAAGGGCTCGTCGCTCTCCTCGACGGCGATCACGTCTGCGCCTGACGAATCGTCTCCCCAATAGGACACCGAGAGGTAGCGACGCTCGGTGCCAAGGCTCACGACCTGTTTGTGAGTTTCCCCTGTGTCCGAGCGTATGACCAGCTGGTGCTCGCCAGGTTCGAGAGCTAGGTGATAACTGACGTACGTGTGCTGACCCTCGACGGCATAGGAACGCTCGATCATCACCTCACCGTCGACAGCGATGGTCAGGTCGACTTCTGGGTCGGCGAAACTCTGATTGGTGACCATCACCGCAAGCCCGGGAAGCGGCCGGATCAGTTCTGCAGGATCGACCGGTGTGAAGTCTCGGATCTCGACGCGGTACGAGGGCAGTCCACCGCTCCCGGTGACCGTAAACGACTGCGGATAGCCGTAGATGGCCTCGAAGCTGGCTGATGCCTGCCCAGTCGGGATCTCACCCGCTTCGGAGAGCGCTAGGGGTTCATCGAGCATTGGGAATGCCTGGTCGATCGTTGGTGGTGAGTACTGGCGATAGCGCTCGGCGCCAGGGTCCAGGGGCGTGACATCGAGAATCTCCTCGTCTTCGACCGTGACTCGGTAGGTGCCGGCCCGAGGGCACTCGCAGTCCGTCTCGACCTCGTAGGTGTAGGCCGCCGGGCGTGCAGCCACCCACGCGGCCTCGCGCGCGATGACCTCGGCACGATCGAGCGTCGTCTCATCGACCGGCACGTCGGCGTCAGCTGCCCCTGCTTCTGACGGTCCGATCCGTGGTCGCGCCGGGATCAGCTACGCCGCTGCGGTCCTTCTCGATCCTACGAAACGGCCCTCGATCCGGGAGGTGGCCGCCGCCGTGGACATGTCGCACGGCGCGGTGGGCGACGCCGCGAAGCTCCTCCGCGACTCCGGCCTCATCCGCCCGACTGGTGAACCGGAGACGCCCGACTTGTTCTGGACACTTGCAGCAGTCTGGGGACCGACCCGCATCACGCCGGTCGCAGCACTTCCGACGCTTGATCAAGCCAAGCGTTGGCAGGCAGGCGCCGACGATCCTGACAACCCAGGGTGGGCATTGGGTGGTGACGACGCTGCTGGGGCCTGGGGCGCGCCGATCTTTGTCGCCGGAAGTCGTCCCTGGATCTGGGTGCCGGCGGGGGCCGATGCGCGCCGCGCCGAACGGGCGCTCACCTCGGCGTCATGGGATGACTTCGCAGCGGTCGTCGCCGTTCCGCCGACACTGCTCGTCTGCCGGCACCGCGTGACACCGCCGTCCATCGTCGAGCCGAGGTTCCTCCCGACCACCCACCCGCTGTTCCTCGCGCTCGAACTCGCCCAGGATCCCGCACGGGGTCGCGAGATCCTCGACCAGTGGGATCCGGATGATCCAGAGGTCCACCGTGTCTGGTGATCCTCCGCTGATCGTTCTGCCGGGTCACAGCCGCGCGTTGCTCGAAGTGACCAGAACCGTGCTCGCGACGCGGGGACTGCCAGCGGTGGCACTCATCGGCGGGCTCGCCGTGACGATGCGGGTCAGCGCGGCCGGCGCTGGGCACCGCGCCACTGTCGATATCGATCTTGTCACGGTCGAGACCGAGCCCGAGGCCGTCGAGGTTCTCGCCAACGCGCACAACGTCGAGCGTCAACCGCTCGTCATCGCCGATATCAAGGTTGACCTGATCGCCACGAGCGCCCTGACGGACGGCGACCTTGATGGGCTCGAGAAAGGGCATCGTCTGTTCGTCGCCGGCCACCGCTGGACCTTTGAGAGCGCCGAACCCTCACGGATGACGGTCCGCGGATCTGACCCGTCACGGTGGATGTGGCGACCCCCGCCGGTCTCGTGGCCACCAAGTCGCATGCAATCGGATACCCGACGTCACGTCGACGCGCGACCAAGGCGGCTTCCGATCTACTCGACCTCTTCCGACTCGTCGACCTCTACAACCGCGAGGGTGAGCTCAGCAACGAGCTGCGCGGAGCGCCTGGCGGGATCGGCCGGATCATCGCCGACGTCGTCCAGGACCAGATCCTCGCCAACCCTGAGGCCGCTGCCAACAAGATGGCCTCCGCCTCACCGACACCAGTCGACGTTGGCGATGTCGTCGCCATCATCGAGGGCTTCGTAGACGAGCTGCGACGCTGAGCACCCGAACCCGGAGCGCCGTGACCCTGGCGTGACCCTACGGAGCGGTACCAGGGGTCACGGGACGGTACGGGCCAGCACGCTGAACCCTTGTCATTCCTGGCGCTCCCCGTAGTTGCAGGCTTCGGTAAACCCTTCCGAGCAGCTTCCCAAGCGGAATACGGGAGTTCGATTCTCCTCACCCGCTCGAAGCTCGATCCTTACTACGGAGCGGAAGGCCAATAGCGATCCTCGGACATCCGGTCCTCAGAGCAGCTGCAGCACAAGGAGCGCTTCGTCGTCGTTGTCGGCGAACACCTTGATCGCCTCAACATGGTCGATGAGCAGCTGGAGGATTGTCGCCGTTGAAGCGTTGCCGACTCTCAGCCAGATGGCCTTCGGGGCGGACCGTGGAGGAACGCGAGCTGGCGGAAGTCGGAGTCCTTCGAGACGATGACGTATCCGTGCTTATTGGCACAATCCCAGATCCGGTCGTCGGTCGCCGTGTCGAGCCCGACCGTGGTCAAGTGCGTGCTTTTCCGGAAAGGCATCACGCAGCTGCCCGACAAGGTGTCGCGAGAGATTCTGGTCGAACAGAAGCTTCACGCCGTGGCGAGGCGACGCTCACGGAGGGCCGCGAACTCCAGAGCGGAGCGAACGTGCTCGGAGGTCAGCTCCGGGAAGTCGGCAACGATCTCCTCGGCGGTCATGCCCGATGCCAGGTACTCCAGCACGTCGTAGACCGCGATCCGCGTGCCGACGTGGACGAGGTCTCCTTGACCGAGACAGACGAGATAGCTCACCGACTCCGGATGATCCTCGGCAGGCAAACTGAGAACTGAAACGGCAGGCTGCGGGATCAGGGCTATACTCTGCCCATGATCCTGGCTTGGCCGCTTGCGACCTCGACCGAGCTTGCTCAGGTGCTTCGCCCCGGTGGACACCTTCGCCCCGACTCGGCTCTGCGGGCCCTGCGTGACAAGGGCCTCGCCCCCGAAGCCATCACCATCGTGCCTCGCTCCGGGCGAGGCGCCCACGGAAAGGTCGTCTGGTACTCGTCGCTGATGACCGACGTCGCTCGGCTCGTGCGCAACGATCGCTTCGACGCTGCTCTCGCGGCCCACGCCG
>JBKEAI010000190.1:0-8873 GCA_047972145.1 Microthrixaceae bacterium
CAGCAACGACGGATCACACGTCGAGCAAAAGAACTGGACCCACGTCCGCAGCCTCGTTGGCTACCTCCGTTTCGACACCCCAGCCGAGCTCAAACTCCTCAACGAGATCTGGGACCTCGACTGGCGATTCACGAACCTGCTGTGTACCCAGCAGAAGCTGATCAGCCGTGAACGTGTCGGCGCGAAGATCATCAAACGCCACGACCCTGCACGCACACCACACCAACGTGTCCTCGACGCCGGTGTGCTCACCCCAACCCGAAAAGCCGCGCTCACCCGGGCTCGCAACACCATCCGGCCCGGCCAGCTTCAACGCCACATCGACACCCTCGCCGATCGCCTCGAACGCCTCGCCCTCTCCAAGACCAACGCACCCCCACGCCCTATCAACAGGGACTTCAACAAACGCGACCGTCCGGAGGTCCTAAGTGAGGCAACGAATCACACTTCCCGGAGGTCTTGACATGAGGCAACAGGCAGCCCCTGTTCGTGAAGTGCCAGGTGCTCGACCGGCCGGCCGGTAGCGACAAGACTGGCAGTTGTGAAACACACCGAATGCACGATCAGGCCCAATCGCTCCAGGCGAGCGTGGGTGTTGGTACCAATCGCCGCGGTCGTCCTGGCCACTGCCGCTTGTACCCCGGAGCAGTTCCAGCGGTGGTGGACCGACCAGGGCAATCCGCCGATGGCGGAGCCCCAGCTGAGCGAAGCCGCCGAGGGCGCGACTCGGTTCTGGGACGAGGTCGCCCGGCGCAACCGGTTCGCCGCGACCGTGCAACCGATCGATGCCGCCCTCGCCGCGCGGATGACCCCGAGCAGTTGGCGGCCGGGATGTCCGGTCCCGCTCACCGACCTGCGGTATGTACGGGTGACCCACATGGACTACGACGGATATGAACGCACAGGGGAGCTCGTGGTCAACGCCGACGCGGTCGACGTCGTACTCGCCGCGTTCAAGTACCTCTGGGACGACGGGTTCCCGATCGAGTCGATGCGCCTGGTTGACGACTTCGGTGGCAAGGACGACGTCTCGATGGCCTACAACAACACCTCGGCTTTCAACTGCCGCAAGGTGGCCGGCACCGACAAGTGGTCCCAGCACGCAACCGGGCGCGCGATCGACATCAACCCCGTTCAGAACCCATATGTCAGAGGCGCTCTTGTACAGCCGGCCAACGGCACCACCTACGCCGACCGTGCGGAGGTGCACCCGGGAATGATGATCGCGGGGACGCCCTCGGTGAACATATTCGAGTTCCTCGGCTGGGGTTGGGGTGGCCGTTGGTCGGGTGGGACCAAGGACTACATGCACGTGTCGGTAAACGGGCAATGAGCCCGGCCGCACCTGTCTGATGGCAACGGGGAACCCCTGGTAGCGCGGCGGTTCAGCACCCCGTCGCGGGTAGGCCGATCTCTGTCGAGGGGATGTGACTCAAAGGGGAGAATCGTCCGGTGCCCACCAGTCGGGGTCATCGCGTACGGGTTGGCGCATCATCACCCAGATGCCCATGATCGCCCCCACAGACGCACCCAGTGCGCCGAGTATGAACAGCCAGCGCTGCCAACCGGGAGCATCGGTGGCACAGCGGATGTTGGTGCGTGCACTCTCCTCGAAGTCACCGATCTGAACCGGTGGATCCCCGGTAGTGACGTACCCGGGGTCAAGCTCCTCGGGACTGAACCGCACCACCGTCGAAGCGCAGCCGAACGAGGCGTCCAACACCCAGGTGCCGTCGCTGGGAGGTTCTGCGAGCTCGGTGCGGGTGTCGAACCCCTCAGGAGCAGAGCCGATCGGTACGCGCACGGGTGCCACGTCGTCGTCGGTGCGGTAGACGATCCAACCCCTGGGCGGCTCGTCGGAGTCGTCGGGAACGATCTCGGTCAACCAGAGCGACCGCAGATCCTGCGCGGCAGCCTCGGGTACGACGACCTCGAGCTCGGAACCACCGGGCCGCCCCACCGCCACCTCCGGTGTGACATCTCCGCACGAGACGAGGCCACACACCCCGTCGCGGAGCAGGCCTGGCAGGACCATCGCGAGCACCCCACCGATCACCAGCGCCACCGACCACTTGGCCGCGGGCGGTACGCGTCGCGCGCGCGCCGAATCAGCTGGTGCGTCTGTGGCCACGGTCCCCTCGGTTGGTCCCATCCGCTTCGATGGTAGAGCTATTTCGCCCGGAACGGTGCTGGGCAGGCACCGCGCAGCAATCCACCGGGGCGTTCACCGGTGAGCTCACCGCCTTCGACGGTCACCTCACCCGACTTGATCGTGAAGCGATACCCCTCCGCGCGCTGCATCAGGCGCCGGCCACCCGCGGGCAGGTCGTTCACGATCGTCGGCGGCTGACATGCCAGGGATTCCAGGTCGATCAGGTTCAGGTCTGCGATCATCCCTTGCGCCACCAGGCCCCGATCGAACCAGCCGAGATGCTGCGCGTTGCGTTGCGTCTGCATGTGCACCATGTGCTCGAGGGGCACCGCACGCTCACCGGTGCGGTCACGCGACCAGACCGTGAGCGCAGAGGTGGGCATGGAGGCGTCACAGATCGCTCCGCAGTGCGCTCCCGCGTCGGAGAGACCGAACAACACATTGGGCGAGCGGATCATCGCGCCGATGTCGTCGAAGTTCCCGTTCGCGAAGTTGAACAACGGTAGGTACACGAGCTGGTTGCCATCGTTGCGCAACAGTACGTCGTAGAGGTACCCGGTGGGATCGACGCCGCGTTCGGCAGCCTCTGCGGCGAGGGAACGGTCGGTGCTCATCTCGTAGTTCACAGGATCACCGAGCACGAACATCGTTTCGAACCCACCGACGATGCGCCCGAGGATCCCCTCGGGGAGCTTGCCGACCACACCCAGGTGCTCATCGAGGATCCTGCGGCGTCGCTCGGGATCGCCCAGCGCTGCGATCCGCTCGCCCAATGGGAGTTGCGCAACCTCGCCGAGCGAGTCGCACAACAGGAACGGATTCGCGGTGGCACTGTGGCCGAGCAGGATTCCGATCGGGCGCGATGCGACCTGCGCCTTCACGTCATGGCCCGCAGCGACCATCGCATCCACCCATTCCATCTGGGCGTGCCAGCGCTGGGGAGCCTGGTAGGCCTGCTGCATCGTGAAGCTGAGCGGCCGGCCGCTCACGTCGAGGAACTGCTCCAACAGCGACAACTCAGAGCGGAAGTAGTCCTCGTCGTTGGTCTGGTAGAGGTCGCTGATCAACTGCACCACCCCGGTACCCGCGTCGTGTATCGCATCGGCGATCGCGAGCAACTCCACCTCGGGGGCGGTGAGCGTCGGGATGTAGTCCCCACCGCTGGTGCGGTGCACTTCGGTGCGGCTGGTGGCGAAGCCGATCGCACCGGCATCGAGGGCTTCGCGCACCATCGCCGCCATCGCGGCGAGCTCTCCCTCGGTGGGTATCGCCTCGTGGTCGGCCCCGCGCTCACCCATCACGTAGGTGCGTAGAGCCGAGTGGGGGATGTGGGTTCCGACATCCATCGTCCAGGACCGTCGATCGAGGGCGTCGAGGTAGTCGGGGAACGTCTCCCAGTCCCAGGCGAGTCCCTCCGCCAGGGCGGTGCCGGGGATGTCCTCGACCCCCTCGAGCAGGGAGATCAACCAGTCGTGGCGGTCGGTGGCCGCCGGGGCGAAACCGACACCGCAGTTTCCCATCGCGATAGTGGTGACTCCGTGGTACACCGACGGAGCGAGATCCGGATCCCAGGTCGCCTGACCGTCGAAGTGGGTGTGGATGTCGACGAATCCCGGTGTGAGTAGAAGGCCCTCGGCATCGATGGTCCGGCGGGCCTGCCCGGAGTGTGGCCCTGCGCTCCCCCGGTCGGCCACCTCGACGATCACGCCGTCGGCCACGCCGACATCCGCGTGGCGCGGCGGTGAGCCGGATCCGTCGACGACCAGTGCGTTACGGATCAGCAGATCATCCATGTCGGTACCCCCGTAGGTTGGCGGAGTCTTCGCCCACTGGGGAGATTGTGACCTACCCACGGCTGCCATGCAGCCCGGCACTACCGTTGTGCCGCCATGACCGACCACCCCGCCGACGAGTTCAAGGGAGCACCGTTTGTCGTCCTCGGTGCGGTGATCGCGGTCTTGGCCTTCTCGAACGTCATGGCGAACGAGGTCATCCCGGACTGGTTGTACGTGCCGTGGAACCTGATGATCGCCGTGGTGTTGGTGACGATCGCTCTGCGGTGGGACCACCAGTGCATGGAGACCATGGGTCTCGCCCGCGACAAGATCACCAGCGGACTACGACTCGGGATCCCCGTGTCGGTGGTGATCGCGGCGTTCTACCTGATCGGTGTGGCGATCCCTTGGACCCGTGACCTGTTCATGGATGAGCGCTCCGACATCCCCGCTATCGAGATGCTCTACAAGGTCCTCATCGAGATCCCCTTCGGCACGGTGCTGCTCGAGGAGATCGCGTTCCGCGGGATCCTGCCGGCGATGCTGCGCAGCCGACTGCGCCCGGCGGCACGCCAGGGTCTGGCAGCCGATGCGATCGCAGCGTGCCTGTTCGGGCTCTGGCACATCCTGCCGTCGCTGTCTCTGGGCACCGCGAACGATTCGCTCGAGATCGATGCCGATCCCCTCGTGTTGCAGATCGGTGGCGTGGTGGTGAGCGTGCTGACCACAGCGGTGCTCGCCATGGTGCTCAGCTGGACCCGCAACCGCACCGACAGCGTCGCCGCGCCGGCGGCCCTGCACGCCACCAACAACAGCGCTGCCTCACTCGCGGCCTGGCTCGCCCAGCGCGTCCTGTAGTAGCTGCCCCACGGGACGTCCTGCCTCACACACCTCAGAGCAGGTCGGTGAAGAAGTCGTTGCCCTTGTCGTCTGTGATGATGAACGCAGGAAAGTTCTCCACCTCGATGCGCCAGATCGCCTCCATACCCAGTTCGGGGTACTCCAGCACCTCGACCTTGCGGATCGAATCCTGGGCGAGGATCGCCGCCGGGCCGCCGATCGAGCCGAGGTAGAACCCACCGTGGTTGGCACATGCCTTGCGGACCTGAGCTGAACGGTTGCCCTTGGCGAGGGTCACGAAGCTCCCACCCGCAGCCATGAGCTCCTCGACGTAGCTGTCCATGCGACCAGCCGTGGTCGGCCCGAAGCTGCCCGACGCCATCCCTTCGGGGGTCTTGGCCGGGCCTGCGTAGTAGATCGGGTGGTCCTTGACGTACTGGGGAAGGCCTTCACCGCTGGCTAGCCGTTCGCGCAGCTTCGCGTGCGCGATGTCACGGGCCACCACCATCGGACCACTGAGCGACAGCCGGGTGCGGATCGGGTAGCGCGACAGCTCGGCGCGGATCTCGTCCATCGGACGGTTCAAGTCGATGTGCACCACGTCGTCGGAGAGGTGGTCGTCGGTGACCTCCGGCAGGTACTTCGCGGGGTCGGTCTCGAGTTGCTCGAGGAAAACCCCCTCGGAGGTGATCTTCCCGAGCGCCTGGCGGTCCGCCGAGCAGCTCACACCGATGCCGACCGGACATGACGCGCCGTGGCGGGGAAGGCGTATCACGCGCACGTCGTGCACGAAGTACTTGCCACCGAACTGCGCGCCGATCCCGGAGCGCTGGGCGAGCTCGGCAACCTGCGCCTCGAGTTCGGTGTCGCGGATCGCGTGGCCCAACTTGGAACCCTCGGTGGGCAAACCGTCGAGGTAGCGGGTGCTTGCGAGCTTGACGGTCTTGAGGTTCATCTCCGCGCTGGTGCCACCGATCACGATCGCGAGGTGGTACGGCGGACACGCCGCGGTGCCGAGGGTCTTGATCTTCTCGCCTATGAACCCCAACAGCGTCTCGGGGTTCAACAGCGCCTTCGTCTCCTGGTAGAGGAACGTCTTGTTGGCACTGCCTCCGCCCTTGGTGATCACCAGGAAGTTGTACTCGTCGCCGTCGACCGCGGAGAGGTCGATCTGGGCGGGCAGGTTCGTGCCGGTGTTGGTCTCCTCGTACATCGACAGCGGGGCGACCTGTGAGTACCGCAGGTTGGTCTCGGCGTAGGTGCGGAACACACCACGCGCAAGCGCCTCCTCGTCCCCGCCGGGGCCGTCCGCGCCATCGTCGCCGTGGGTCCAGACCTGTTGGCCCTTCTTGCCCATCACGATCGCAGTGCCGGTGTCCTGGCATGACGGCAGCACCATCCCAGCCGACACGCACGCGTTCTCGAGCAGGGTACGGGCGACGAAGCGGTCGTTGTCGGTGGCTTCGGGATCATCGAGGACCTTCGCCAGCTGCGCCAGGTGGCCCGGGCGGAACAGATGCGAGATGTCGTGGATCGCCTCCGCGGCAAGCAGTGTGAGTGCGCGCCGGTCGACCTCGAGGACCTTGGTCCCCCGATACTCGCCGACCGACACGAACTCGTCGGTCAGCTTGCGCCACTGCACATCCGCGCGGGACTGGGGGAACATCGGGGCGAACTCGAAATCGGCCATGTGGCCCATGGTAGGTGTGGCCCGTTTCCACCCGGAATCGACGACCCCTCCGAGCGCGTGAGGTGACTCAGGTGTGGTCGTCGGGGTTGATCGGACCGCCGTTGGGGCGCGGGGGATGCACCACCCGGTCGGTGGTCAGCACCGAGTGCTGGGGACCGGTCCACTCGAAGGCCCGGTCGAGCAGTTTCTGACGACCCTTGGAGCCGGACCTGCCCGACGAACCTCCGGTGCCGGACTCTTTCGGTTCGCTCGCGGGCGAGTGATCACGTGTCGGATCGTCGAGTTGGGCTGCTGGGACCTCCGACCGGCCACCGAGAGGTTCGTCGCTCGGCGCATCGAGACCCGACAGCGGAAGCCTGCCCTCGTCTTCGGAGGCGACGGGTTCGAGGTGCTCGACAACCCCTCCCGCTGAGTCATCACGACCAAGTGGTTCCAGCGTCGCGCCGAGCTCGCCTGCACCGGTATCGACCCCATCGGAAGACGGCCGAGGTGCTTCGTCGTTCGAAGGGCCTACCGCCATCATTCGGCGATCCGTGACGGTCCAGCCGAGCGGTGCGGTCAGGGTCGCCGCATGCACGCTGCACACCTGCTGGGCGGGCTCGCTGTCGGGGTCGGGTCGGTCCAACCAAACCGCGGCCACCTCGGTGTCGTAGGTCAGCCGCGCAGCAGCAGTGCGATCACACCCTGGTCGCATGCAGTGGCGGGTCATGACCTGAGGCTACCCGTGCGACACGTGCCACTGGTGACCTCCAGAACCGGTGGATACCTCAACCATCGGCCGACGCTTGCCGATCCTCCTATCGATGCACCGACTTACGTCGCCGAACCCACCGTTGCAACCCGTGCGTGCAGTCGCTCAGAGACCGCCCAACGCCTCACGCTCATCGCGCATTGCCCGCATGGTCCTGTTCTGGGCTGCGGCGCTCGCGATCGCGCTGTTCGGAGTCAGCCCAGGGGTTGCCCACGCGCAGGAGCAGTTCTACTTCGACGGAGGAGGCTGGGGGCACGGGGTCGGCATGAGCCAGTACGGCGCATGCGGCATGGCCACAGCGGGCAGCAACTACTCGCAGATCCTCACCTACTACTACTCGGGTACCGCTATCAGCACCCGTTCGGACCCGACGAACCTGCGGGTGCTCCTCGCGGATTCCAACACCTTCACCCTCACTACGGCGGGCAACACCACCATCGGGGGTATAGGTGCGGTGGGTGCGGGCAAGGTCATCACTCTCACACGATCGGGGGGCAACGTCGTGTTCTCCGGGGCGGTCAACGGCACCGTCGCAGCACCGGTGACGATCAACCAGAGCGGTCCGATGCGGATCTCGCCGCCCAACAACCGCTTCGACCGTGGTCGGCTCGTGGTGAGGGCCACCCCTGGCAGCTCTACCAAGCTGCGTGCGGTGATCGAGGGTCTCAGCACCCGCGACTACCTGCTCGGACTCGGTGAGATGCCCACCTCGTGGCCCGTGGAGGCGCTCAAGGCGCAGGCCACCGCCGCGCGCACGATCGCAACGGTGAAGGCGGGCAGCAACCCCGACCACGACCTCAAGGGCTACCTCGACGGCGCCTACATCGGCTACGACATGGCCGCGATCTCCGGCAGCACCTACTTCGCCCGTTGGACGACCGCTGTGGACTCCACCGCCGGCAAGGTGATCACCTACGGAGGCAGCCCGATCACCGGAGCTGTCTACTCGTCATCGTCGGGAGGACGCACCGAGAACAGCGAGAACGTCTGGGTCTCACCTGTCCCCTACCTGCGCAGCGTCGACGACAGCGCCGACAGTGGGTGCGGAAACTCCCGCAACCGGTGGACCAGCACCTTCACGGGCAGCGCACTCGGCGCGAGGTTGGGCATCCCGGCGGTCACCTCGATCAAGGTGAGCGGCCCCGGCACACCCTCGGGTCGTACCGACAAGATGACCTTCACGATCACCGTTGCCGGAGGTGGCGCCCACACCTTCACCGGCGCACAGCTCCGCGCCAAGCTGGGGCTCTACTCGACGAAGTTCACGGTGCGGGGTGTAACCCCCAGCCCGAACAGCCCCCCGAGTGGTTCGATCACCGACATCCGTGCACACGAGGGTCGCAACATCCTCGTGGCGGGCATGGCGACCGATCCTGAAGGAACGCCGAGGATGTTCGTCGCCGACGAGGTGAACGGCAGGGTCTCCTGGCACGTCTTCGACTCCGCCAACGGCTACTTCCTGGCTGCGTTCCCCGCGTCGCCGGGCACCCACAAGACATGTGTGGCGGTGCTCGACACACCGACCGGCACCGCCACCGAGCTCGGCTGCCGCAACACGGTCATCAAGTAGGACGCGGGACCTCGTCCCTTCTCGCGCACAGCGGTTCACGAAGCATCGAGTGCCTCGAGCGGGCTGATCCGGCTCGCTCGCCATGCCGGATAGGC
>JBKEAI010000102.1:0-9922 GCA_047972145.1 Microthrixaceae bacterium
CCATGCCCATCATCGGATCCCTGTTCGAGGAGTACAGCGAGACCACAGGTCAGGACCCCTTCACCCTCCAGAACAAGAAGATGCTCAAGATCCAGATGGGCTTCGGGCCGGTCATGGCCAAGACCGGTTCGATGGTCGCCTACCAGGGTGACGTGCGCTTCCAGAACACCGGATCGGGTGGGCTCAACAAGATGCTCAAGTCGAAGATGACCGGCGAGGGCGTCGACATGATGCAGTGCGAGGGAACCGGTGAGCTGTTCGTGGCGGACTTCGCGTCGGAGATCCAGGTCTTCTACCTCGACAACGACATGGTGTCTGTCAACGGCGGCAACGTTCTCGCGTTCTCGTCGTCGATCGAATGGGACATCCACCGCGTCAATGCCGGAAAGGCCTCGATGATGGCGGGCGGGTTGTTCAACGTGTCGCTGCGCGGCACCGGATATGTGGCGGTGACCACCAAGGGCGATCCGGTGGCCCTCGACGTGGCGGGAGCGCCCACCTATGCAGACGCCCAGGCGGTCGTGTTGTGGACCGCGGGGGTCTCGATGGATATCCGGGTCGATACCGGCGGGCTCAAGTCGATGTTGCGCGGCGGAACCGGTGAGTTGATCCAGATGGCCTTCGGTGGCCAGGGCTACGTGCTGGTGCAGCCATCGGAGACGGTCATAGAGGGTGGTGCCCAGAAGCAGCAGTCCAGCGGTGGTGGCCTCATGGGCAACCTCATGGGCGGCTGACCCGCCCATCTCCGGCGGCCCGGTGAGTGGCCGACGCTTCAACTTCGGCGAGAAGGTGCCGATGTACATGGGGTATGCGAGAACGCCCCTCCCGCGTGTGCGTGCGCAGATCCATCCTGTGCGTGGTCGGTGCCTTGGCGCTGGCCGTGGTACCGATGGCGCGCGCCGGCGCACAGGAGAACACGACCGGCGGTGACGCGGCGAGCTCTGGTGCCGCGGCTGACAAGACACCCGCCGCCACGACCCCGAAGAAGAAGTCCTCCGGCGGCGAGGCGTCGACCAAGAAGTCCGGGCCTACCGCAGCGGTGCAGAGCTCGTCCAGCGACCGGGCCGCAGCGGCGGATCAGGTGTCGAGCCTCCAGGCCGACCGTGCGGCCATACGTCAACAGGTCGCAGCGGCCAAGGCTGCACGGGACCTCCAGTACGACAAGTGGGCCATGACCTACCTGGCGATGAACGAGGCCAAGCTCCAGACCGACAAGGCCGCCATGCTCGCCGTGGAGGCGATGGTCAAGGTCGAGCGGACCCAGGAGAAGGTCACCGAGTACGCGATCGACGCGTTCATAAATCCTCCGATGATCGGTTCGATGGCGGTGCTCGAGGTGGGTGACTCCGAGGACGCCTCCTGGGCGCATGACGTGATGTCGATCACAGCCGACGAGCAGAGCTCCGTGCTCGACGAGCTCGCTGATGCGCAACGGTCCGCGAAGCTGCGTTCCGAGCGAGCGGAGCGAATCGCGAAGGAGGCGGCGGACGCAGAGTCGGCCAACAAGGGTGAGCTCGAAGCCTTCGAGGCGCAGTTGCAGGAACAACAACGCCTCGACGCGCAGATCGACCGTCGTCTGGATGCCGCGCTCGCGGAAGCGGCGGCGTTGCGGGAGGTCGACGAGTCCGCCGCCGATCAACTCGCTGCCGAGGAGCAGGCGCTGGCCGACGAATCGAAGGCTGCGGTCGGGGCCGCCCCTGCGAAGCCCGCCAGCTCGCCCAGCCCTTCGGCCCCTCCGGCATCCAAGCCGACCAATCCAGGCCCCACGCCCACCACCACGGCCAAGCCCAAGCCTCCGCCGAACACCCCGCCTCCGAAGCCACCCTCAAGCGTGGTCACCTGGTCCGATGTGACCAAGGTGGGCACCTTCTGGGTGCACAAGAGCATCGCGTCGAAGACCCAGGGTTTGATCTCAGCGGCGAGTGCCGCGGGGTTCAGTCTCAGCGGCGGGGGGTTCAGGGATCCAGCGCAGCAGATCCAACTCCGCCAGGCGCACTGTGGCACGACCTACTACGACATCTACGAGAAGCCCGCGTCCCAGTGCACACCGCCGACAGCGATTCCCGGTCGCTCGATGCACGAGCGCGGACTGGCCCTCGACATCAAGTCCGGCGGGGCGTTGATCAGCTCACGTTCGGATCCGGCGTTCGCATGGCTCGCGGCCAACGCATCACGCTTCGGCTTCTACAACCTGCCCTCGGAACCCTGGCACTGGTCCACCAACGGCACCTGACCGCGGGTGGTGCCCGCTCAGTTGCGGAGGCGGGCGAACAGGCGCAGCATCTCTATGTAGATCCACACCAGGGTCACCATGAGCCCGAACGCCCCGTACCAGTCCATGTACGACGGAAGACCTGCCTTGGAGCCCTTCTCGATGAAGTCGAAGTCCAACAGCAGGTTGAACGATGCGATCCCGACGATCACGAGGCTCAGCACGATCCCGAACGCGCCGCCGTCGGTGCCGTACACGAATCCCAGGTCTGCACCGAAGAGCGACGCGATCAGCGCCACGCCGTACATCACCGCTACCCCGAGGGTGGCCCCGATGATCGCCTTGGTCATGCGGGGGGTCACACGCAGGATGCGCAGGCCGTAGAGCACGAGCATGGCGAGGAACACACCCCCTGTGCCCAGGATCGCCTGCACGACGATCCCGTTCCACTGAGCGTCATAGAGGTGCGAGATCGCCCCTAGCACGTAGCCCTCCAGGGCCGCATAGAAGATGCCGGTGAAGCGGGCGAGGTTCGGCTTGAACGCGGTGAGGATCGCCAGGCCGAGCGCGCCGATCAGGGCGATGAACAGCAACGCCGGCGAATCGAGTGCCGCGGTGACCGTCGGGTCGCCCGGTAGGGGATTCACGACCGGGGTCGTGGACACCGTCGTCCAGCCGTATACGCCGACCGCAACCGCGACCGCCAGGAACAACACCGTTGCCCACACGGTGCCCCCGATGGTCATCGTGCGTCCGGTGGTGACCATGGGCCCGGTGGGTGCCTGGGACCGGAACTGCGCGTCGAGGGCCCCTGCGGTTGCCGACTGGGTGGACTGTGCCCGCTCCCACTCCTGGGCCGGTGTCGGGCGTGTGGCGGTCGCCGTGCCATCGCCGTAGTTGGCCGGGTCGAATGCCTTGTCGGAGAGGATCGGGTTGCGCGACATCTGGGTCCTGTTCGTGGCGCCGCTGGGCAGAGCCTGGTCTCGAGGTCCCAACGATTGTACTAGGCGGTACCAACACCCCATCGGCGGCGTATCATGTCCGGACTCCCTATGGACCCGACTCATGGTTGACCGGCACGACGATGACCGGCCCCGAAGTCTCCGCGCGATGCTCGCGGAGGCCAAGGACAGCTCCGAGTTGATGATCGACCTCGCCTACGCCGCGGTGTACTTCAACGATCCGGGGATGGCCACCGAGGTCGGACAGCTCGAGGAGAGGATGAACGACCTGGTGCAGGACATGCGCGAGGTCTGCATCATGGCGGTACGCCGACCCGCCGAGGCCGAGGGCATGGCGTCGGTGCTCCAGGTGATCTCGGCGATCGAGGGCATCGCGAACGCCTCGGTCGACATCACCCGGCTGGTGACCCACAGGTTGGGGATCCCCGACGAGTTGATAGCGGATCTGTCCAACGCGGAGGAGATCAGCCACCGTGTGTGGGTGCGCGAGGGCTCGCACATGGCGCACCGGCCCCTCAAGGACCTCGAACTGCCCGTGCAGTGCGGGATGCGGGTCGTCGCGGTGCGCCGTGAACGCTCCTGGATGATCGACGAGATCGATGGCGACCTGATCCTGGTGCCCGGCGATGTGCTGTTCCTGCGCGGCTCACCCGCTGGGATCACGCGGCTGCACGAGCTCGCTGCTGCTCCGCGCTGGGATCCTCCTGTACCCACCGGCGGGGTGTTGAGTGAGCTCGACCGGGCGGTCGATGTGCTCGTGGAGATGAAGAACATCTCCGAGGCCGCCGTCGGCCTCGCCTATTCCGCTCTCGCGCTGAGGGACGTCGGTTTGGCCGCGGAGGTGCGCCATCTCGCCGAGCGGCTCGACGAGATGAAGGACCACCTCCAGCTCTGGGTGTTGCGCGCGGCCAAGGCCGACACCGATCTCTCGCCGTTGCGTGGGCTGTTGCAGTTGGCCGCGGCCGCCGAGGAACTGGGCGACCAGGCGAACCACATGGTGTGGCTGATCGCGGACGACTACGAGCTACACCCGATCGTCAAGGTCGCGCTCGGTGAGACCGACGTGGTCGCGGCGAAGGTTCCCGTCGCCGCCGGTTCCGCAGCCGACGGCAAGCGTCTGGCGGAGTTGCAGCTCGATATCGAACCCGGGTTCCACATCCTGGCGGTGCAGCGCGACCACCGCTATCTGTACCGGCCCCGCGGATATGTCGCGCTGCGCCCGGGTGACGAGCTGATCGCTTCGGGCCCCGCTGAGGGCCAGAACCTGCTGGCCGAGATGTGCGGTTGGTGGATGGACCACGACGAGGACGACCCCACCGGGGTCATCCAGCTCGTACCGCTGGACGCCTCACGTCGCTGAGCGCCGGCTGAGGGCGGCCGGGTTCAGCTCTGCTCTCCCCAAGCTGTGCCGTCCCACCAGCGCATCTTGGAGGAATCCTCGGGATCGGTGTACCAGCCGGCCTTGTTCTCGCGCTTCACCCCGAGGTCCTCGATCGCCGCTTCGGTGCGGGCGATGTCGGCCTCGGCGTCCTCGTCCACCTCGACGCTGATCTGCGGCGGCTCCGGCGGGGTGAGCAACTCCTCCACCTTGGTGCGGCGCGCGGTGCGACGCTTTCCCTCGGGCGGGTCACCCGCGCCGGAGAACAACTCGGCGATTCCAGCCAGGGCGCCGGTGAGCCCGGTGGACTCCATCGGTAGGTAGATCTTGGTCGCCTGACCGTCGGCCACCGCGGCGAGGGTCTCGAGGTACTTGATCGCGATCAGGTCGTTGGTGGGTTCACCATCGTGGATCGCGGTGTACACACTGCGGATCGCCTGGGCCTCACCGGTGGCGGTGGTCTCGGCGCGGAAGCGCTCGGCTTCGGCGAGGGTCCGCACCGCTTCGGCCTGGCCCTCGGCCTCGAGCACCTGGGAGCGTTGCACGCCCTCTGCTGCGAGGATCGCTGCCTGCTTCTCACCCTCCGCCTTCATGATCGAGGCCTCACGGAAGCCGTCCGCAGTGGTGACCTGGGCGCGCCGGGTGCGCTCGGCCTTCATCTGCTCGTGCATCGCCGACATCACATCGGGTGGGGGATCGATGCGCTGGATCTCGACGCGCACGACCTTCACGCCCCACTTGTCGGTGGCGTCGTCGAGGATCTGGCGCAGTTCCAGGTTGAGCTTGTCGCGGCTGGTGAGCGCCTCGTCGAGGGAGAGGTCGCCGATCACGTTGCGCAGGTTGGTCTGGGCCAACTTGGTCACCGCGAGGATGAAGTTCGCGACGTTGTAGAGCAGTCGCTGGGGGTCGGTCGGCTCGTAGTAGACGACCGCGTCCACCGCCACCACGACGTTGTCGGAGGTGATGACCTCCTGGGGTGGCACGTCGACGACCTGTTCGCGCATGTCGACCAGGCGCATCGCCTGCACGAAGGGGACGATGAGGTGCAGGCCGGGGTCGAGGGTCTCCTTGTACTTGCCGAGTTGTTCGACGAGGCCACGCTGGTAGGGCCTCACGATGCGCACGCTCGACGCGACGACGATGAGGAGGAAGACAAGGATGATCGCGAGGATCACGGTCACGGTGATTGTCATTTCGGTTCCCTTTCCCGAGGATGGCCCAGCAGGCGATGGAAGTCGAGGCGGTGCTAGTGCGGAGGCGGTGCTAGTGCGGAGGTGGTGCTAGTGCGGAGGTGTCGACTGTGGGGGCGAGTCCGGTGGTGAGCTCGGCATCGGGAGTGCGCCGGGTTGTTCGGGGGTGACGATCACCCGCGTGCCGCGCACTTCGGTGACGACCACGGGGGTGCCGGCGGGTAGGTGGGACTCGTCGAGTGATTCTGCTCTCCACTGCTCACGGTCGATGCGCACCATGCCGGAGTCGTTCACGGGGATGTCCTCGAGGACGAGGGCTCTGGCTCCGACCAGGCGTCGCGCACCGATGCCCTCGTCCTCGTTGGAGGCGTTCAGTCGCTTCGCAATCGGCCGCAGTGCCAGGAAAAAGCCGGTTGAGGTGACCACGAACACGATCAGCTGCACCAGTGGGGGCGCCCCGACGAAACCTGTCAACGAAGCGAGCACCGCGCCGAGCCCGAAGGGCAGGAGTACCATCCCAGGCGCCACGATCTCGGCTGCTGACAGTGCGAGGCCGAGTACGAGGAAGACGATCGCGACGTCGGTGGAGTCCATTGTCCTTTCCACCGTACCGTGCCTGCTCAGGTTGCCCTCGCCGAATTCTGCTGGGCGCGCCCGGTTGTATCTTGGATGGGATGACCACCGAACCCCTCCGCATGTTGACCGTGCATGCCCACCCCGACGACGAATCGTCCAAGGGTGCATCCACAGTCGCCCGGTACGCCGCCGAGGGGATCCCGGCCACCCTTGTGTGTTGCACCGGCGGTGAGGCCGGCTCGGTGCTCAACCCTGCGATGGACCGCCCGGAGGTCACCGAGCACCTTGCCGAGGTGCGGCGGGCAGAGCTCGACGAGGCGACGCGCATCATCGGCTACGACAAGGTGGAGATGCTCGGCTACCACGACTCGGGGATGCCCGACTCCGAGGAGAACGAACGTCCCGACAACTTCTGGAACGCCGATCTCGACGAGGCGATCGGTCGGCTAGTGGCCATCATCCGTAGGGATCGCCCGCAGGTGATCGTGACCTACGGCGACGACCAGCGTCATTACGCACATCCGGACCACCTCCGGGTGCACGACATAAGTGGGCCGGCCTTCGAGCGGGCGTCGGAACCCGATTGGTATCCCGAGGCAGGTGAACCGTGGATGCCGCTGAAGCTGTACTACACGGTGTGGTCGCGCAAGCGCATGGTTGCGCTGCACCAGACCTTCCTCGACCTGGGCCTCGAGTCGCCATTCGGGGAGGACTGGCAGGAGCGCTTCAAGGATCCCGGTGACGACGACCGGGTCACCACCCAGATCGCGATCGGCGACTTCTACGAGATCCGCGAGAAGGCGCTGCTCGCCCACGCAACCCAGGTGGATCCCGAGAGCTCGTTCTGGTTCGGGTTGCCCACCGAGATCGCCCGGGACGTGCATCCGTGGGATGACTACATCCTGGCGCGCTCGGTGGTCGATACCCACATTCCCGAAGACGACCTGTTCGCCGGTGTTCCGGGCCGCTGAACGCTGCGATGTCGTCGCGAGGTGCGCCCCGATCGGTGAGGTACCCGCAGGGTGGGCGTACGCGCGGCTCGGATAGCGTGACGGCGTGACCACGCTCGCCGAACGACTGGGCCACGGGCGTGATGCCCGGGTGCTGATCGTCAACTGCGACGACCTCGGCATGTGCCACTCCGCGAACGAAGGTGTCTACGAATCCCTTCGCGACGGCCTCGGTACCTCGGCATCGTTGATGGTTCCGTGCCCGTGGGCCCGTGAGGCCGCGGCGCGCTACCGCGGTGAAGACGTCGGGGTGCACCTGACCCTGACCGCGGAGTTCGAGCTCTACCGCTGGGGCCCGTGCACCCGTTCGCCGTCGCTGTTCGGCGGCGACGGCGGGTTTCCCCCGACGGTGACCGACGCCTGGGAGCACGCGGACCTCGACGAGGTGCGCCGGGAGCTCCATGCCCAGATCGAGCGGGCGATCCTGTGGGGCTTCGACGTGACACACCTCGATTCACACATGGGCACCCTGCAACTGCGCCCGGAGTTCTTCGACGTGTACCTCGATCTGGCTGTGGAGTTCGAGCTGCCGCTGCGCCTCTCGGGGGCATCGACCCAGGAGCGGGTCGGGTTCCCGTTCCGCACCCTCGTTGCGGAGGAGGGTGTGGTGTCGCCGGACCACCTGGTGGTCGTCAACGGGGTGGGGTCGCGTCGCGCCGTGGAGCGCACGGTGATGGACCTGCTGCCGGGGGTCACCGAGGTGTACCTGCACCCGGCCACCGACCACGAGGAGTTGCGCTCGTTCGACCCCAACTGGGCGGACCGCGTGGATGACCACCACCTGCTCACCCGCGACTCGGAGTTCCGGGCCGCGATCGAACGCTCCGAGGTGATTCTCACCGGCTGGCGTGAGCTCCGCGAGGTCCAGCGCGCCGGCTGACCGCACCCTCAGGACGGTGGGAGTCGTGTCGCCCACAGCGTGCGGAGCCGTATGCCTCCATAGGTGAGTGCCAGCTTCATGACGGTGAACGGTGCCGAGTCGCTCAGTTGTCGAGCTCTCCCTCGCATGCAGACCACAGACCCCGGTCCGCCTCGCGCGCCTCGCCGCTGGCCGCGACGAACTCGTCGGTGTGCGCGACGTTGGGTGGGTACGTGGCGGGTTGTGCGTAGCCCTGCTCCACGATGTCGAGGTTGACGAAAAGCCCGTCGCTCGCCCGGTAGACGTACGCGAGCAGCCGGTCGTAGCGGTCTCTCACCTCGACGTCGCGCACGAGAACCACCTCTGTGCCCTCGGGTAGCAGGCTCTCGGTGTAGGCGGAGGCCTCCTTGCCGTAGCACTCCACCGGTGAACCGGGCTTGACCGACTCTGGTGTGTCGATCCCGATGAGACGCACCCGGTCGTCGACGCCTTCGCTCTCCACGACGATCGTGTCGCCGTCGACGACGCGTTGGATCACGGCGTTGGGTTCGCCCGGTAGGTCGGCGGTGGCGTTGGGTTCGCCCGGGGGGTCCTCGGCGCGCTCGGGTGCCGTGCCACCACAAGCGGCGAGCAGCCACGGCGCACCCACCAAACACAGCACGGCCAATACTCGTGCAGCCGGCAGTCGCGCAGCCAGCGGTCGCACAGCTGACAGTCGCGCAGCGCCGGCGGGCAGCAGTGCACCTGTGCGCCACATGATGGGCACCCTCAGCGCGCCCGGCCCGCGCCGCTGGTGTCGTGTGGATGTCCCAGGCTCAGGGCCGGCGCGGTGCACGGGCAGGAGCCTACGTGGGTGCGGTTGTGGAGGGCATGGGCCGCGTGCCCCGCTCCAGGACGGTGCGCCCACCGCCACCCGCGTCAGGCTCCCGGCATCCGGCATCCGGCATCCGGCAGCCGGCTCCGGGCTTCCGGCTCCAGGCACCGGGCATTCGGCACCCGAGGCACCCGGCACATCAGGCTGCGTCCCTGCGGGGGGTGGTGCGTCCCAGGGGTAGGTGGGGCTGGGCAAGTGCTGCGAGCAGGGCCGCCTCGCGCGCTTCGCGGCGCGCTTGCTCGCGTGCGGTGGCGCGCCCGACCGCATCCTGAAGTGCCTGGCGCGCTGCGTCGGCACCGCGGTGCGCCCGCTCGGCGTTGCGGTCGACGTATCGGCGCGACGCCGCTGCGCGTCGCGAGGCATCGCTACTGGGGCGCTTGGTCGACGGGCGGTAGGAGGACTTCCCGGTGACGGTCTCGGCCGTGGCGGTATCGGTCATGGGGGGACCCCCGGCAGTGGTCGTGGCGGCAGTGGCATCGCCGGTGGTGGCCTTGGCGGCAGTGGATTCGGCGGAGGTGGTCTCTGTGAGCAGCACCAGCTGGTTCTTCATGGATTCCATTGTGGGGAGGGGGTGTGACACGTGGCTATGAGCGCTGAGGACACCGACCCCGGCGGGCCCGTTCTTCCAAGTGAGACTGACGAGTGGTTGGCCGAGTTGGCCGAGCAGTGGGTGGAGATCTACAAGCGCTCCATGACGACGCTGGTCCTGCTCGAGATCGTGGGGGACACGGCACCCGCCGCGGCTGGGGAGATCCAACCCGAGTTCGTGGGGCGAACGGGCTGGTCGATCACAGAGCGCGGGCTCTACCGGACTCTGCGTCGGCTCGCATCCGATGGCCTGTTGGAGGTCGTCGAGGTGCG
>JBKEAI010000234.1:0-5219 GCA_047972145.1 Microthrixaceae bacterium
CTCGGCGCTGGGCCTGTCGAGGGTCCCCCCATCGGGATCGACATGGTGGTGCATCGAGACGACCTGGGCGTTGCTACACAGATATTCGAGCGGGTTCGCAAGGTCGGCCAGGTGGTCGACGAGCTCCGCCTGCGACACGAGAACGGCACCTACCTGTGGTTCGAGGTGACCGCGACCGACCTGTTGGACGATCCGAACGTCAACGGTGTGCTCCTCAACGCGAGGGCGATCGACGATCGCAAGGCCGCAGAGCAGCTCCTATTGCTCTCCGAGGCGCGCTTCAAGGCGCTGGTGCAGAACAACACCGACCTCGTGATGGTGATCGACGACCACGAGCGGGTGAGCTACGCGAGCCCATCGTCGGCGACCTTGACAGGTGAAGAAGCAGAGTCGCTCTATGGCCGGCAAGTCTCGGGCGTGTTCCAGGGATCCGACATCGACTGGGAGTCCAAGCTCCGGGATGCCGCGGCGAGTGAATCGACCTTCGAGTTCGGGTTTACCTACACCTCCGGAGACTGGAGAACCTTCGAAGCCACAGTCAGCGACCTTCGGGACGAGCCCGCGGTCGGTGGCTTCGTGCTCAACGCCCGCGACATCACCGAACGCAAGTCGATGGTCCGCCACCTGCACCACCAGGCGACCCACGACAGCCTTACCGGCCTCGCCAACAGGGTGCTCGTGGTCGAGGAGCTCGACCGGATGCTCGACCACAATGCCGGCAACAGCTCGGTGGCCGCCATCTGCATCGATCTCGACGATTTCCGTGACATCAACGACAGCCTCGGACAGGCTGTGGGCGACGAGGTGCTCGTGGCGACAGCTGCACGGCTGCGCTCCATCCTCGAGTTCGGTGACCAGGCGGCGCGCATCGGTGCGGACGAGTTCGCTGTGATCGTCGAACGCGCCCACGGGGAGGAGATGGTGCTCGAGGTGGCCGAGTCGATCCTTGCCGCAATCGCCATGCCGGTGCGTATCGACGGACGCGAGCTCACCCTGAGTGCGTCTGCGGGTCTGGCGGTGGACCACAACCGTGAAGTACTCGGAGAGGGTCTCCTGCGCAACGCGGTCGCCGCGATGCACGAAGCGAAGCAATCGGCGCGGTCGCGGGTCGTGCAGTTCGAGGACTCGATGCGGGCCAAGTCGTCGGACCGCCTGGAGCTCCGTGGCGATCTGGTTCGGGCGATCGGTACCGAGCAGTTCGTCGTGAACTACCAGCCGATGGTGAACCTCGAGGACGGCAGGATCATCGGAGCAGAGGCACTCGTGCGATGGGATCACCCCGACCGGGGCCGCCTGAGCCCGGGGTTCTTCATCCCGTTGGCCGAGGACGCAGGGCTCATCGACCGGCTCGACGCGCAGGTGCGGCGTCAGGCCTGTGCGGACCTGTCAGCTTGGCGTGCGGAGCTACCTGCGGCAGCGAACCTCACGGTGTCGGTCAACCTCTCGGTGAGCGAACTGCACTCCGACGAACTGCTCTCGGAGGTGTTGCGGGACCTGCGGGAGAACGCTCTGCCGGCTGAGCACCTGGTGCTCGAGGTGACCGAGTCGCACCTGCTCGACGACACCGACACCGTGCGCCGACAGATGGCGTCGCTGCGCGCCAACGGCATCAAGCTCAGCATCGACGACTTCGGTACCGGGTACTCGTCGCTCGGCTACATCGACAAGTTCGACTTCGACGTGCTCAAGATCGACCGCTCCTTCGTCAGTGGGCTGACCAACCCGACCAACCAGCGGATCGTGTCGGCTGTGCTCGACCTCGCTGGACAGTTGGAAGCGAAGGTCGTCGCGGAGGGCATCGAGACGACGACCCAGGAAGCGCACCTGGTGGAGCTCGGATGTCGGGTCGGGCAGGGCTTCCTCTACTCGCGTCCCGTGCCCGCTCAGCAGTTCCGACGCCTCCTCAGCGGGCTCGATGTACCGGTGACCAACTAGGCCCGCCGCTTCGCTCGCCGCTTCCGCCTGGAAGGTGGCGGCCCGCCGCGGCCGCGTGCACCATTGGGCCGCCCACCCGGGCTCCGGTAAATTCGGCCAGCGGGTCGACCAGCGACCCTGGACCCAGAGGGACGGGATCGTCCCCGACCGCACCCTGTGGAGCGGGTCCGCAGCACGATTGCGCAAGGACGCAGCGGAGGTTGAGGTGACCGAACCGGTCGATGTCGATCTTGCCGGGGACTTCGACCCGGCGACAGAGGGCGAATGGCGCGAGCTCGTCGAGCGGGTGCTCAAGGGCAAGCCTTTCGAGAGCCTCGTGTCGCATACAGCCGACGGAATCGCGGTGGGGCCGCTGTACGTAGAGGGCCCGGACGAGGCCTCCACGGGTGCCCCGGGTGTTGCACCGTTCACGCGGTCTTTCTCCGCCGAGCAACGACCCGAGGGCAGGTGGGACGTGCGCGTCGAGGTGGCCGATGCCGACCCGGCAGCGGCGAACCTGGCCGTTCTCGACGGCCTCGAACACGGCGCCTCCTCGTTGCTGCTCGGTGGTGGGTGCCTCGCGTCGGAGTCCGATCTGTCGGCCGCCCTGGAGGGGGTTCACCTGGAAATGGTGTCGCTCTGCCTGGCTCCCGGGGCCGCGCACCGCGAGACGTCCGAGTGGGTCCTGCGTCTGTGGGACGGGCGCGGGATCTCCGATGACGTGGCCCGAGGCTCGCTGGGCGCGGATCCGATCGGAGCTCTCGCTCGCGAAGGGCGACTGCCCCAGGGCATCGAACGGGCACTGGCCGACGCGGCAGGCCTTGCGGTGGTGGCTGCCAAGCGGTTCCCCGGTGTACGAACCTGGTCGCTCGACACCACCCCGTACGCCGAGGCGGGAGCGAGCGAGGCGCAGGAGCTGGCGGTGTTGTTGTCGACCGCAGCCACCTACCTGCGAGCGATGCAGAACGCGTCCATGGATGCCGACACTGCGCTCGGGCAGATCGAGGTGATCCTCGGAGCCGGTAGCGACTACTTCACGACCATCGCCAAGATCCGTGCCGCGCGTCGGGTGCTGGGCTCGGTGGCTGTGGCGTGTGGTGCTGATCCTTCGGGCATCAGCGTTCCGTTCGTCGTGAGAACGTTGAGCAGGGACCTGAGCCGGCGAGACCCCTGGGTGAACCTCCTGCGCGCCACCTCCGCCTCGTTCGCCGCGGCTCTTGGAGGAGCCGATGCGATCATCACCCGCTCCTTCGATTCCCAGTTGGATCAGCGCAGCGCGTTGGGCGAGCGCATGGCTCGCAACACCCAACTGCTGCTCAGCGAGGAATCCGGGGTGGGTCGGGTGATCGACCCCGCAGGTGGATCCTGGTACCTCGAGTCCCTCACCCGGCAGGTGGTCGAGGAGGCCTGGGATCTGTTCCGCGTGCTCGAAGGTGCCGGAGGCATGCCGGCGGTGCTGCTCGACGGCACGCTCGCCACACGAATCTCGACGGTGGCGGCCAGCCACATGGACGATGTTGCAACCCGCAGGGCACCGCTCACCGGGGTATCGGAGTTTCCGAACCTCGCCGAAGAGCCACCCCAAGGCACAGTGTTTGACCAGGGTGCGGTCGTGACGGTTGCCGACTCGGGATCCGCATCGACTTGTGAACGACTCGAACCTGTGCGCTGGGCCGAACCGTACGAGGCGCTGCGCGACGCGGTCGATGCACACGGCGGCGATACCGCACCGGAGGTGTTCCTCGCCAACCTCGGCCCTGTGGCTGCACACACGGCCAGGGCGAGTTGGTCGGCCAACCTGTTCGCGGCGGGTGGCCTGCACGCGTCGAGCTCTGAGCGCGGCACGGGATCCGGGTTCGCCTCAGGTGAGCAGATCGCCGTGGACTTCAAGGCGTCGGGCTGCGAACTCGCATGCATCTGCGGCTCGGATGCCGGTTACACAGAGATGGCCACCGACGCCGCCGAAGCTCTCAAGGCAGCGGGAGCAGCCCACGTCTATCTGGCGGGGCGACCCGGCGACGACCGCGAGGCGCTCACCCGCGCAGGCGTCGACGAATTCGTCCATGTGGGGATCGACGTGATCGACATGCTCCGCGGTGCCCACGTGTTGCTGGGCATCCCACCGTCATCGCAACGACCGACGGGGGTGACACGATGAGCGCGCTGGAGGTACCTGATTTCTCACAGATGGGGCTTCCCGAGGTGCCCGTCGGCGAGCCCGCCCCGGTGAGCGGTGAGGCCCGTGAACTTCCCGAAGGGATCCTGGAACACCCGTCGTACGGAGTCGCCGACCGTGAGGGACTCGACTTCCTCTCCACCTACCCGGGGGTCGCTCCCTACCTGCGTGGCCCGTACCCGACGATGTACGTGAACCAGCCGTGGACGATCCGCCAGTACGCGGGCTTCTCCACCGCCGAGGACTCCAATGCCTTCTACCGTCGCAACCTAGCGGCCGGCCAGAAGGGCCTGTCGGTGGCGTTCGACCTACCGACCCACCGAGGGTCTGACTCCGACAACCCGCGCGTTGCCGGGGATGTGGGCATGGCCGGCGTGGCGATCGACTCGATCTACGACATGCGGGTGCTCTTCGACGGCATCCCGCTCGATCAGATGTCAGTGTCGATGACCATGAACGGCGCGGTGCTCCCGGTGATGGCGCTGTATGTCGTCGCGGCCGAGGAACAGGGTGTGAAGCCCGAACAGCTTGCGGGGACCATCCAGAACGACATCCTCAAGGAGTTCATGGTCCGCAACACCTATATCTATCCGCCTGCACCGTCGATGAAGGTCATCGCGGACATATTCGAGTTCACCTCGCAGAACATGCCCAGGTTCAACTCGATTTCGATCTCCGGCTACCACATGCAGGAGGCAGGGGCGACCGCTGAGATCGAGCTCGCCTACACCCTCGCGGACGGTCTCGAATACGTACAGGCCGGCCTGGATGCCGGCCTTGAGGTCGACGCGTTCGCACCGCGCCTGTCGTTCTTCTGGGCCATCGGCATGAACTTCTTCACCGAGATCGCCAAGATGCGAGCAGCCCGGCTCCTCTGGGCGAAGTTGCTGCGCGAGCGCTTCGATCCGAAGAACCCCAAGTCCTTGAGCCTGCGCACCCACAGCCAGACCTCGGGCTGGTCGCTGACCGCCCAGGACGTGTTCAACAACGTGATGCGCACCTGCATAGAAGCGATGGCCGCCACCCAGGGCCACACACAGAGCCTGCACACCAACGCCCTGGACGAAGCGCTGGCTCTGCCGACCGACTTCTCCGCTCGGATCGCCCGCAACACCCAGTTGTTCCTCCA
>JBKEAI010000286.1:0-6479 GCA_047972145.1 Microthrixaceae bacterium
GGCTCGGGGAAGTCGCCACTCGTCACCGCGAGCCTGCTGCGTTCGTTGATGCAGAGGATCGACAGTTCGAAGGTTCCCCCGGGGTTGCATCGGCGGATCGAGGGCACCGAGCCCCTCGCCCCGGTGATCAACATCGACCAGTCACCGATCGGGCGCACCCCGCGCGCCAACCCAGCCACCTACACAGGTGTGTTCGATCACATCCGCAAGCTCTTCGCGAAGACCAACGAGGCGAAGGTGCGCGGGTACCTCCCCGGTCGTTTTTCGTTCAATGTCAAGGGTGGTCGCTGCGAGGCATGCGCTGGCGACGGCACGATCAAGATCGAGATGCACTTCCTGCCCGACGTGTACGTGCCGTGCGAGATCTGCAAGGGAGCCCGTTACAACCGCGACACGCTCGACATCACCTTCAAGGGGCTCAACATCGCCGAGGTGCTCGACCTGCCGTGTGAGGATGCGCTCGAGTTCTTCTCCAACCAGCCGACGATCGCCCGCCACATGCAGACCCTGGTCGACGTCGGGCTCGGATATGTCCGACTCGGTCAGCCGGCAACGACGCTCTCGGGCGGTGAGGCCCAGCGCGTCAAGTTGGCCTCGGAGCTCGCCAAGCGCTCCACCGGCCACACGATCTACCTGCTGGACGAGCCCACGACCGGGCTGCACTTCGAGGACATCCGCAAGTTGCTCACCGTCCTCGGACGTCTGGTGGATGCCGGCAACACCGTGTTGGTCATCGAACACAACCTCGATGTGATCAAGACCGCGGATTGGATCATCGACCTCGGGCCCGAGGGAGGTGTAGGCGGTGGCACGGTCGTCGCCGAAGGCACACCGGAGGATGTCGCGGCGGTCCCTCAGAGCTACACCGGCCAGTTCCTGGCTCCGGTGCTCGAAGCGGGATGACCGACAAGGGGCCACGATCTCTCAGGCCACGATCACTCAGGCTGGGGCGCATCCCTGCCGATGGGTCTCCATGGCACAGGGGGCTGCGGAGGGAGTGGAATCAGCGTGGCTGGATCTCCGCTCCACCAAGATCGACACACCGACCGATGACGGATTCGCCCTGCTTGGAGACGGAGTCATCCCGAACGACTCCGAGATCCGTCGGGCGACAGAGGTGCTCTCGGCTGTCCCGCGCGCTGCGGCGGTCGGGTGGTCCGTGCGTGGGCACCAGTGGAGCACCCATCCACGTCGGTTGCGCACGGCGATCGTCAGCCCATCCGACGAGTGGGATATCACGGTCATGCGGGGTGTGCGCGAGGTGGACTGCCTGAGCGGCATGGTCCTCGTCCGCCGTCGACACCTGGAGGACCTCGGAGTCGCCCCAGGCGGACACGGTGCCCCGGCACCCAGGGGAGATGAGGCGACCAGAGACCTCACCAGGTCGATGAGGGCCGCTGGTCACCAGCTTCTCTACCTCGGTTCGGTCTGACGCTCGACGCGCTCAGGTGATCGCGAGCATCCGGTCGAGTGCGAGGCGTGCATCGGCCGCGATGTCCTCTGGGACGGTGATCCGGTTCACGACGTTGCCCGCAACGAGCTCCTCGAGGGTCCATGCGAGGTGCGGTTCGTCGATGCGGAACATCGTCGAGCACGGGCACACGAGGGGATCGAGGGAGACGACGGTCTTGTCCGGGGTCTCCTCGTCGAGGCGGTGTACGAGGTGGATCTCGGTACCCACTCCGATCACCGAGCCCGGTGGCGCGGCTGCGATCGCCTTGATGATCTTCTCGGTGGAGCCGACCTCGTCTGACATGGAGCAGACCTCGTAGCTGCACTCGGGGTGGGATACGACGATCCCGTCGGGATGCTCGGCGCGGAACGCCTCGATGTGTTCGGGCCGGAAGCGCTGGTGGACCGAGCAGTGACCCGTCCAGAGCAGGAACCTGCTCTGCGTCACAGTCGCTTCGTTCAACCCACCGAGGTCTGCCCGGGGATTCCATACAGCCATGTCGCCTTCGGTGTATCCCATCGCCATGCCGGTGTTGCGTCCGAGGTGCTGGTCGGGGAAGAACAGCACCTGGTGCGCGCCGGGACCCCCGGGGTCGTCGAACGCCCACTCGAGGATCGCTCTGGCGTTGGAAGAGGTGCATACAGCACCTCCCTTGGCACCCACGAACGCTTTGAGGTCTGCTGAGGAGTTCATGTAGGTGATCGGTGTGACCCGTTCGACGTCGGTCACCTCCGCGATGGAGGCCCAGGCTTCCTCGACCTCATCGATGTCGGCCATGTCCGCCATCGAACAGCCGGCGTTGAGGTCGGGAAGGACCACCTGTTGGTGCTCCGCGGTGAGGATGTCGGCCGATTCGGCCATGAAGTGCACACCGCAGAACACGATGTAGTCGGCGGCCGGTCTCTGTTGTGCCAGTACGGACAGTCCGAAGCTGTCCCCCCTCGCGTCGGCCCAGCGCATCACCTCGTCGCGTTGGTAGTGGTGCCCCAGGATGAAGACGCGCTCGCCGAGGGTTGCCTTCGCCGCGGCGATCCGCGCCTGTAGCTCCTCGGGTGAGGCGTCGTTGTATTCCGCCGGGATCCCGGCCTGTAGGCGCAACATGTCAGATGAACCTCCCGTGCGCCGGCGCGCGGTGGCGCCGACAATGAGGACCTCCGCTTCACGGCCGGTGGGGGCAGCCTGGTCGCCTCGCCACGGGTGTGTCGGCCACGGAAGTATGTGTGCCGGAGGCCAGGCCGGCTTGTTGGGAAGGCTAGACCCTCCTGTGGGCTTCAACACCACATTTCCTCGCTGCATTCCGCTGGCGCATTCGACTGGCGCATTCCGCTGGCGCATTCGCCAAGGGATTCCTCCACGTACACCCGAGGCACGTCGCTTCGTCCGCTCGGGGTACCGTCGGCGGCGATGGTCGAACGTCCACCTGCCGGCACGATTCCCGACACACCAGGCAGCTACCAGTTCAAAGATGCCCATGGACGGGTGATCTACGTGGGCAAGGCGAAGTCACTGCGCCACCGCTTGGCCAACTACTTCGCCGATCCGAGGACCCTTCCTGTACGCACCGCTCAGATGGTCCGCACGGCGGAGTCGGTCGAGTGGATCCAGGTGCGCAACGAGGTCGAGGCCCTGATGCTCGAGTACTCGTTGATCAAGGCGCACCGACCGCGGTTCAACGTCCGACTGGTAGACGACAAGTCGTATCCCTTCCTGGCGGTAACCCTCGCGGACGAGTGGCCGCGGCCGATGGTGGTGAGGGGGCGCAAGCGCAAGGGCAACCGCTACTTCGGACCGTACGCACACGCGTACGCGATCCGTGACACCCTCGACGAGCTCCTGCGGACCTTCCCGCTACGGACGTGCTCGGACGCGAAGTTCAGCCGTCACCATCGCCTCGGCAAGCCGTGCCTGTTGTTCCACATAGAGAAGTGCTCCGGGCCCTGTGTCGGTGAGATCGACCACGACCGCTACGCAGAGCTCGTCGACGAACTGTGCGGGTTCCTCGATGGCGACACCGAACCGGTGCTCGAACGTCTGGAAATGGAGATGCAAGCGGCTGCCGCCGAGATGGAGTTCGAGGTGGCCGCTCGCGTGAGGGACCGTCTCGGCACGGTGCGCCGGGCGATCGAGCGTCAGCAGATGGTCGCGGACCGCAGTGAGGACTTCGACGTGGTCGGTATCGAAGAAGACGACCTCGAGGCGTCGGTACAGGTGTTCCTGGTGCGCCGTGGCCGTGTGGTCGGACGCAGCGGGTTCCTGCTCGACAAGGTGCTCGACCTGTCGCCGGCGGAGACCGTCAGCGCCGCGATGGAACAGCTCTACGGAGACGAACCGGCGATGGGTTGGCCGAAGCTGGTGCTGGTGCCCACCCAGCCCGACGATCCGGAGCTCTACCGGGCCTGGCTCGAGGAGATGCGCGGGACCAACGTGGAACTGCGTGTTCCGCGGCGCGGCTCCAAGCGCGAGTTGATGGACACGGTGCACCAGAACGCGGCCGAGGGGCTCACCCGGCATCGCCTGAAGCGGGCGAGCGACCACAACACCCGTGCCAAGGCGCTCAACGAGCTCGAGGATGTGCTCGAGCTCCCCGATGCACCGTTGCGTATCGAGTGCTACGACATGAGCCATCTCCAGGGGACCGACTACGTCGGCTCGATGGTGGTGCTAGAGGATGGTCTTCCCCGCAAGTCCGAGTACCGACGCTTCCGCATCAAGGACGTAGAGGGCAACGACGACTTCGCGGCGATGCGCGAGGTGCTGCACCGGCGTCTGAGCGCGTATGTGGCCGACCGGGAGTTGCCCGTGGCCGAGCGCGGCAAGTTCGCATATCCCCCGCAGCTGCTGTTGGTCGATGGTGGCAAGGGCCAGCTCGGTGTGGCGGTCGGTGTGCTCGACGAGTTGGGTCTCAGCGACGAGATTCCGGTCGCATCGCTGGCCAAGCGCTTCGAGGAGGTCTATCTGCCGGGTCGTGGCGAGCCGGTCGAGGTTCCGCGTGGATCCGAGGCACTGTTCATGTTGCAGCGCATCCGCGACGAATCGCACCGCTTCGCGATCACCTATCACCGCCAGCTCCGGGGAAAGCGCATGTTGCTCTCGGAACTGGACGATGTGTCCGGTTTGGGGCCGAAGCGCCGGGAGCGCCTGATCGAGCACTTCGGAAGCGTTCCGAAGGTGCGGTCCGCGGACCTCGAGGACCTGCTGGATCTGTCGTGGTTGCCCCGCCCGGTGGCGGTCGCGGTGTACGACAGGCTCCACAACCCGCGTTCCTGAAGCGGAACCTCCCTCCCGCTCAGCTGGGTACCTCAGCGTTCGGAGCCGCCCGTTCAGGGCGGGAGCGGGTGTGCCCGGCGGTAGCGTTGGTTCGTGGTCGAAGTACTCCTCATCGCCGGCATGTCGGGTGCCGGGCGTACCGAAGCAGGGAACACCCTCGAGGACCTCGGGTGGTTCGTGATCGACAACATGCCCGTCGAGCTGATTCCCAAGGTCGCGGAGTTGGGCCGTTTCAGTGGCGGCTCGGCCGGCCTGGCGCTGGTCACGGGAACCAGCGACGACCACGAGGCCGTCGCGCCCGCCCTCGAGGAGCTGCGCGATTCGGGGGCGTCGGTTCGGACGTTGTTCCTGGAAGCGTCCACACCGGTGCTCGTGCGCCGCTACCGCGACACCCGACGACGCCATCCACTGGCATTGGTCACAGCGACCACCGAGGAAGCGATCGAGGAGGAGCGGCGCTTGCTCGGGCCCGTACGCGAACGCGCTGATGTGGTGATCGACACCAGTGATCTCAACATCCACGACCTGCGCAAGCGGATCACAGAGCTGTTCGCCAACCCCGAGGACACCCGCACGAAGATCACGCTGCTGTCCTTCGGCTTCAAGCACGGGGTGCCGGCGGACGCGGACCTGATGTTCGACTGTCGCTTCCTGCCCAACCCGTACTGGGAGCCGGAGCTGCGCGAACTGACCGGGCTCGATGCTGCGGTGCAGCGCTACGTGACAGACAGCGACCTGGCCGCCGAGTTCATCATCAGGATCGGTTCGCTGCTCGAACTGTTGGTGCCCGTCTACGAGGACGAGGGCAAGTCGGTGCTGACCATCGCGTTCGGCTGTACCGGTGGACACCACCGCTCGGTCACCCTGGTCGAGCACTTCGAGAAGATCCTGAGCGACAGGGGGCTCGCACCCACGGTCCGTCATCGCGACATCGAACGATGAGCGCAGGGATCGGCACCTCGTCACCTGTGGTGGCGATCGGCGGAGGTCACGGCCTGGCCGCGACCCTGCGCGCCCTACGTGCGATCTGCATCGAGCCGACAGCTGTGGTCTCGGTGGCCGACGACGGGGGGTCGACGGGTCGCCTGCGCGCGGATTCGGCCCGCCCCGCACCCGGGGACATCCGCAAATGCCTGGTGGCGCTGGCCGGCAACGATGGCCCCCTCACCCGTGCGATGGAGCATCGCTTCGACGCGGGCGAGATGCAAGGGCACTCCTTCGGCAACCTGATGATCGCAGCACTCGAGGAGACCGAGGGTTCTCTGCTGCGCTCTGTGGAGGTGGTGGCAGAGCTACTGGGTTGTCACGGGCAGGTGCTGCCAGCCACCGAGGATGTGGTCGAGTTGGTTGCGGAGCTCGACTGCGGCCGCGAAGTGACCGGCCAGGCCGCGATCGCGTCCACCCCCGGTGTGCACTCGGTGGAGTTGCGACCCCGCTGCGAAGCGCCGGTCGAGGCGCTGGACGCCGTGGCTCGGGCGGAGACGATCCTGCTCGGGCCGGGATCTCTGTACACCTCGGTGCTCGCAGCAGCGATGGTCCCATCCCTGCGCGATGCCGTAGGACGCTCACAGGCGTCGCTGGTGTACCTCTGCAACCTGCGGCCCCAGGCACACGAGACCGACGGCTACGACGTCGCAGCGCACGTGGACGCGCTGGCACGCCACGGCTTCGACCCCGATGTGGTGCTCTATGACCCTGCGACGATCGATGCAGGGGCGCTCGCCAACCCGAGCGTGCTGCACCCGGTTTCCGTGGCCGC
>JBKEAI010000118.1:0-40328 GCA_047972145.1 Microthrixaceae bacterium
GGTGCGGGATCGGTAGGCCGCACGAGGGTGACCGTCTCACCGTCGACCGCGAACGCCCCTGGCAGGTTCCTGAAGCTGTGACGCGCACCGGCGGCATCGCGGATCTCCACGGTCGACCCCGTGAAGCGGCTCACCCGGCCGCGCTTCGCGGTCCCGCGGTGCAACACGAGCGTCTCGAGTGTTGCGGGTACCTTCGGATAGCTCTGCGAAGGTCGCCTCGTGCCTTGGGTGACCTCGTCGAGGATGTCGTCCACCCCGGCGACGGTAGCCGTCGGTGGGCAACCTGCCGGGGAGGGCTCCCACCCGCTCAGATGAAGTACCGCTGCGCGTAGGCTCGGAGCAGTTCCTCGGCACGCTCGGGATCGGGTTCGGGTTCGTTGTGCGCCATCCACGCCGAGGTCAGGATCGTCGTCACGCCAGCACCCTCGAGGTCATCGAGCAGGTCGCGGCTCGGCCTGGCCAGCGGGGACGCGATGATCTCGAAGGGTCGCCCAGCGACACCGAGGTCCTCCCGTATCCGTTCGAGGCTGGCGCAGTGGGCGGTCAGCTCATCGGGTGTGTAGTACATGCCGAGCCAACCGTCGTTGCGCCCGGCGCGCTCGAGTGCGATCCGCGAATGGCCCCCCACGTACACGGGAACGGGTTCGGGCGGGGTGGGCTTCATCTCGAGCGGTTCGAAGTCGTAGAACTCGCCGTGGTGGTCGACCATGCCGCCCTGCCACAGTCGGCGCATCACGACGAGCATCTCGTCCATGCGCTTTCCGCGTCCTGAGAAGCCCTGTTCGAGCTGGTCGAACTCCTCGCGCATCCAACCGGCACCGATGCCGAGACCGACCCGACCCCGGCTCAGGTACGCGGCGGTGCCGACGGCCTTGGCGACCACGAAGGGGTTGCGCAGCGGCAGCACGTAGACGTTGGTGAGGAACCGCAGCCGGGTCGTGGCCGCTGCCATGTGGCCGATCGCCACCCACACGTCGGGCCAGTTCTCCTCGGGGGTGAACTGGGGTACCCCGTCTGGCGTGTAGGGGTACTTCGATTCGAGGTACGACGGATAGAACACGTGGTCCGACACCGCCACCGAGTCGAAGCCCACCTCCTCGGCGACCTTTGCGAGGTGCGCCCAGTGCAGCGGGTCCGAGCCGATCATCGCATTGGCGAACTTCACTCTGTTTCCTTCCCGGCGGCTTGGCCCCGGGCACGTTCACGCAGCTCGTGGCGGAGCACCTTGCCGCTCGCGTTGAGGGGGAACTCGGTGACCACCTCGACCGTCCGCGGTGCCTTGAAGTTCGCCATGTTGTCGCGCGCCCAGGCCACGACCTGGTCGGGGTCCAGGTCGGCTCCGCTCACCGGCACTACGAACGCGTGGGCGACCTCGCCCATGCGTTCGTCGGGTACGCCCACCACCGCTGCCGCGGACACCCCGGGATGGTTCCCGAGCAGCGCCTCGATCTCCGCGGGGTAGGCGTTGAACCCACCGACGATGAACATGTCCTTGATGCGGTCGGTGATCGCGACGTAACCACGGTCGTCCATCGTCGCGACGTCACCGGTGTGCAGCCAGCCGTCGTCGTCGACCGTCTCAGCGGTCTGCTGTGGATCCTCGAAGTACCCCGACATCACGTTGTAGCCCCGCACGATGAGCTCTCCTGCCTCACCCCTGGGCAACTCGTTGCGGTCGGCATCGACGATGCGCACCTCCACCCCCGGAATCGCACGCCCCGAGGTGTGCGAGATCGTCTCCGCATCGTCCTCGGAGCGACACGCCGTAACCACGCCGCAGCACTCGGTGAGCCCATACGCGGTTATCACGGTCTCGAAGCCGAGCGTTTCGCGCATCGCCTCGACCAGTGCCACCGGCACCGCTGCGGCACCGGTGACGGCCAGTCGCAGAGTGTGGACCTCGGCCGGATCGAAGTCGGGGTGGTTGAGCAGCGTCTGGTACAGCGTCGGTGGACCCGGGATCATCGAGATCCCCTCGGCCTTGATCACCTCCGCCACCCGATCGACGTCGAAGGTCGGCAGGGGCACCAGCGTGCAACCGGTCATCAGCCCCGCAAGGATGCCCGCCTTGTATCCGAAGGTGTGGAAGAACGGGTTGATCACCAGGTAACGATCATCCGAGCGCAGCCCCACGAGGTCCGCCCAGTCCGAGAACGCCCGCAGCGTGGCGGCGTGGCTCTGCACCACACCCTTGGGTGCGCCGGTGGTACCGGAGGTGAACAGGATGTCGCTCGTGTCACCCGGCTCGATCGCTCCGGATCGCTCAGCGAGCAGTGCGTCGTCGAGCGGCGCGCCCGATGCGACCAGTTCGGCGAGTGTCGTGACCGTGCCGTTGGAGTCCTCGGGGGGTCCCCCGGCTGTGCGCAACAGCACCACCGAGTCGAGATGATCGAGCACCTCGGGGGCTGATCCCGAGAGCATCGACAGGTAGTCGTTGCCGAGGAACCCCTCGACGGTGAAGAGCATCCGTGCCCGCGATCGCCGGAGGATCTCGGCGGCCTCCAGGCCCTTGTAGCGCGTGTTGAGCGGCACGAGCACCGCTCCGGCGAGTTGCAGCCCCAACAGCGCGACCACCCACTCCCAGCAGTTCGGCGCCCAGATCGCCACCCGGTCCCCCGGCTCGATGCCGGCGCCGATCACACCTTTGGCAACCTCGCCGGCACGCTGTTGCACCTCCGGGTACGACAGTCGCACCGGTTGGTCCGAGGAGAGGTCGACGAGCGCCTCCGCGTCGCCCCGGCGGGCGACCGCATCCGCGAGCAGGTTCGGGATCGTGCCCCAGCGCAGGTCTCCCCTTGTGCCTTCCTCATCGGCCATCGCCGACCTCCTGTACGCGTTCGCGAAGTGCTCAGTTTCCCTCACCGAACACACCCGCTGCGCGTAGCTCCTCGATGCGCTCGGCGCTGTAGCCGAGGACCTGCGCTGCGACCTCGTCGTTGTGCTGGCCGGCGCTCGGTGCAGGAGTCGGGTCGACAGGCTGCTCCCCCACGAACTTGACGGGGTGTCCGATCATGTCGGCTCCGTGTGTCTCGTGGTCCATGAAACCGAATCGCGCCTGGAACTGAGGATCCTCCGCGAGGGTCCGGGGTGTGTTGACGGGCGCGATCGTCGTGTTGTGCTCACCGGACCACGCGACCCAGTCGTTGGTGCTCCGGGTCTTGAATATGTCGGCGAGCTCACGCCGCAGTTCGGTGTTGCCCCGGGCATGGTCGCCGTACTGGCTACCCGGCCAACGTTCGAAGAGGTCCATGCGGCCGACCCCCTCGCAGAAGTTGCGCCAGAACTCCTGTTCCGATGCCATCAACATCACGTGGCCGTCGGATGATTCATAGATCTGGTAGCGCACACCCTCGCGCATCCCGGCGGTGCCCGGCGCGCGCCGTTCGTAGTCGTCGGCCTTGTTGCCGGTGACTTCGGACTCGGGACGTTCGTAGGCCTTCCAGGTCTCCGAGCGCAACCAGTCCATCGCAGCGGCCGAGTCGGACTGGGCGATCTCGAAGTAGGACCCCTCACCGGTCTCGCGCGCCCGGGTCACCCCGGCGAGGATCCCGAACGCTCCGAAGAGCGGGCCGGCGTTGATGCCCACCGAGGGATGCTCGGGGATGAAGGGGAACCCGTCGTCGTCGTAGTCGGGTTTCACCAGCCCGGCCCAGGTGTCGTACGCGATCCCGTGGCTGGGCAGGTCCGCGTAGGGTCCGGTCGCCCCGTACCCCGAGATCGTGCAGAACACGATCCTCGGGTTGACCTCGACGAGCTCGTCGAAGCCGAGGCCCCGCTTGGCGAGCGCTCCGGGGCGCATCGCCTCGATCACCGCATCGGCGTCGCGCACCAGGTCGAGGAACACCTCCCTGCCGCCTTCGGTGCGCAGGTCGAGGGTGACCGAGCGCTTGCCACGGTGGATGTGCCAGTGCAGTAGCGACGAGCCCTCGATGATCGGCCAGGTCATCTGGCGGATGTAGTCACCCTTGGGTGGCTCCACCTTGATCACGTCGGCTCCCAGGTCCGCCAGGTGTGTTCCCACAGCGCCGGGGCCGAGCAGGGACACCTCGATCACGCGAAGTCCGGCGAGTGGGGCCTGGGAGGGTGCCATTCATGCTCCTGAAGAAATCTGACGGGTCGTCAGATCCTAGGGGCCGGCAGTTCGCCGGACCAGAGCGCTCAGGTGATCGCGATGACCGCGATCAGCAGGATCGCCACCCCGATCGCGACGATTGCGATGGGCCAGCCACCGAAGTCCACCTTGCGCTTCTCGCGCAACTCGAAGTCGCGGTTCGCCTTGGTGCCCACCTTGGGGAGGTGCTGGGAATGCGATGGCTTGCGTGGCTTCTGTCCGCTGCTGCCCATGCAGCGATGCTAGCTACGGACACGCCACCACGGCTACCGCTACGGTGCCGCCATGGAGGAGATCCTCGACGTCGACCTGTTGGCCTTCGAGTCAGGTGGGTCCCCGACCCGCAGTGCCGCTGTGGACGCGGTGATGCGCAGCCTGCGCACCGGGTTCGTCTACACCAGCCACGACATCGGCGAGGACCTGCTCGACACCGCGTACGCGATGCTGGTGGAGTTCTTCTCGATGGACCCCGACACCAAGGGCCGTTTCGTCGCCCCGGGGACCCACGGTCAGGCCGGCTACACCGGTCTGCTGGTGGAGACCGCTGCGGTGTCGGACATGCCGGACTGGAAGGAGATGCTCAACTGGGGGCGGGCGCTACCCGAGGGCCATCCGTTGCGGCGCAGGTACCCGCACCGCTACGGCGACCAGGTGCTCCCCGAAGCGGCGGTACCGGGGATCACCAAGGTGCTCAACGAGTTCCACGACCGCACCCTCGATCTCCAGGTGCGCTTCCTGCGGATGGTCGCGCTCGGGCTGGGGGCGGCCGAGACGTTCTTCGACGACATGTTGACCAACGGCACGACGCTGACGAGAGCGATCCGCTACCCGCCTATGACCGAGGCACCATCGGGGGATGCCGACGGAGCGCGCCACGTCTGGGCGGGTGAGCATGCGGACATCAACCTCACGACCGCGTTGCCCCGGGCCACAGCACGGGGCCTCCAGGTGCTGGTGGGCTCCGAAGCGCCCCCCGTGTCGGGAGCCCAGCCGCTCGGCGGCGAGTGGATCGACGCGTCACCTCCCCCGGGCCACGTGATCGTCAACACCGGCATCATGTTGGAACGCCTATCCAACGGCGTGATCCCCAGCGGTTGGCACCGGGTGGTAGCGGACCCCGACGACACCGGAGAGCGCTACTCGGTCGTGCAGTTCTGCCATCCGACCCCCTGGACGACGCTCGCACCGATGCACGCGACCGTGAACGCCGAGCACCCCCAGCGCTTCGCCGGGATCGAGGCGGGCGACCTGCTCGACCAGGTGATCTACGACATCAACCTCGTCGAGGACTCACCAAGGGTCGGCCGCTGATGGCCGTCGGCGAGGCGAACGTGGTGGTCGAACGTGACGCCGAGGTGGCCGTGGTCACGATCAACCGACCCGATGTGCGCAACGCTGTCGACCGCCCGACCGCGGACCTCCTGGCGGACACGTTCAGGGAGTTCGACGCCGACGAAACCCTCTCGGTGGCGGTGCTCACCGGAGCCGATGGGACGTTCTGCGCGGGCGCCGACCTCAAGGGCGTCGCCGACGGGCGCGGAAACCGGGTGGATGCCGACATGACCGCGCACGGCCCGATGGGACCCACCCGCATGACTCTGGGAAAGCCCGTGATCGCTGCGGTGGAGGGCTTCGCGGTGGCCGGTGGGCTCGAGCTCGCGCTGTGGTGCGACCTGCGGGTCGCAGCGCGTGATGCCACCTTCGGGGTGTACTGCCGACGTTGGGGTGTGCCTCTCATCGACGGCGGCACCGTGCGGCTACCCCGAGCGGTCGGCCACTCACACGCCATGGATCTGATCCTCACCGGCCGTGGCGTGTCGGGCGACGAGGCCGCGGCGATGGGCCTGGCCAACAGGCTGGTCGAACCCGGCACAGCACTCGACGAAGCGGTCACCCTCGCACACCACATCGCAGGGTTCCCACAGGTGTGCATGCGCAACGACCGGTCGTCGGTCATCGCACAGTGGGACCTCGACCACGACCTCGCGATGTCCAACGAGACGGCCCTAGGGCTCGCGACGATCGAAACCGGCGAGACCCTGGAGGGCGCAGCGCGCTTCGCCGGCGGCGAGGGCCGCGGTGGTACAGGTGTCTGAAGGACTCACCATCGGCGCTGATGGCGGCGTGCGCTGTGGGTGGTGCGCAGGAGACGACCTGTACACCGAGTACCACGACACCGAATGGGGGTTTCCCACACACGACGACCGACGCCTGTTCGAGAAGATCTGCCTGGAGGGATTCCAGGCTGGACTGTCGTGGCTGACGATCCTGCGCAAGCGCGACAACTTCCGCGCCGCGTTCAGCGACTTCGACCACGAACTGGTCGCCCGCTACGACGACGGCGACGTACAGAGGCTGCTCGGCGACGCGGGGATCGTGCGCCACCGCGCCAAGATCGAAGCGACGATCAACAACGCCCGGGCCATGAGCGAGTTGGTGGCGGCCGAGGGGTCACTCGACGCGTTCGTGGAGCAGTTCCGCCCTGACCCCGGCACCAGGCCGGACCCGGTCACGTGGCAGGCGGTGTCCGCCATGGCGACCACACCTGAGTCAACAGCGCTGTCCAAGGCGCTCAAGGCGAGGGGGTGGCGTTTCGTCGGGCCCACCACCGCGTATGCGTTCATGCAGGCGATGGGTCTGGTCAACGACCACATCGAGGGGTGCGCTATCCGTCCGCGGGCCGAAGAGCTCAGGCACCGGCTCGGTTGAGTCCCACCCCCATAGCCATGTTCTGCGGAACGCCTTCGGAGCTGCCGAAGGCGAGGATGAGGTGCGACAGCCCGGGGATGAAGAACAGGAACAGCTTCCAACCGATCCCCTTGCCGAACATCTCGGCCGTATCGCTGGCCAGGAACCAAAGGGCGATGATGTCGATGCATGGGATCAAGAGCAGGATCAGCCACAGCAGAGGCGGGCGCTGGCCGCGCGCCTTGTAGACCATGTACTGGCTCACGAAGGGGACTATCCCCATCCAACCGGGCAGGCCGAGCTTGGTGAACAACTTCCAGTACCCGACGAACATGACGACGATCAACGCCAGGTAGAGGACCACCAGGAAGATCGTCAGGCCGGCGCCGGCGACGGCACCGGAGCCATCGGTTGTGGTGGCCTGTGAGAGCAATCCGAGAACGTTCATCGCTCGAACGGTAACGGCACCACTTGCAAAAGCGACGGATGTCACAGTGGCTGTGACGGATTCCGATGGAGCGATCACATACCCCAGCGCGAGGAGCGCTCACGCGCCGAGTACCGCGGTGCACATGACCACCAGCTCCGAACAGAAGTCCCCATGGCTGAGCGGCAGGTGCCGATTCGCGTCGATCGCCTGGGCCCGCTCTGCGACCACGCCTGTCAGGAGGGTCATCATGGCGAGCAGACGCGAGTCGCGGACCTCACCGGGCCCCGGCACCCTCGCGGCGAGATCGTCGAGGATCGTGGCCAGGTTGAGCGTGGTCGCCTCGTCGGAGTCGACCCGCCAGGTGGCGAAGTGGCCCCGCAGTTGTGCGACGACCCGCAGGTAGGCACGACCCCCCTCGGTGTGCAGCTCCGCGGCATAGGGGTTGACCAGACACCGCACGAGATCCTGCGATGCGACGGGCTCGTCTCGTGATGCGACGGGCTCGCCCCGTGATGGGACAGCCAGTTCCGCGAGCAGCGCACCCCGTGCAGCGTCGACGGTCCGACCGCGCCTCGCGAGGATCTCCACGAGAAGGTTCTCGCGGGTCCCGAAGTGGTACGTCAACGCCGATGCGTTGCGTTGCCCCGCGGCCTCGACGATCTCGCGAGTCGTCGCTCCCTGGAAGCCCCGGCGGGCGAAGAGCAACTCGGCGGTGTCCATGAGGACCTCGCGCGTGGCCGGCAGCGGCGGGTCCTGGAGTGATCTGCTACCGATCGTCAGCCCTCGAGGGGTAACAGGGCGCTCTCGGGGATGACCTCGGGCATGTCGAAGCTGGGAAGCGGGTTGGCGAAGGCGGGGTACTTCGGCTTCGCCGCGGCGCGCATGCGGGTCGTCGAGTGCTCGGGATCGGTGTCGTAGTTGGGGATCACCTGGGTGCCGAACACCTCGATCATCTCGAGGATCTCCTCGTGTGCGAAGCCCTCGGTGGGGATTCCGAACACGAGTTGGTCGGTGCCCACAGCCTGGTAGCGCTCGATCTGCTCGTTGACCTCCTCGGGGTTGCCACACAGCAGGTAGCCCGCCTCGATCGCCCAGTCGAGGGTGGCCTCGTCCGCGATCGCGTTGGGGCGCCCGGGCCAGGCGACCGCACCCTCCATCGGGGGCATCGTGTCGTGGTAGAGCGTGACCATCGTGTTGAGGTAGCCGCGCCCGACGCTCACCGCGATCTCCCGCGCACGGTCTCGATCCTCCAGGCACACGACCGCGTTGGTCATCATCACGTTGTCGTTCTGGAACTGCCCGAGCGGTTCGGTGCATGCAGCGGCCGCCTCCTTGTAGGAGTCGATGCGACCCTTGAGGTTCATGATCGGTTCGAAGTTGAAAGCGATCGCGCCGATCCCGAGGCTGCCCGCCTTGGCGAAGGTGGCTGGATTGCCACACGCCACCCACATCGGTGGGTGGCCCGGGCCGTAGGGCTTGGGCAGGATGTTGTGGGGGGTCGGCACCCTGAAGTACTCGCCCTCGAAGGTGTAGTCCTTCTGTTCGAACATGCGCAGGATCTCGGGTGCGGCCTCGTCCCACATCGCCTTGGTCTCCGAGGTGTCCATGATGCCGAAGCTCGCCACCTCATGGCTTCCCGCACCCCGGCCGGTACCCCACTCGTAGCGGCCACCGGTGATGTGATCGAGCATCGCGACGCGCTCCGCGTTGCGAACCGGGTGGTTGACCACCGGCGACAGGTTCATGATCGCGGACCCCACGTGGATCTGTTCGGTCTGCGCGGCGATCCACCCGAACACGGTCTCGGGAGCCGACATGTGGCTGTACTCGGTGAGCGCGTGGTGCTCGCCGATCCAGATGTACTTCCAGTTGAAGGGATCCGCGTGCACCGCGTACTGGAGCTCGCGCATGAGCATCGTGTGCTCGGACTCGGTGTCGTGAGCGGCCGGGCCGGGAAGGTAGCCGTTGAGGAACAGTCCGAACTCCATGGGGAACTCCTTGCACAAGCCGCTACATGTAAGAACTGGAACCTGTTCTAATGTATGCCATTAGCGTGTGCTGCGCAACCTCTGACCCAGGCGATCGAGGCGTTCACTCAGCAGCACACGGCGCGAGCTCGCCGAGCACCGGCACGGTGAGGTCCGGCGGCGGAGGTGGTTCCTCCCCCGGTGCCAGGCCGACCGCTGCGATCACGAAGATCATCGGTTGGCGCGGCGGGTCCTGGCCCTCGCAGATCTCAGCGGGCACACCGAGCGCGGTGTTGCCGGTGAAGGTCATGCCGTCGATGCCCGAGTTCCATCGGTACGGATCGGTGTTGCCGGCCAGGGTGGAGGTGTTGTCCACGATCGTCGTGTCGGTGACCGGTTGCCCGAGCACGTCGGTGCGATACGGGGTGCCCACGATCACCGCGTGCTTGCCCGGCTCGTCGGACTCGAAGGTGTTGCCCTCGACCACCGTGCCGTCGTCTTCGACACGCACCCCGTATGTCACGTCGACGAAGCGGTTTTCGCGCACGATGTTGTCGGCTGCATAGTCGGGCACGATGCGGGTCAGGCCCTCGTCGACATAGGCCTCGTCGGAGCACTCCATCGGCAGGGTGTTCTCCGCCATGCGCGACGCCACCCACACCCCGTTGCGCCCGCCGACGAACGTGTTGGCCTCGATCAGGTTGTCGTCGGAGTGGAACCGCCTCGGGAAGTAGCGGTCGTTCGTCGGGTACTCACCGCAGTTCTTGTAGAGGAAGAGCCCGCCGTTGCTGTTGTTGAAGAACGCGTTGTTCCGTACGACGTTCTCATAGGAGCCGTCTATCGCCAGTCCCTCGCGACCGACCCCCCAGAACCAGATGTTGATGCCGCTGAAGACGCGGCGCTGACCGCCCGGGCCGTTCTCTATGTAGCCGTTGTTGATGATGCTGTTGCCCTCGACGAGGTTTCGCCGCGAACCCGTCTCCAGGTAGATGCCCGTACTGCCGGCACCGTCGATCGTGCTGTCACGGATCGTGACGTCTTCGACGTAGGCATCCACGTACACGCCGACCCCGCGGGATCCACTGAAGTGGTTGTCCTCCAGCAAGATGTTCGATGTCGGCGTCAGGTACTCCTCGCCCTCCTCGAAGAACCGGTAGCCCTCGCGCAATATCCGGATGTTGTTCAGGTAGCCCGACACGTTGCAGTTGCGCACTGTGATGTCCGACAGGGCGACACCCTCGGGCGCCATGACCACGATGCCCCGGGGCGCCGCGCCGGGAAGCTCGCCGTGGATGGTCGCACCCTGGCAGTCGAGGGAGACCCCCGAGGTGGAGATGTCGAACCCACCCGTGTAGGTGCACGACGGATCGAGCCGCGACGGCTCGGTCAGGGTCACCCGTTCCGCAGCCCTGGAGCAGTCGATCAGCGTCGACGATGGATCGGGCGGGTCCGGCGGGGTCGGTGTACAGGCGGCGAGCGTGCCTGTGAGCACGGCGGCGGCCAGGAGCGCGGTGGAAAAGCCGGAAAAGCGGCGGCTCGACATGGTGTTCCCCCCAGGTGTTGGTGCCGTCACTCAACGTAGTCCATGACCTGCCTCCCCTGGTCATCGCGCCATGGTCATCGCGGCGGCGTTTACGGGGTCCTCGGCGATGAGGCAGGATCTCGGGATGGAAATCGCTTATCGACGGGGCATCGGCCACAGGGCACTGTGCCGGGTGCTCGACCTCCCCGACCCGCTCATCCAACGCTTCGCGGGCGACCCCATCGAGGTGGACGGCAGGGTGCTCAACCGCAACGTGCAGTTGATGCTCTCGGCCACCGCCCGGGCGGACCGACCCGGACTCAGCCAGGGAACCGTCGACCAACGCCGCACCGAACTCCGACGGATGTCGCCCTTCACGATGCCCGTCGCAACCGAGGTGTTCGTGACCGAGCGCCTGATCCCCGGCCCCGGCGGTCAGCTCCGCCTGCGCGTCTACCGTCCCTTCGACACCGAACCGCGGCCACCGGCGATCGTGTTCTTCCACGGGGGTGGCTGGGTGGTCGGCGATCTCGACACCCACGACGGCTCCGCCCGCGTGCTCGCCGTCGCCAGCGGTTGCGTGGTCGTGTCGGTGGACTACCGCCTCGCTCCGGAGCACCCGTTCCCAGCCGCACCGGCAGACTGCCTGGCCGCGTACGCCTGGGTGGTGGCCAACGCTGCGGACCTGGGGATCGACCCCGACGCGGTCGCGGTGGCCGGTGACAGCGCCGGTGGGAACCTCGCCGCGGTCGTCGCCCAGCAGGCGGGCCACACGGATCTGACACCCCCGGTCGCGCAGGGACTCTTGTATCCGGCGGTCGACTTCCGCATGCAGACCGAGTCGCTGGACCTGTTCAGCGACGGGTTCTTCCTGACCCGCGAGTCGATGGACTGGTTCCGCGACCACTACCTACCCGAGGGTTCCGATCCCCTGGATCCGCTCGCGTCTCCGCTGCTCGCTGACGACCTGTCCGGATTGCCACCCGCTTGGGTCTGGACCGCGGGGTTCGACCCGCTGCGCGACGAGGGCGGGGCCTACGCGGAAGCGCTGCGCAAAGCCGGCGTGGAGGTGCACCACCGATGCGTGGACGACATGGTCCACGGGTTCTTCAACTTCGGCATGGTCCCCGGAGGCATGCCGATGATCGAATCGATGGGCCGCGAGTTCGGGGAGCTCATCCGCACACCCTGAGGCTCCAGATCACAGCTCGGGCTCCAGATCACAGTTCGGCTGCCGATAGATGATGTGTGCAGCGCCGTACAGCCATGTGGCTCAGCCACCACTACCCCGACGAGTACGACCGTTGCGTGCAGGTCGCGGGGCGCCACGTGTGCCGTCGTTGCCTCGTGTTCTACCCGGCGTGCTTCGCGGTTGCGGCGCTAACCCTCGCAGGGGTCCGCTGGGACCGGTCCCTCGATGTCTGGCTGCTCTGGCTCCTACCGGTACCGGTCGTCACCGAGTGGTGGCTCGAGCATCTGGACATGATCGGATACTCCGCCCGACGCAACACGGTGCTGACCCTGATCTGCGCGCCGGCGGTGGGCGTCGGACTGGCCAGGTACTTCACCGATCCTTCCGACGGGCTGTTCTGGAGCGTTGTGGCGACCTACGCGGTGGTATGCGCTCTTCCCGTGCTGATCGGAGGACACCGGCGCAACAGCCGGCGCCTCGGCTCAACCAGCGCCCACGGGACCCCCGAACAGGTCTCCTAGTCCCAACAGCTCGAAGAACCACGCCGGGATGTCGAACGGTGCGATGTCGGGAGCGAAGATGTTCGACAGGTCGAGCGGGCTGTCGTCCTTCCTGTAGACCCACGGGCCCGGGTCGTACACGTCGACATCGGTCACCGACTTCATCAAGAGCCGGTTGTAGCGCCACCCGAACGACGGCCTGATCCCGGGCGACTCACCTATCGGGTCACCGAAGAGCTCCGAGGGGAGCCCCATGCGCAGGATCACCATGTCGAGGCTGGGTATCACGACCATGATCTGGTCGAACAGGCCCGAGTAGCCGAACGCGTCTCGGGGAAGCCCCGGCCAGTTCGGTTGGTCCTTGCGCTTGTAGGAGGGAAATCCCGAGTCGATGTTCCAGTCGCCATCGTTGGTGCGCCACAGGAATCCGTACCCGGCGTTGGCAGCGGTCCCGTGACTGCCCTCTCGCACGAAGTCCTCGTCGATCAGCCGTCGCTCACCCCACATGCCCTCGTTCAACAGGAGGTGCCCGAGCCGTGCCCAGGCGACCGGGGCCATGTCCAACCAGGCGAAGCCCTGGGTGCGCCCGGCACCGTCGCGGGCCCAACGCCACTGGTCGTCGGTGATGCCGATCGGAGCGAACAGCTCACGCCTGGCGAAGCTCTGGAAGTCCTCGCCCACGGCGGCTTCGGTGACCGCGACCAGCGCGGTCACCGCGGTCTGTGCGTAGAGGAACGTGGTGCCCGGTTCGGCCTGGAACGGTCGCGAGAGCACATCGGCAGCCGAGTCACCCGATCCCGCGAACCACAGGTCGTTGACCCAGGCCATGCGCATGCCGGTGGTCTGGGTGAGGAACTGGCGCACCGTGAGTGCCGCGTGCTGCGCGTCGAGACCGTCGAGGTACTCACCGATGGGGTCATCGAGGGACATGTAGCCGAGGTTGATCGCCCGACCCACCACCGTGGACACCACACCCTTGGCCATCGACCAGGAGGTGAGCGGCGTGTCCTCTGTGAACACGTCGAGTCCGCTGCGTGCGACCAGGCAGCCGTGGCGGTAGATGCGCACCGACTGTGCCCCACGGGCGGTGGCGTAGCCGACCGCGTCGGTGAGGCGCTGCGCATCCATGTCCATGAGCGACGGCGGTGCCTCACCGAAGTCCGCCGCACCCTCGGGGGTGTCACAACCGGGCGACGCCTCGACCTCCGCGGTGCCCTCGGAGTCCCCACCGGGGTTGAACGACCCCGAGAGCAGAGGGCCGGCACACGAAGCCGCCAACATCGAGACCACCGACACCGAAACCACCAAGAGCGCGGCCACCGGCCACGGCCGACCGGCGCGAACCACCTGCTTGTGCGACATCCCAGCAACTCCCCTGCGCAGCAGAACGAACCGCTCGCGAACCGCCCGCCTCGGTGACCCCCTCGCCACTAACGGTAGCGTCAATGCCATGCCTGGCGCCAAGGAGGTCACCACCCTCGACATCGACGGTCACGAGGTCGTCGTGTCGAACCCCGACAAGGCGTTCTTCCCGAAGGTCGGTGTCACGAAGATCGACCTGATCGGGTACTACCGGTCGGTCGCCGCTGCGGTCATGGGAGCGATGGGTGGGAGGCCCGTGCTGCTGGAGCGCTACCCGAACGGGGTGGGTGAGAAGAGCTTCTTCCAGAAGCGGGTGCCCGAGTCGCGCCCGGAGTGGTTGACCACGACGACGGTGTCCACCCCCAACGGCACCACATCCGAAGCACTTGTGATCGAGGACCTGGCACACGTGTCGTGGGCGGTGAACCTCGGGTGTCTGGGGTTCCACGTGTGGCCCTCACGTGCGAATGACCCGCTGCACGCCGACGAGCTGCGCCTCGACCTCGACCCGATGCCGAAGGTCACCTGGGACGAGGTCTGTTCAGCGGCGGTCGTCGTGCGGGAGCTTCTAGACGAGCTGGGGATAAGGAGCTGGATCAAGACCTCCGGCAGCAAGGGCCTGCACATCTACGTGCCGCTGGAGGCCCGGCGTTGGAGTTCGATCGAGGTCCGCTCCGCCGCGGTCGCGTGCGCGCGGGGCCTCGAGCGGCGCGAGCCCGAGCTGATCACCGCGAAGTGGTGGAAGGAGGAGCGCGGGCGACGGGTGTTCATCGACTTCAACCAGAACGCACCCCACAAGACGATGTTCGGCGCCTGGTCGGTGCGCCCGCGAGTGGGAGCGCAGGTATCCACCCCTATCGACTGGGACGAGTTGGAGTCGGTCGACCCCGACGGGCTCACGGTTCACACGGTGCCAGCACGCGTCGGGACATCGGGTGACCCGTGGTCCGAGCGTTGGGAGGACCGCCAGGACATCACACCGCTGCTGGCTTGGCACGAACGGGACATGGCCGCCGGCCTCATGGATGCGCCGTGGCCACCGGTGTATCCGAAGATGCCCAACGAACCTCCCCGGGTCGCTCCCAGCCGGGCACGCAAGGCATAGCCACGGGCCAACCTCACCATCGGGTGACGAGCCGGGAGGCAGCGGGGTTCAGTCGAAGCTGCGCCAGGGCTTGCCGAGCGGCACCTGACCGACACCGGCGACGGTCCAGTCACACACGCCATCGGGGAAGATCGACTCGAGTCGCTCGATCTGGGCATCGGTGAACTCGACCTCGTAGACACCGCCTTCAAGCGCCTCGGTCACCGACTGGAGGGTGCACTTCGCGATGTTGTTCGCGAGCGGGGCACCCGCTGCGGTGCGCGGGTCGTCGTGCAGGGGGTACTCCTGTGCACACGGAGCGTCAGCGTCGTATACGTCGGCACCCGCCTCGACTACTGCACCGTCTTCATCGAAACAGGTGTTGACCGCCTCGTCGGGGCGTGTGGCGGCCAACCTCTCCGCGATCGGGGCTTCACTGTCGTCGGCCGCGAGCGCTGTCGCCCACTCGTCGAGAAGCCGGGTGGCCCTCGTCCCCGAGCCACCGGTACCGGCGAGCTGCTCGGTGATGCTGCTGCCCGCCGAGGGTGGACGGGTCCACATGACATATCCGGGCGCCTGATCTCCCGAATCGGTACGGAGCCGCTCGTTCATCGAGAACATCCTGAAGCGGTCGTGGATGTCCCCGCCCGGGTCGGTGTAGGTGTTCGTCACGATGATCGGGATGTCCAACAACGCCCCACCGGAGGTGATGCGACCGGTCTCATAGAGGCGTTCGATCGCAGCCTCGTCCGCGACCATGCGCTCTGGAATCGGGTTCGCGTCGAGGTCGAGGCCCCCGACGAACTCGTTGAGCGACAGGAACTGGTCCGGATCGATCACTCCTTCGTTGAGCGCCTTGAGGCCGTACTGCACACCCGTGTTGTCGATCGGTCTCTCAGCGAAGCCCGTTTCGGGGTCGCGTTCGAAGACCTGTGGGTAGGAGTCCTGCATGGTGCAGCGCAGCCCGTCGGGGTTCGTCTCGGGGTCATAGGGCTGGCCCTCGGGCACGGTCGGCAGGCCCCCGGAGAGCCCAGGCAGTGCGCTTGCGGCCCCGCCGACGGCATCGCCGAAGCCGCACTTGGCCGGATCGGCCACCGGTACGAACGTCTGACCCCACAGCACGCAGGAGAGCCCGCTCATATGGCCGTTGACCGCCTGTTGCTGCTCCGCGGTGAGCTCCCGGCCTTGGTCGGAGGCGTAGTAGTTGGCCAGCAGCGCGCAGTCGAGCACCCCCGGCGCGATCGACATGGCATCGGGGAACGGGGACGTGGGTGCGATGGCGTCGAGGATCCCCGGATAGTTCTGGGCGATCAGGAACTGCTGGATCGCCCCGCCGGATCCTCCCTCGCCGATGGTCACCTCGGGCACCCCGTAGTGCTCGGAGAAGTACTCCTTGGTGATCATCGCGGCCTCGGCGGACACGATGTCCTGGCACTGCACCTGGAAGGTGTTGAGCGTGTTGGTGGCGAACGCGTACCCGTCGGCCAGAAGGTCCAGGCTCGGTGCGTCGAAGAGGTTGAAGCCCTGGCTGTAGGTGGTGCCGCATCCCCCTCCGAAGCGGTAGACGAGTCGGCCGTTCCAGTGCTCGGAATCGAACTCGTCGCCGACACCTGCACCGATCATGGACGCCCCGGCGAGGGTGGTGATCGTGGTCACGCCGCGGTCGAGCACGACGGCTTCGGTGCGCAACAGTGCGGGCTGTTGGACACCGTCGATCTCCACTGTCTGCGCGTCGTCGGGGACCGAGGCCGGGTCGAGTGGATCCTCCACGAACACCTGGTTTCCGACACCGTCGAGGTACGAGTACTGCACCACGGGATCTGCCAAGCACCCGGGCGGCTCCGAGGGGGCCATCCCGAACTGCTCGGTCGTGCAGGTGACCATAGGTAGCTGCTCACCGGAGAACACCGGACCCTGTTCGGAGTGGTTCGTCACCTCGAGCGAGGCGCTGTCACCACCGGCGACCACTTCGATGGTGGACTCCCCGACGGGCAGCCCGGACACGAGACCGGTCACCCGGTCACCGTGCTTCGACCATGCAACCTCCGCTGCCTTCCCGTCGACGGTGACCGAGTCAACCTGCTCGTAGTCGAACGCCTCCGCCGGGTCGTCGTCCCCCGTGGCGGCACCGGGAACGACCTCGATGAGCACATCTCCCCCCGTCACCATGTCCGCACGCGACGAGACAGCCTCGACCGTCATGGTCGATGGTCCAGACCCACGCTCTGGTTCGGCGGGGGCCGCATCACCCCCTGATCCACTCGTACACGCCATACCCGTCAGGGCGATGACTAGGACCGAAGCGACCAGGGCGAGTCCACGACGCTCCCTCGACGTGAACCTTGGAGGTGACCAAACACGAGGTGACCAAACACGGTGCATCCGGCGAACCCTAAGCGACCCCCACCCGTTCTGTGGTGCGAGGCGAGCCTGTGGAGCTAACGACGCACCACAGAACGGGGGGTGCGGGGTGGCGGGGGTGGGCTCAGATGGGGAGGTCGCCGGTGGCGGCGCGGGTGCTGCCGTAGTCCTTGTAGGCGGCGATCGTGCGCTGGGCGATGCGCATCTGGTGGATCTCGTCGGCTCCATCGGCGAAGCGGGCCCACCGGGCATGCTGGTACATGTGAGCCAGCGGGGTGTCGGTGGAGTACCCGAGCGCCCCGTGCACCTGGATCGAGCGGTCGATCACCCGGTTCAACATGTTGGCCACGAAGTGCTTGGCCATCGACACCTCGGACTTGAAGTCCTCGCCGTTGTCGATCTTGTAGGCGGCGTGCAGCACCATCAGCTTTCCCTGGTACAGCTCGAGCGCCGAGTCCGCGATCATCCACTGCACACCCTGCTTCTCGGCGAGCACCGACCCGTGGGAGTACCGCTCCAGCGAGCGCGCCACCATCATGTCGAGCGCGGTCTCGGCCTGGGCGATCCAGCGCATGCAGTGCGCGAGGCGTGCCGGACCGAGTCGGTACTGGCCCAGCAGGTGACCCTGGCCGCGACCTCCGAGCATCTGCGACTCGTGCACCCGCAGGTCCTCGATGAGGATCTCGGAGTGCCCGGTCGAGCCGTGCATCGTCTCGATCTGGCGCACCTCGGTCCACCCGTCGCTCGGGATGTCGACGATGAACGCCGTGTTGGCGGCCTGGGGCATATCGGGATCGTCCTCGGTGCGAGCGACGAGGATCGCGAAGCTCGCGCGGTGCGCGTTGGAGATGAACCACTTGTGCCCGTTGATGACCCATTCCTCACCGTCGGGGTATCCCTGGGTACGGATGAGGGTCGGGTCGGAGCCGGCTACCTCGGGTTCGGTCATCGCGAAGCACGACCACGTGGTGCCCTCACACAGCGGTGCGAGGTACTTCGCCTTCTGTTCGTCGGTACCCCAGTGCAACAGGGTGTGCATGTTGCCCTCGTCGGGGGCCTGGCAGTTGAGCACCCAGGGCCCGTAGTAGGACTTCGCGGCCTCGGCCTGGACCATCGCCAACTCGACGTGGCCGAGGCCCATGCCGCCCCATTCGGTGGGCATGTGGGGAAGCCACAGGCCACGATCGCGGGCCTTGGCACGCAACTTGATCAGCTCGCCTATGTAGGCGTCGCGGTCGGTCTTCTCCAGATCGCCCTCACGGATGCGCTCCTCGGTGGGCAGCACCTCACCTTCGACGAAGGTGCGCACATCTGCGCGGATCTGCTCCAGTTCGGGTGACAGGCTGAAGTCGATGCTCACGTGTTCTCCTGGGTCTGCTCCGCAGCAAACCTAGGACACGCCCGACATCGCCGGCAGCGGACGCCCGGACCCGGCGTTCGAAGCGGGGCCTGCCACGGCAGCGGAGGTCACACCGATGGGCCGGACCGTCAGGTTCATACCCACCCCTGTGTCGACAGCGACCGAGAGCAGGTCGTAGATCTCCTCGAGCAGGTCGCGCATCGGGTTCGCTGTCGCCGCAGCGAACACGGCCCGGAACGCTTCGTGCAGGCGTGCGACATCTTCCGCTGGGAGCGAGGAACGGTCACCCGTTGCCAGTTGCCACCAGGACAACAGGCCGTCGAGGACCGGATCGGTCGGTGGTCGACGGCTGATCGCGAGGGAGATGTCGGTGGCGGTGTCCAACGTCACCCAGTTCTGCTGTGCGTCGTCGCACTCGAGGAGCTCGTCGATGCGCGTCGCGCGGCCGCGGAGACGATCGCCGAGCTCGACCGTGGGGATCGACGGTGGGGATCCCGCAGCGGTGACCCAGCCCGTCACCCTCGACGACTCCGCCAGCCCTGCACGCACATAGAACGCGAACATGACCCCGGTCAGGTCGGCTTCCACACCGAGGGGACCCAACTCGACCGATGGGCCTTCGGGGCCATCGACGGCGAGCAGGAGGCCGTACGAGCGGGTCTGGGCTACTGGGGAAGCCGGCTGTTGGGAGTCCTGTGAGGCCGACCAGCCGGCCGGTTCGGGCCGGCCGGCTGGTCCGTCATCGGAGGGTACCGACTCGGGCAGCGCTTCGCCCGCCGATTCCCGGAGCGGTTCTTCGGTGCGCAGCGTCGTGACCCTGTGCACGGTCGACCCGCGCTGCTCGAGCGCCGCGGAGCACGCGACGACCGCCCCCATGACCACGACCAGAACCGCGATCGTCGGGACCAGACCGAGCGAATCGAGCATCGAGAGGATCATCGCCCACCCGATCGACTGAATCCAGTGAGTCTTGAGCCCTCCCTGCCCCTCCTATCTTTGGGGTGATGGAGATCCTCGACGACCTCATCGACGAACAGGACGCCCTGGGCCAGATCATGGAACCACTCGACGACGACGCGTGGCGCCTCGACACGCCATCGCCGGGTTGGACCGTCGCCCATCAGATCGCCCACCTCGCCTACTTCGACCGGGCGGGAGCACAGGCGATTGCGGACCCCGAGGGCTTCAGTGCACAGCGAGATGCCCTCGTCGAGCGGGCGATGCAGGGTGAGAGCCTGGACGACCTCACGATCACCGGTGTTGTCACGGCGAGCCCCGCCGAGATCCTGGCGGACTGGTCCGACGCCCGACAGACCCTGGCTACCGCAGCGGGAGGGGCAGTCGATGGTGACCGCTTCGAGTGGTTCGGCCCTTCCATGTCAGCGCGGTCGTTCCTCACCGCCCGCCTCATGGAGGTGTGGGCACACGGCCAGGACATCATCGACGCCCTCGACGACGCAGGTGTGGCGCACGCTACCCGGGAGCCGACCGACCGCCTGCGCCACATCGCCCACCTGGGATATGTGACCCGGGGTTGGTCCTACGCGGTGCGTGGCGTCGATGCCCCCGCGGGTGAGGTGCGGGTGGTCCTCGACGCCCCCGACGCCAGCACGTGGACCTGGGGTCCCGAGGATGCGGCCGCGTCCATCGCGGGTCCGGCGGTGGAGTTCTGCGCCGTGGTGACCCAGCGGAGACACGTCGCGGACACAACCCTGTCGGTGACCGGTGACGAGGCCACAGACTGGATGAACAATGCCCAGGCGTTCGCCGGCGGTGCAACCACAGGTCCACCACCCGGGTCACGCCCTCCCCTGCATTGAGCCGGTGAGCGACTAGAAAACCCGGATCGGACTGTTCCACCGCCGCGCGGACTCCACGTACCTTCCCCAGGGTTGGCGCGACGTCCTTGCGCGACGCTTCGACCATTGGAGCCAACTCGCCGCCGACGAGCAGGACCTCCTCGGCGAGTACGCGGGCCACCTGTTCCGATCCAAGTACTGGGAGGCCGCGAACGGCTTCGAGCTCACGGACGAGATGCGGCTGCTGATCGCCGCGCAGGCGGCTCTGTTGATCCTCGGACTGTCCCTGGAGCACTACCGCGAGGTCGGCGCCGTGATCGTGCACCCAAGCACCGTGGTGCTGCACGGTGAGCACGGCTCACCGGTGGACGGTCTGATGTCGGACGCCCCCACACCGATCCTCGGGGAGGCCGCTGACCACGGACCGATCCTGCTCGCTTGGGACGCGGTGAGCGAGGACCTCCAGCACCCCTGGGGTGGCCACAACGTGGTGTTCCACGAGTTCGCCCACAAGATCGACATGCTCGACGAGATCGTCGACGGAACACCTCCGATGGACCGTGATCGACTCGAGCGGTGGACCGAGGTGTGTGAGCACCACTACGAGCTCGCTCAGGCGGGTGACGACGAGGTCCTCGACAGCTACGCCGGGGTCAACCCCGCGGAGTTCTTCGCCGTGGCGACCGAGGCCTTCTTCGACCTGCCCCTGGACATGGCGGAGCTCAAACCGGATCTCTACGAGGTGTTTGCTGCCTTCTACCGCCAGGATCCCGCTGCACGCATGGAACGGGCGATGGGCGATCCTGCGGCAGACTGAAGGCATGGACGGTTTCGCAACCAAGGGCTACGGCCTGGTCCGCAAGACCTTCGAACGCCAGCTCCGGCGCAGCTCCGGGGGCGCAGCGGTGTGCGTGTACCACCGTGGCGAACCGGTGGTCGATCTGTGGGGAGGCCAGCGCACAGACGACGCCCCCTGGGGGCACGATACCGTCGCCATGTGCTTCTCGACGACCAAGGGGGTCGTGTCCACAGCGGTGCACATCCTCGCTGAGCGTGGGCTGATCGACTACGACGAGCCGGTCGCCACCTACTGGCCGGAGTTCGCCGCCAACGGCAAAGCAGGGGTGACGGTCCGCCATGTGCTCACCCACTCCTCGGGCCTGCACCGCATCCGCAGCCTCGTCGACACCGGTGAGCGGATCCTCGACTGGGAGTACATGACCGACGCCCTGGCAGCGGCCGCCCCGGCCTACGAGCCCGGGTCCCGGCACGGCTACCACGCCCTGACCTACGGATGGCTCGCCGGGGAACTGGTCCGCCGGGTGAGTGGAGTGGGGATCGCGACCTTCGTCGACGACGAGATCGCGCGGCCCCTGAGCTGTGACGGGTTGTTCATCGGGTTGCCGTTCGAGGAGCAGCCTCGTGCGGCCACACTCGAGCCGGTCTCGCTCCCGAGGCCCTCCAACGACAGGATCCGTCACCTCGAAAAGCGCATCGGGGCGGGCCTGGGCAAGATGGTGTCCGCGATGCCGGGCACCGTCAACACCCGCAGGGCGATCAATGCCCTCGCACCCCGCAACGTCGAATCCGCTCTTTTCGGCTCCGAGGTGATGGACGCATCGATCCCGGCTGCCAACGGGTTCTTCACCGCCCGGTCACTCGCCCGGATGTACGCGATGATCTCCGGCGGTGGCGAGCTCGACGGAGCCAGGTTGCTGAGCCCCGAGCGCGTCGAGCTGATGGGAGAGGTCCAACGCACCGGAGCGGACCACGTGCTCGTGGTCCCGATGCACTGGCGGCTCGGGTACCACCGCGTGTTCACCACCCGTGGCTCCCTTCCGAACGCGTTCGGCCACTTCGGATTCGGCGGCTCGGGTGCGTGGGCGGATCCCTCGCGGGACCTCGCGGTGGCGTTCGTGTGCAACCGTGGATCAGGCACACCCGTGGGCGACCTGCGGATCATGGAACTGGGCACAGCGGCAGTCAGGGCAGCGGATCGCGTCGGCTCAGCGGGAGCCACCGAGGTCGGACACTCACCCTGAGGCTCCCCAGGGACCCGTCGCCGTCCGTACCGGTCAATCCGCAGAGCGCTCCAGGGCCCTGAAGCGCTCGAAGTCCATCCCCTCGTCGGGGTCCACAGGCATCCGCTGGTCCTCGGCGCGGCGTTCGTCCATCAGTCGCGCAGCCTCCTGCGGGAAGACGTTCTTGATCAGGAATGGATCGCGCACCATCAGGTAGTCGGGTGCGATCCCCTTCACGTAACGCTCGAAGTAGAGGAACTGCTTGCCCAACAGGTTGAGCTCTTCCGGTGCGGAGATGTCGCCCATCTGCTCGCTCAGTTGCAACGACTGCTGGAACAGGTCCGCGAACTGGAGGTCCTCCATGCGCGACGCCATGATCGGTTCGAACACCATCGACAGCATCGCACCGAGCTGTTCGTCGTCTCCGAGGTCTCCCCGGATGATCCCCATCTTCTTGTAGCCGCGCACGATCCGGGTGAAGTTGTGGTCGACCATGAACGTGTAGAGGATGTCGCGCACCATCTGCTGCCAGTCCGCGCTGAACTCGCCCATGATGCCGAAGTCCAAGAAGCACGAGCGACCGTCGTCGAGCGCCCAGATGTTCCCGGCGTGCAGGTCGCCGTGGAAGGGCCCGTGGATCGCCATCGCCTCGATCCATGCCTTCATACCGCGACGCAGGTTGGACTCCGCGTCGAAGCCCATCTCCTTGTGCGCCTCGAAGTCGTCCATCGGCACGCCGGTGACCCGCTCCATGCAGATCATGTGCGGCCCGCAGTAGTCCCAGTAGACCTCCGGTGCAGTGACGTTCCAATTGTCGTCGAACACGTGCAGCTTCGAGCGGAACTGGTCCTGCCGGAAGGCCTCGAGCGCTGTGTTGAGCTCCTGGTTGGTGACGCGGTGCAGGTCCCGGATCATGCCTTCGGTGTTGGCGCGCCGACCCAGGTTCGTCTTCATCAGGAGCTTCGCGATCACATAGGAGACCCTCAGGTCGCGGTTCATCCGGTCTTTGATCCCGGGGCGCAGCAACTTGACGACCGCGTCGCGGCCATCGGGAAGCACCACCGCATGGACCTGGCCGACAGAGGCGGCCGACAGCGGTCTGGGATCGATGGAACCGAACACCTCGTCGGGGTCACGGCCGAGATCGCCGCGGATCGTCTCCGCGACCAGTTCGAAGTCGAACGGGGGGACGTCCTGGAGGCATCGCTGGGCGGGCCCCGACATGTCGTCGGGGAACAGCCCCGGGGAGCTGGCCACGACCTGGCCGAGCTTCACCCAGGTGGGGCCCATCACGAAGAAGCCCTCGACCATCCCCTCGGACGCGCACCACAACCACGATCCGCGCCGCCAGTGGAGGAGCTTGCGAGAGGCACCGCGCAGCACGAAGAACACGAGGATCGCAGAGTTGACGATCGATGAGGTGAACTCACGTACACCGAACCGGTCGAGGGGCGGATAGTGCACCTCGAGGTCCCGCGCAGGCGGGCCCGACGCGTAGGGGCCTTCGAACCGTTCCTCGCCACCGCCTGCCACGGCACGAGGATACCGATGCACCGTCCGATGGCGGAAACCAGTGCCATCCGCAGCGCCACGAAGCACCTCGACCGCTAGCATGGCCCGTCGACGCGGATCGTCGGCAGCGGTAAGCGGCTGCGACGACGACACGAACGAGATGGGAGCCGACGTTGCTGGCAGCTGTGAACCTGGGTGAGATCCTCTGGAGCCTCCTGGTGGTGTTCTTCATGGTGATCTACTTCATGATCATCTTCTCGATATTCGGTGACCTGTTCCGCTCGCATGATCTCAGCGGGCTCGCCAAGGCGATCTGGGTGCTCTTCATATTCGTGTTCTTCTTCCTCGGCCCACTCGTGTACCTGATAGTGCGCGGCAGCGGGATGGCCCAGCGGGCGATGGAAGCCCGAAGCGATGCGCAACGCCAGATCGAGGGGTATGCCCAGCAGGTGGTCGCCAACGCCGGCGGCGGTAGCGCGGCCGACCAAATCGCTCAGGCCAAGGCACTGCTGGACGCAGGGACGATCACCCAGGCCGAGTTCGAAACCCTCAAGGCGAAAGCTCTGGGCTGAGCCCTGGCTCCCCACCTGCGTCGACAGGGCATCGCTCGCCGCGCGCAGCACTGGGCGCGTCAAGATGATCCGGGCGAAACCTCAGGCAACCTTGCTTGACATCGGCTTGCTCGACATCGGCTTGCTTGACATCGGATCTGCGTTGCGCCCATTGTGGATGTAGCAAGAATCCATGTTTTGATGGGGAGGGCTGGAAAATGCAACGCTCGGTGCTGTTCATCGTTCTACTCCTGTTGGCCGCGAGCTGCATGCCGCTGCCTACACAGCCACCCCCCGCACCGGTGGCGGACCCCTGCGAGATCGGTACCTATTCTCCAACCGGACGTGGGCCCTGCGCGCCCTGCCCGCCAGAGCACACAACGGCAGCAGTCGGTTCCACGAACGAACAGGACTGCGTGCCGGATCCGGCAACGATCGCAGTCGCATACTCCAACCTCGACGGTGAACCTGGGTTCGACGAGGGTGCCGATCGATACATCGCCAAGCTCGTAGACACAGACCTCGACCGGCAGGTGTCCGTGGGCGACACGATCACCTTCGGCGCCTATCCGCTCGACTTCGGAGCCACCAGCTTCGGGGAGCTCTCCGGAGGTGACATCACCGTGACCAAGGTGGTCTTCAGATACAGCGGGTGGATCACCGTCGAGGCAGCAGGGTTCCTGTACGGGTGGAACGCGGATCCCGGAGGAGAGGCATTCGGCGAGGGACGAATAGTTGCGAACGGTCCCAATGAGCCAACTCTTCAGATCAGGGAGATGTTCCAACCCGTCATCAACTGCGTTATGCAGCCCTGTCCGACTGATGATCTGCTGAACGTGGACTCGGGCGCGAGTCCCAGCGCCCCTTCGCTGGCGGTCAGGTCGAACCGCTTCGCGAACGACACCGATGACGCGTTCATCGACGTCGACATCATCCCCGCCGGCGAAGGCGTCGCCGCGTAGATCGCTGGAGACATCCCCCAGCTGAATCCAACGGTCAGGTCACTTCGCGGTAGGTCACCAGAACGGTACCTGCGTCGACCTTGTCACCTGGGTTCACTGCCACCGAATCGACTGTGTGAGATCCGCGCGCCTCGATTCGGTGCTCCATCTTCATCGCTTCGATCACGACGAGCAGGTCGCCGTCATCCACGTTGTCGCCCGCTGAGACGTGCACCGAGACGACCGCCCCCGGCAAGGGCGACACGGGCGCGGTCTGGCTTTCGACCCCTTCGCTGTCGGTGAACGGCGAGATCGCCCTCCACGAGCTGCGCCCTGCGGCTGAGCTGACGTCGATTGTCCCGTCACCCCGGCACGCCACCGTGTGGCGCGCAGCCACACCCCCGAAGCACACCTCGACCCGCAGCACCGTGTCGTAGCCGGACGCCGCGGGCCCGGCGGGCTCCTGGCCGGTGAGCCTGCACGACGTTGCCTCCACGATCACGACCCGGCGCTCGTCGGTGCCGAGCACGCCATGTCCGTCGGCCTGCGGCGGTTCGCCGACCATCACCGATGCCCGAATCGTACGACCCACCCCGTCGGGTGTCGGGACGTCGCGCACCTCGTGTTCGACCATGTACTCGAGCTCGACCGACGAGCCCAGCTCGAGATCATCGCTCTCAGCTGTCTCATCTGCGGCGCGACCATCACCGACGGCGCGACCATCGACACCGCGACCATCGACGCCCCGCGCATCGAGGAGCGTGCGGCGCTGGCCCTGGGTCGCGACGTTGCGCCAACCCGAGGGAGCGAACCCCCACAGGGAGTCCACGGCGCGGTTGGAGCGTTCGGTCGCGAACACCGCGGCCAGCATCTGGGACACCCGGTCATCGCCGGTCGGGCCGACCGATTCCGCGACCTGGGGGTGCCCGTCCAGGTATGCGGTCGACACGGCGCCGTCGGCGAAATCCGGTTCCCCACAGATCGCGGCGAGGGTGTCGGCGTTGGTCACCACACCGAACACCGCAGCGGATCGCAACACCCTGCCCAGCCGGCCCAGCGCTATCGCCCGGGTGTCGCCGTGCGCGATCACCTTCGCCAACAGCGAGTCGTACTCGCTGGAGACCGACGAGCCCGGACCCACCCCCGTGTCGACTCGGATCCCCTCGCCGAGGGCGTCATGGGAGCCATCACCGCCGATGGATAAGCGCTCGATGGTGCCTCCGGTGGGCATCCACCCGGTGGATGGATCCTCCGCGACCAACCGTGCCTCGATCGCGTGGCCGAACGGGCTCAGGTCACGCTGGGTGAACGGCAGTGGTTCTCCTGCCGCGACCTGCAACTGGAGCGCCACCAGGTCGACTCCCCACACGGCTTCGGTCACAGGGTGCTCCACCTGCAATCGGGTGTTGACCTCCAGGAACGCGATCGTGTCGTCGGCTCCCACCAGGTACTCGACGGTTCCCGCACCCGCATATCCGACGCTGCGTGCCAGGGCGACCGCTCCGTCACAGAGCCGTTGGCGGATATCGCTGTCGAGTCCCGGGGCCGGTGCCTCCTCGATCACCTTCTGGTGGCGGCGCTGGATCGAGCAGTCGCGCTCACCGAGGTGCACGACGTTGCCGTGATGGTCGCCGAGGATCTGCACCTCGATGTGGCGCCCGGATTCGATCAACGGCTCCACGAACACGGTGCCGTCCCCGAACGCGGCCTGCGCCTCGCGCGACGCGGCTGCGATCACCTCGGCGAAGTCCCCACGCTCGGTGACCACGCGCATGCCTCGGCCTCCCCCACCCGCGGCAGCCTTGACCATCGCAGGTACCGGAAGCCCGGCGGTGTCGGCGTCGGGCTCGACCACGACGGCCTCGGTGGTCGGCACGCCCGCGTCGACCGCAGCGCGCTTCGCGGCGACCTTGTCGCCCAGGAGCTCGATCTGTTCGGGGGTCGGGCCCACCCACACCAGACCGGCCGCGATCACTGATCGGGCGAACTCTGCGTTCTCGGCCAGGAACCCGTAGCCGGGGTGCACCGAGTCACAGCCGGTGCGCAGCGCGGCCTCGATAACAGTGCCACCGCGCAGGTAGGACTCCGCTGCGCTCGAGCCTCCGAGTGCGACCGTCACGTCCATGACCGTGGTGTGCAGCGCCCCCCGGTCCACCTCGGAGAACACACCCACCGCTTCCATCCCGAGCGAGTGGGCGCCGCGCGCGATGCGCACCGCGATCTCGCCCCGGTTCGCGACGAGCAGCCGCTTCAGTGGCGCCATACGCCCCACTCCCCTTCACCTGTGCCACCGCGCGAGCCCGTGCCGAGCACCTCGGCGGAGTGTGCGGCCGAGATCGCCATCCCGAGCACCGTGCGCGAGTCGCGGGGATGGATGATCCCGTCGTCCCACATCCTGCCGGTCGCATACAGGGCTGTGGACTGGGACTCGACAAGCGCCTCGAGCATGCCGGTCTGCTCGGCGAGGGTGTCCTCGTCGATCTCGGTGCCCTTCGCGGCCGCCGCGTTTCGGGCGATGATCCCCATCACCCCGGCGAGCTGCTTGGGGCCCATCACCGCGATGCGGTGGTTCGGCCAGGTGAAGATGAACCGCGGGTCATAGGCCCTGCCCGACATGCCGTAGTTGCCCGCTCCGTAGCTGGCCCCGACCATGAGCACGAAGTGCGGCACCGAGGAGTTCGACACGGCATTGATCAACTTGGCGCCGTCCTTGATGATCCCCCCGCGCTCGGCCGCGGTGCCGACCATGAACCCGGTGATGTTCTGCACGAACACCAGCGGTGTGTCGGTGCGGTTGCAGAGCTGGATGAACTGGGCGCCCTTTTCGGATTCCTCGGAGAACAGGATCCCGTTGTTGGCGAGCACGCCCACCGGGAACCCGCAGATCGAACCCCACCCACAGACGAGCTTGTCGCCGTAGAGAGGTTTGAACTCCTCGAAGCGGCTCCCGTCGAGAACCCGGGCGAGGATCTCACGCACCTCGAAGGGCACCCGCACGTCCGCCGAGGCGCAGCCGATGAGCTCCTCGGGGTCATACAGGGGCGGGTCCGCGGGCATCGAGGGGCCCGGACCGCGCTTGCGCCAGTTGAGGTGCGCCACGATGTCGCGGGTGATGCGGATCGCGTCCATCTCGTCGGCCGCCATGTAGTCCGCGAGGCCCGACGTGCGGGCGTGCATCTCGGCTCCACCGAGGGACTCCTCGTCGGTGTCCTCGTCGATCGCCATCTTCACCAGTGGTGGACCGCCCAGGTAGGCGTACGCCTGGTTGCGCACCATCACCACGTAGTCGCTCATCCCGAGTGCGTACGCACCGCCCGCGGTGGCGGGACCGAACCCCACGGTGATCGTCGGGATGCCCGCCGCAGAGAGCTGGGTGAGGTGGCGGAACTGGGCACCACCCGGCACGAAGATGTCGGCCTGCCGCGGAAGGTCCGCACCCGCTGATTCCGACAACGAGATCATCGGCAGGCGGTTCGCCCGGGCGATGTCGAAGGCTCTCATCCCCTTGGCGACCGTGTGGGGGTTCGCCGAGCCTCCGCGCACGGTCATGTCGGTGCCGCCGACCATGCACTCGACGCCGTTGACGATGCCGATGCCGTTGACCGTGCCCGCACCGATCGGGTCGTCGGTCTGCGCAGCGGCGAGTGGCATCAACTCCAAGAACGCTGTGTCGGGATCGAGGAGTGCCTCTATGCGCTCGCGCACCAGCATCTTGGAGCGCCGGCGGTGACGGTCGACCTTGGACTGACCACCGATCGCCGGCAGCAGGTCCAACTGGCCGGCCACCTCGGCCCACAGGGCTTCCATGGCCTCACGGTTGGCGCGGAAAGCCTCGCCGGTCGCGTCGAGGCGGCTGTGCAGCACCGAGGTCATTGGCGGCGACGCTAGCTGGCGCCGAGCTGAGACCGCGGACGGCGGGTGTTCAGGGCCGCGCGAGACGCCAGATCTTGCGCACCACCGAGCCGATCTGGGCACCGAAGGACCCCGTGTTGTATTCGACCCCGTGGCGTTCGCAGACCTCGCGCACCTGCGGGGCGACCTCGGCGTAGCGGTTGGATGGAAGGTCGGGGTACAGGTGGTGCTCGATCTGGTGGTCGAGGTTGCCCGAGAAGAGGTCCATCCAGCGACCTCCGGTGAAGTTCGTCGATCCCTGGACCTGACGGCGGTACCACTCCCCCGGTGTCTCGTTCGCGACATCCGCTGGCTCGAAGAACTGGGCGCCGTCGGGGAAGTGGCCGCAGAAGATCACCGAGAAGGACCAGAGGTTGCGCACGACGTTCGCGGTGAGCGCTCCCGTGGCCGATGCGAACACCCCCATCGGGCCGAACGGCAGGGACAGGAGCGGCCAGGCGACGTAGTCCTTCAGGATCTGCCGGCGGACCTTCGCCGTGGACTGACGGACACGCTCCATGACGCTCGGGGATTCATCGACGCCCGGGGGAAGCTCGGCATCGAGCCCTGCGGCCCTTACACGGTCACGGGCGTTGAGCCTGGCGCGGTGCGAGTTGGGGTCGTGGAAACCGACTCCGTACTCGAAGCTCAGCGCCAACCACACGAACGCCAGCATCTGGATGCGGTGCTCGGGGCGCCACCTCTGCGATTCATCCACGCGGAACAGTCCGTAGCCGATGTCGGCGTCCCATCCGTGCACGTTGGTCCACTGGTGGTGCATGTGGTTGTGGGTGTGGCGCCACTGCTCGGAGGGACACACGTTGTCCCACTCCCAGTCCGCGGAGTTGATCGCGGGGTCCTGCAACCAGTCCCACTGGCCGTGCATGACGTTGTGACCGATCTCCATGTTCTCGAGGATCTTCGAAACGCTCAGCAGACCGGTACCGAGCAACCAGGCGGGGGGAAATATCCCCGCCAGCAGTGCGGCACGGCCGGCGAGCTCGCACCGCCGTTGGATCTTGATGATGCGCCGTATGTAGGCCGCGTCGGACTCTCCCAGCGACGCGAGCACCTCGTCGCGGATGGCGTCCAGCTCAGCGGCGAAGGCCTTGTCATCGAACGTCTCGTCATCGACGGCCTCTGCCGGGTCAAGGGCTGGGTCGGTGAGGTCGAGGTGCTGTTCGCTCGCCACGGCGCTCACAGGTCCACCTCCACGTCGGTCATCGCTGTGCTCACACATATGCGCACCGAGTCGCCGGGTACGCCGATCGTGGAATCCCTGGAGTTGAGGGTCATGCCGCTGGTGAGCGGGCGCACGCAACGCCGGCACACGCCGCGCCGACAACCGGTGAGGGGTTCGAGGCCGGCTGCCTCGGCGGCTTCGAGCAGCGTCTGGCCCTCACCGAGATCGACCTCGACGTCACTGGTGGTGAACCGTGCCGTAGAGGTCCTCGGGAGGCCGTCGGGCTCCCGTAGGTGTACCTGGGGTGCTGGTACCGGCCGCTCGTCTGGTCCGAACTTCAGCGCAGCGAACAGATCCGCTGGTGAGTGCGGCGACGTGAGGGGCTCGAGGAAGCGGGTTCCGAGTGTCTTCGCCATGGGTACCCATCGTCATTGCTGACAGTCACGAGTGTCAAGACTTTATTAGCAGTTTTTGCTGTCAGCATCGGCGACATGTGTCACTATCGCATCGATGGCAGCCAAGCGAACAAGGCGATCGAGCGGCAAGGGTGCTGAATCCGAGGTGCCCCCCGGCGGTGAATCCGATAGCGACAGCGACGACGATCCCGGCACCGAACAACAGACCATGACGCTCGCGGAGCTCTCCGACACCACGGGCATCCCGCCGCGCACGATCCGCTACTACCAGGCCGAGAAGCTCCTCCAGAAGCCCCACCGTGACCGCTCCGACGCCCGGGTCGCCCGCTACACCGCGGAGCACACCGAACGGCTCCGGCTCGTGTCGGAGCTGCGCGACCGCGGCCTCAAGCTGCCGGCGATCCGCGCGCTGCTCGAAGAGGGTGACACATCGTCGAGCGTCGCCGACTGGCTCGGCCTCGACGACTCGCTGCGCGGTTCGTGGGGTCACGACGAGCCGAGGATCGTGTCCACTGCCGAGCTTGCCTCGATGCTGGAGGGCACTCCACCGGGCACCCAGGGCCTGCTGGAGGACGCCGGCTACTTCACCCGGCAGGGACATGCCTGGCTGGTGCCCAGCGAGCCGCTCCTGGCGGTCGCGGTCGACCTCGTGCGCGGCGGGGTGGACGTGGACATCGTCGTGGCCGCCACCGCGATCCTGGGCAAGTACCTGGGCAAGGCAGCGGACGAGTTGATCGACCTGTTCGTCAAGGCCGTGCGCCAGGGACTCGGCAGTGGCGTGGAGACCACCGTGATGGTCGATGCGCTGCGATCCTCCGCGGGTGAGGCGGCCCGCATCATGTTCGGCCAGCAACTCGAACGGGCCATCGACGAGTTGTTGTCCGACACCAAGCGCCTGCGCCGCTGAGAGGACCCCCGCCGATCAGGAAGGCCGGGAATGCGTGAGCTCGCCGGTCTGGACCCTCCACAGCGATGCGTACAGACCACCGGCGACGGTGAGCTCGTCGTGGGTGCCACGCTCGATCACCCTGCCGGCTTCGAGCACGTGGATCCGGTCCGCGTGGCGCACGGTGGAGAGCCGGTGCGCGATCACCAGCACGGTCCGACCGCGGCCGACGGCTTCGAGGGATCGTTGGATCGCGGCCTCGGTCTCGTTGTCGACCGCTGAGGTCGCCTCGTCGAGGACCAGCACCGCCGGGTCGGTGAGGATCGCCCGGGCTATCGAGATGCGTTGGCGTTGGCCGCCGGAGAGCTTCTGGCCGCGCTCCCCCACGATCGTGTCGAAACCCTGGGGCAGCGCTTCGATGAACCCGAGTGCTTCGGCGAGCACCGCCGCCTCTCGCACCTCCGCCTCACTCGCGTCGGGACGTCCGTAGGCGATGTTCTCGCGCACCGTGCCGTGGAACAGGAACACGTCCTGGCTCACATATCCGAACGCCGAGCGCAGCGATGCGAACCCGAGCGTGGAGATGTCGGCGCCGTCGACCCTCACCGCTCCGGAGTCGGGTTCGTAGAAGCGCAACAACAGCTTCACGATCGTGGACTTGCCCGCACCGGTGGCACCCACGACCGCGTGGGTCTCCCCCGCGGGCACCTCCAGGTCGAGCCCACGGATGACCGGCGGACCATCGCCGTAGCCGAAGTACACCGAGTCGAAGCCGATGTCACCTCTGATCGGCTCGGCGAGGCGGCCCGGACCCTCGATGATCTGAGGCTCGACCTCCAACAGGTCGAGCACCCGCCGTGTGGAGGCCATCGCACGTTGGTACAGGTCGAAGGTCTCCCCCAAGCGGGTGAGAGGCCACAGAAGGCGTTGGGTCATGTACACGAGCACCGAGAACAGCCCGATGTTGAGCGAGCCATCGAGCGCGGCGCGGCCTCCGAGGATGAGCGTCGCTGTGAACGCCACGAGGATCGCCATGCGGATCAGGGGGATGAACGCGGAGGACAGCCTGATCGCCTCGCCGTTCGCGACCCTGTAGTCGTCGCTGACCGCCTCCACACGCGCCTGTTCGCGGGACTGGGCGTTGAACGCCCTGATCGTGGCGACCCCCGACAGGTTGTTGGCCAGCAGCCCACCGATCGCACCGGCCGCGCTGCGCACCTTCGCGTACCGCGGCTCCAGCCGGCGCTGGTAGCGGACCGACCCCCAGATGATCAGCGGGATCGGCACGAATGCGACCAACCCGAGCAGTGGGGAGGCGAAGAAGAACACGGCGCCGACGAACACGACGTTGACCGCGACCGCGATGATCTCGCGCGCACCGATGTCGAGGAACCGCTCCAGTTGGTTCACGTCGTCGTTGAGGATCGCGAGCAGCCCACCGGTGGACTGCTCTTCGAACCAAGACAGCTCCAGGTCCTGCACGTGTGCGTACACGTCGGTGCGCGCGTCGTGTTCGATGCTCTGCGCGAGGTTGCGCCACAACAGCGACGAGACCCAATCGCTGAAGGACTCGACCATCCACACGACCACGTTGATCGCGGCGAGCACCAACAGCTGGTCGAAGCGGTCCTGCACCCCGAAGACCCTCGCCACGATCGACTCGTCGCTGCGCACCACCACGTCGACCGCGGCGCCGATCAACAACTCGGGCATCACGTCCGCGAGCTTCTGGACGGTGGTCATCGCGATCGCCTGGATCAGCCGCTTGCGGTGTGGTGCCGCATAGACCCACAGGCGTCTCAGCGGAGGGCGTGGATCGTGGTCGGGGATCTCCATCCACCGACCCTAGGTGCGGTCGCCGCGTGCGCCCAGAGCATTTCGTGGCCGGGCGGACACCCGGGCATCGGGGTCGCCCACCTGACCTGTGGGCGACCCGAACAGCCACCCGGGAAGGATCCGGGGAGCTCCAGGGTTGTACCGGCGACGAGCGGCCCGACGCGTGGGGCCCGCAGGACAGATCGGACGAACCATGCCCGCAGTGACAGTCGATGACACGCTCACCCTCCCCCGCCTACCAGAGGTCCCCGCCGAATCCAGGGCGCGCCCTGTGAGCGACGTGGTGACCGCCCACGCCGCCACAGAAGGCGCCGGATTCGAGATCCGACGGCCTTTCCCGGGCGGGGTGGACCTCGTGGTGGCAGACCCGTTCCTGTTGCTGGATCACATCGGACCCAAGGTGCTCGGGGCGCGCGAGCCCAAGGGGGCCCCGTGGCACCCGCACCGGGGTTTCGAGACCGTCACCTACGTGCTCGACGGCGAGCTCGCCCACCAGGACACCAACGGCGGGGGCGGGGTGATCTCCGAAGGTGACACCCAGTGGATGACCGCCGGTGGTGGGATCATGCACGACGAGTTGCCCACCGAATCGTTCTGGCGCAGCGGTGGGGCGATGCATGCGGTGCAGCTCTGGGTGAACCTCCCGCCGGCTCTCAAGATGACCGACCCCCGCTACCAGGCGATCACAGCCGGTGATCTGCTGCTGCTCACCACCTCCGACGGCGGCGCGTTGATCCGCCTCGTCGCCGGCTCGATCGCAGGCCACGACGGACCGGGAGCCACACACACCCCGATCACCTACGCACACGTGACCCTCGCACCGGGTGCACGCCTGGAGGTGCCCTGGACCCCGGAGTTCAACGCGCTCGTCTACGGCCTGACCGGGCGTGGAAGCGTCGGCGAGGAACGTGTGCCGCTGGAGGGCGGCCGGCTCGCCATGCTCGGCGACGGCGACCATGTGGACGGTGACCATGTGACGGTCACCGCAGATGCGGGTGACACGCTCGACGTGCTGCTGTTGGGCGGTCTGCCGATCAGGGCTCCGATCGCGACCTACGGGCCCTTCGTGATGAACACCAGAGCCGAGATCGCCCAGGCGTTCGAGGACTACCAGGCCGGGCGACTTGGTGTGATCCCTGCGGGCGAGACCGGTCCTCGCAGCTACCGCTGAGACAACACAGCCACCGCTGCAACAACACAGCTCAGGCGGGCTGGCGCGAGAAGTGCTGGCGGTAGCTGTCTGGGGTGGTGCCTACCACCCGCCTGAAGGCGCGGTGCATCGTCTCGGTGCGCCGGTACCCGACCCTGCGCGCCACCGCGTCCACGCCGAGGTCGCTCGTCGCCAGCAGCGTGCGCGCCGCTTCGATGCGCACCAGCTCGACATGCGCAGCGGGGGTGGTGCCGACCTCACGAGCGAAGGTGCGGGCGAAGGTCCGCGGGCTCATGTTGACCCGGGCGGCGAGCGCCGGCACGCCCAGGTCGCGCTCGAGGTTGGTGGGGATCCAACCCAGCAGGTCGCTCAGGGAGTGATCCCCGACGTGTTGGGCCTGGAGGGTCGCGGAGAACTGCGACTGGCCCCCGGGACGCCGGGCGAACACCACCAACCAGCTCGCGACCTCCTGTGCCAACTGGTCGTCGTGGTCCTCTGCGACCATCGCGAGGGTCAGGTCGATCCCTGCTGTCACCCCCGCCGAGCTCCAGAACCTGCCGTCGACCACGAAGATCTTGTCACCGTCGACCTCGAGCGCCGGATAGAGCTCGCGCAGCGAGTCACACGTGGCCCAGTGGGTCGTGACACGCCGGCCATCGAGCAGGCCGGTCGCGGCCATCACGAACGCTCCGGTGCACACCGAGGCGACCCTGCGTGCGCGCATGGCGAGCGCACGCAGGAGGTCCAGCGCGTCGAGGTCCGCAGCGATCGCATCCGAGCCGGGTCCGCCCGTGACGAGGAGCGTGTCTATGGGTTCACCGGAGGCGAGCTCGTCGTCGAAGGATCTCGACACCCCGATGTCGACTCCGGCACTGGTGCTCACCGCGGATCCGTTCGGTGAGACAAGCACGCTCTCGTAGCGGGCGCCGGGTCTGAGGAACTCGACCATCGAGAGCACCTCGAGTGGCCCTGCAAGGTCCATCAGCTGGAGCTGGTCATAGACGACGATCACGCACCGGTGAACGACCCCGGCTCCCACCTCACCCGCACCACTGCGGACGTCGACCCCGGAGGGTACGGCGCTGTCGGAGTGCGACATGAAGCTGTGCATGCATCAGAGCGTGCACTGGCACGCAGGTGGCGTCAATACACAGGTACCGACTATTTCTGCCACCAGGCTCCGGTCCAGTCGACAGAGAACATCGGGCAGTCGATCCCTTGGGACTGGCGGTAGTCGGCCACCGCCTCCCGACAGGGCTCCCAACCGCCGTAGTCGTCCACGATGACGAACCCGCCGGGGCTCACCCTGGGTTCGAGCGCCACCAGGGCATCCATGGTGGACTCGTAGAGGTCCCCGTCGAGACGCAGCACCGCGATCTGTTCGATCGGCGCGCCGGGGAGCGTGTCGCGGAACCAGCCTTCGAGGAACCTGACCCGGTCATCGAGCAGTCCGTAGCGCCCGAAGTTGGCGCGGACCTCCTCCAGGCCGACCTTGAGTACCTCGACATGGGACCAGTCGAGCCCCTCGTCGGCGGGGTAGCGCTCACCGTCGGGCACCGGCAGTCCCTCGAAGGAGTCGGCCACCCACACCCTGCGCTGCGGGTCCCCGAATGCCTCCAGGATGCCGCGCATCAGAATCGTCGCGCCCCCACGCCACACGCCGGTCTCCACGAAGTCACCCGGCACACCCGCCTGCACAGCGGCTACGCAGCACCTCGTGAGGTTGTCGAGCCGCTCCGTGCCGATCATCGTCTCCGCGCTCGGAGGCCAGTCCCGCCCCTGCTCGCGGTCCGCCGGTTCTCCCCTGCGTACGAGTCGCCACCGCTGCGCCGACAGCATGGGTTGGAGCGTCTCACGTCCACCGGGAACGTCGTCGAGGCGCACGTCCCACCACTCCTGGTCCAAGAACAGCTCGCGGGTGAGACATCCACGTAGCAGATCGACGTAGCGCGCGGCGACGAGGTCGAGAGGATCGGTGTCGGGGCCTACCGAGAGCGGAAGCGTTGCCGGGGAACCGGTGTTCACGCCTGCGGAGGCTAACCAGCGCCGGCGCTGACCCCCGCTTCGAGGGAGAGCAACGTCTCCTTGGTGGGCAGACCCCCGCCGAAGCCGGTGAGGCTGCCATCCGCGCCGATCACCCGATGGCACGGAACGACTATCGACACGGGGTTCTTGTTGTTGGCACCACCGACCGCCCTCACCGCCTTCGGTCGGCCGATCGCAGCCGCGATCTCGCCGTAGGTGGCCGTGGCGCCGAAGGGGATCCGCGCGAGTGCCTGCCACACCGCCACCTGGAACTCGGTCCCTTCGATGCCCACATCGAGATCGAAGCCGGTGCGCTCCCCCTCGAAGTACTCCCCGAGTTGGGCGCGCAACTCCCCGAGGGCGTCGTCGTCACGGACCCACTCCGGATCTGGTTGCGGTTCGTCGTCACCCAGAAAGCCCAACCTCACTATCCGGCCGCCGTGTTCGGCTGCGAACAACGGCCCGACAGGACTCTCGATGATGCTCCAGCGCACCGGCTGGGCGGAACCGGCGCCCGGCTCCCGGGGATCGTCAGCGGTTTCGAGGTGGATCGTGATGGCCATGGGACACACACTGCCTCACCGGTGCGACACCGGGTGACCGGCGGTGCTTTGATCTGGACATGGCGAGGCCGTCGAGACCCGATGCGCACAGTGCAGAGCTGTCCAGAGGCAGTGCAGATCTGCCCAGAGGCAGTGCAGATCTGCCCAAGGGCAGTGTGGAGCTGCCCAAGGGCAGTGTGGAGCTGTCCTACGAGGGCGAGATCGACTGGCGCTCGACGGTCGCCTGGTTCGCGAAGCGCGCCATCGCGGGGGTCGAAGCGACACCCACCGGGAGCGATGGAATGCCGCGCTACCTGAGGACCGTCGCCATCGGGGGTGAACCCGCGGTGATCGAGCTCTCGGAATCACCCGGTGAGGGCACCATCACCCTCTCCGTCGATGCACCACAGCCTCCCGACTGCGACGACGTCGTGACGCGGGTGCGCTCGATGATCCGACTCGACACGGACCAGCTCAGCGCGGTGGAACACCTCTCGGGCGACCCTGTGCTCGCCCCGTTGGTCGAGCACGCCCCCGGCCTGCGGCCCCCCGGGTGCTGGTCGAGCTTCGAGACGACCGTGCGTGCCGTGCTCGGACAGCAGGTGTCGGTCACCGCCGCCACAACTGTCGCCGCGCGGATCTGCGCGGCGCACGGACGGGCGGTCGACGGCTTCGAATCGTGCAGGCTCAGCTATTTGTTCCCCGAACCCGAGGCCCTCGCGGACGCGGATCTGAACGGGCTGGGCCTCACCACGCGGCGCGCAGCGACGATCTCCACGGTTGCGCGAGCGGTAGCCGACGGCGACCTGGTACCGCCAGGATGCAGCGGTGATGCGGGACCAGAGCTCGCGATGTTCCTAGAGGGACTCGCCGCGATCAAGGGAATCGGCGAGTGGACGACCGGGTACCTGGCGCTGCGCGCCGGCTCTGCGGACGCCTTCCCCGCCGGGGATCTGGCACTTCGCGAAGCGTGGGGGCGCCTGACCGGCTCACCCCGGCCGAGCGCCGCGGAACTCACCCGCATCGCCGAGGCGTGGCGTCCCTGGAGATCGTTCGCGGCGATCCACCTCTGGAGCTCACTCGACCGTGTCGCTCGCCAGGGCGCGCCATAGGAGCGCTCGACGCTCAGCCTGGATCCACCGACGTGGTGAGGTGATGGTCGGCGTGTATCCGGCGAAGGTGTCTTTGCTGTTGCGACGATTGCGGTTCTTGAGCTGACCGTACCTCTGTCTCACCCTTGTGTTGTCTCACCCTTGTGTGATACTCGAATGTATGTTCGATAAGGGAAGTGAGGCGGGTGATCCCGAGCAGTCGGGTGATCCTGAGCAGGTGGATGCCGGTTCGGATCGCCTGGTCGGTGGTACCGGTCATGGAACCGGCGATGGTCAACCCGAGAGTGATCCAGACGCTCTCGGTGCTCTGGCCGGTGTGGCCGGTGTGGCTGGTTGTGTGGCGGGGGTGGTGGAGGCTCTCGATGTTGTCGCTGGGGTGGATCTGGCTGGGGTGGATCTGGCGGGCGTTGATGGCCGCGAGTTGATGGATGTGGTGGTGGCGCTCGAGGGGGTACGCCGCCGGGTTGACGCACTGTCAGCTCTTGCGATCAACCGGTTGGATGTCACGGGGGTGACCGAGTCGGTACGCGGGTTGCGTACCAAGGGGTGGAAAGCGAACCGGTGTCATCTACCGCACCGGGTTGTGGCCCGTGATCTGCGTGTCGGAGCGGTGTTGATGCGTTTCGAAGAACTCGCAGTGGCGCTGGGTGAAGCGAAGATCTCGATCGATCATGTCGACGCGGTCGCAGCTGTGACCAACCCACGTGTTGAGACAGCGTTGTTGGAGGTGCAGGACCAGATCATCGCTTATGCCTGCCGGCATCGGTTCTCTCATTTCAAAGCCTGGCTCACAGCACTGGTGGAGTTGTTGGATGCCGATGGTCCGGAGCCTGACCTGGGGGACCGCAACACGGCGTCTATGGCAACAGATGGGCAGAGCCTGCATTTGGTGATGGACCTCACCGGTGCTGACGCGGTGGTGGCACGGAGGATCATCGATGCTGAGTGTGACCGCCAGTACCGCACAGCCAAGACCGAATGCGAGACCGCTGGTATCGAAATGCCGACTGTTCAGCAGTTGCGGGCACGCGCTGTGATCGAACTGTTACGCCGCGGAGCTGACCCGGACCCGACATCTCCCGCTGCGGTCACCGAAGCGATAGTCACGTTGCCGGTTGATCGTGATGGCAAACCAGGTTCTGTGCGCACTGCTGACGGTGACCCGGTCGATACCGCGACTGCTGCGATGCTGCTATGTGACGCCTTGTTGCAACCCGTCGGTGTCGACCCGTCTGGTTCACCGTTGAACTGGGGGCGTCGCCGTCGTTTGTTCACTCCGGCTCAGCGCACAGCTTTGGGGGTGCGTGATGGTGGATGTGTGTTCCCCGGTTGTGACCAACCCGTGTCACGCTGCGACGCGCACCATCAACAACCATGGGAGACAGGCGGTGCGACTGATCTGGTCAACGGGGCGCTGTTGTGTCGCCGGCATCACCGATTGGAGCACTCCAACACTGACTGGAAACTCCACACGGTCACCATCGCAGACCTACCAGCCGAACTCGCCGAAGAACACGAGCAACGAGCCATCAACGCTGGGCTCGACCCCGACGACCCGGCCAGCTTGGACCGCCCGGGTAACCCAAGTGCCCCAAGTAACTCGGGTAGCCCAAGTAGCTCGGGTAACCCGGGTGGTCTGGGTAGTCCGGGTAGCTGTGGTGGCATGGGCAACACCGTGAGGATCTGGAGCGGACCCGACGGCCAGACCCTGCTCGCGCAGATCGCCGCAGACCACCACCCACCACCGGTGACCGGGCGGGAATCGCCACCCATCGGGGGAGACCCACCACCCATCGGGGGAGACCCACCACCCATCGGGGGAGACCCACCACCAGCGGCTGGTGGATGAGCCAGCCGATTCGCTTTCGAGCTGGTCGGCCTGCCCG